>CP119311.1:6436717-6743228 GCA_029202545.1 Candidatus Pseudobacter hemicellulosilyticus
TAATTGGTCAGAAAAGTACCGATAGCTACTTCCGCACCCACATACATGAAGATGGCGATAACGCCCAGTTTCAGGTTACGAAAGGCCAGGGTCTGCTTCAGGGAAGTGGCTTGTGTGTCTACTGTATTGCTTTGCTTGCCGGCATCGGGTAAGCGTAAGCGGGAGAACAGCAGTCCCATGACCACCAGGGCCAGGGCAATGCCGAGATAAGGATAGCGAACCGCCTCACTGGAATCCGAAGCGCCCTGCAATCCGGCCAGGATATAATGAGCGCCGAACAAAGGCGCTACTGTAGTGCCGATAGAGCCAACACCCTGCACCAGGGTGAACCGGGAAGAAGCTGTTTCCGCAGGACCCAGGATAGTGACATAGGGATTCACCGCCACCTGCAACAACACAATGCCCAGGGCCAGGATGAACAGGGCCAGGAGGAAAACCCAGTACTGGTGTGCTACGGAGGCAGGATAAAAAAGGATAGCACCCAGGGCCGCCAGCAGGAAGCCGGTCACGATGCCTTTTTTGTAACCTGTCCTGCGCACCAGGATGCTGACCGGGATAGAAAAGACGGCATAGGCAATAAAAAAATAGAACTGCACCAGCGATGATTCCGTGTAGTTGAGGGAAAAACCCTTCTTGAAAAAGGGCACCAGGGAATCATTGAGGCAGGTGATAAAGCCCAGTGCAAAATACACGAAGGCCAGGATCACCAGCGCCAGCACGGTCCTTTTCCTGTCCGTGGGTGCTGCTACAGCAGTCAGTTCATGAGCGGCTCCGATCATATTGCATGTTTGGTTGGTCAGTTTTTATTGTACGGTCACCCTTGCTTCAGGTGCTACTGTATGCGCTTCATAGCCTTTATACAACCACAGTCCGGGCGTATCCTTAATACCGGAAAACCCGATCTGTGTATTGGGGGGTAATTTCTTTTTCAGCGTCAGCGCTACCTGGTTGCCATCTGTTTGTATCTGCTGCACAACGGCTTTAAGGGCCTTTCCGTTCTTATAGAACTGGTAAGCGTCGGGGCTGGCCGCAGTAGCGGAATCAATGCGCTTGCTGAAAGAGATACGGATAGTTTTACTGTCTGTTCTTGCTGCTTTCACCGGAGCCGGCGCATCCTGGTAGATATAACCACCGAGATGGTATTCATACGCCGTCCAGCCGGCATATTTATATTGGACACAGGCATCACTGAAGGCAGCAACCCATTTACCGGACTTGATCATATTTTTGGACGAACCTATATCAGCCTGCAAAGCGATGGGCGTTTGCAGACCGGCCTCGCGGATCTGGTTATAGAAACCGGTGTAGGTCTTCATATAATCCGGGGGCAGGGCCTGTTCGGATTTTCCCCAGTCGGGCCAGTGTGTCTGGATATAATGCAGGTCGGGCTTTACTTTGGCGATCATCGCGGCAGCATCCATACCCTGGTGTTCGCGCAGCAGGGGAACAGATTGCGGACCGGCATCCAGGCCCAGGGTCCAGGTGGCTACCAGCCGGCCCGGGCATTTTTCCCGGATACCCCCGGGACCATTGTATACTTCCTGCAGCATATCATTCACAGCATCCACGCGGCATTGGACCCAGTTGGCGTATACGGCAGGGATCTTCTTATAATAATTGGCGGCGGCTGTATCCAGGAATTCCGGCAGGGCCTGTCCATACTGCTGTTGGAAGCGGGCGGCGGCCCATTCGCTCAGGTCGCCATAGAGACCAGACTTAATAGCATCCCATTCGGGAAAATAGGATTCTGCCAGTTCCATGCCGTCAAAGCCATAGGTATTCATCAGGTTCACCAGCACCTGCTTCTTCCACTGAACAAAATGGGGGTTGAAGGGCGTGAAGAAAGTAAAACCGTCAGCGCCATTCTCACGCTTCAGCAGTTTCATCTTCCATTGTTCCCAGCCTTCGGGCAGGCCTTTGGTAGAATAGGTCCCATTGCCCAGCGCCATCATCCATACGGGAATGCCGCGTTGCTGGAAGGCGCGGATCAGTTCGCCATTGACCTCTTTTTCGTTCACTACAAAATAGTGGACACATCTATACCCTGCCAGTTCAATCTCGTTCACAATACTTTCATTGGAACGGTTCTTATAATAGGCAAAGCTGGGATCTATCTGGATACTTGGGCCATTGAGCGCCAGCTGGCGCATAGCGGCATTGTTCAGGGAGCCGGGGACAGCTGCTGTCTTATTTGCGGGAGGCTGTGCAGCCAGTTGCCGGGCCTTTGCCGGCAGCATGCCTGCGCAGCTGATGAACAGCAGTCCGCAAAGGAATTTTATTGACAATAGTTTGTTCATGATCATTACAATTGTGGGATCTGTCCGAATGTTTTTGCTACCTGGAAAAGTCCGCGGGGAACATGGAAACAGCCTTTCCATTTACCGCCTTTCAGGGGCAGCAAAACTTCCCCTCTCCTGTTCAGATAACCATACCATTCGCCAAATTCCGGGTCGCGGAAATGTTGCCAGGTATAGTCATGTACTTTTTTGAACCAGTGGGCGCAGCGTTCATCGCCCGTGAGCTGGTATCCTTTGGCCAGGGCCACCAGGGTTTCCACATGCACCCACCAGAGCTTCTGGTCCCATTCCAGTTGCTGTGGCGGAGCGCCTTTGCGGTCCATGAAATAAAAGATACCGCCAAACTCCTTGTCCCACCCGTATTCCAGGGTGTTGAGCGCAATATTGCAGCATTGGCGGATCAGTTCCTCATTACCCAGGCGCTTGCCGATATCCATTACAAACCACATGGTCTCTATTACATGGCCGGGGTTCAGGACCCTGCCGTCAAAGCAATCCACCAGGCTGCCGTCGGGCGCTACATTTTCCACCAGCATACCGAGTTCGGGCTGGTAAAAAACATTCATCACCTCGTGTACAGTTTTTTCAAGGTGTTCATTGACCCGCGCCGGTTCCAGGAGATGTTCCATTTCCAGCACCAGGTTACTGAGGATCATCGGCAGCGACAGGCTTTTCAGCGGGCGCGTGCCGGGATAAAGTTTATTGTAATCGCCTTTGGTATTGGCTGCTCTGCGGAGGATATTGTCAAAGGTATCAATTGCAATGGCGCCATATCCTTTCCCGGGCAGTACTTTATCCATGCTGGCGAAAGCCATGGTTGCAAAACAGTCACTGAAAATATTATAGGGTTGCACGAGGGGACGCCCTTCTTTATTCAGCGCAAAATACCAGTTGCCTTTTGCATCCCGTCCATGCTGCTGCATAAAAGCAGCGCCTGACATGGCCATGTCCAGCCATTCTTTTTTATGCTGCAGGTGGCGATACATATAACTGAAGCACCATACCTGTCTGCCTTGCAGCCACATGAACTTATCCGTATCATAGATACTGCCATCCCTGTTCAGGCAGGTGAAGAAACCGCCGTGGGTCTCGTCCAGGCTATGTTTCAGCCAGAAGGGCAGGATATTGTTCAGCAGTTCATCTTTATATAATTGTCCATAAGGCTGGTACCAGTTTGCCGGCTCCAGGGTCAGGTCTGCACCGGGTGCTAATTCCGTTTCATTTACGCGCATGCTTCTTATGTATTATAGGGTTTGTTGCAGGATTGATTGTGGGATAAGGCAGGTTGGGTTACAGGGACAGTTCTTCCCTGTAGGTTTTGCCAAAGCGGTCAGTGGCCTGGACGGTAATGGTCCGGACGCCTGGCGGCGGTGTAGCATAGAACAGGTGCGCTGATCTGCCGGGTGTTACCCAGTCGTACAGCCCCGTACGATCCGCCTTTCCATAGCGGCGCACGGTTTCAGGGTCCACACCGATGCCGGCTGTCATTGGTCCCTGGGGTTGTCCATCGGCCAGCCACTCCACTTTCCAGGCGCTGTCCCAGTTCCAGACATTGGCCACCAGCTGGCCGGGGCGGGTACTGTCGCTACCGGGGGCGAATACGCGCAGCTGGTGCTCCGCCGGATGTCCGATGGATTTATAATACCAGCTCACACTATCGCCCCGGACTTCATATACGCCATAACCCATGGGCGTTCCGTCATGACAGAGATCACTGAGCCACCAGGCGCCGCAGACAGCACCATGTATATGGAGCAGCACGCCGTCCTCTTCCAGGTTCTCATTGGTATGCGCATGTCCCAGCAGCAGGTGAGCGCGATAAGGTTGCAGCAGCTTATAAAAGTGTTTGCGGTTGAGCGTGATATTACCAGGTTCATCCTTCGGCAGGTTATAGAGCTGTTTTTCGTTGGTATACGCGGGGATATGCATGGAAACAAATACCGGGCTGCCTTTGGGCACCAGGGCCAGGTCCTGCTCCAGCCAGCGGAGCTGCCGCTCATTGAGGTAACCGATATAGTTATAGCCAACGCCGTAGTAGAAGACATTGTCGAGCACTACATAATGCGCTTTGCCTCGGTTGAAGCTATACCAGGAAGGACCGAAAGCTTCATTGTAGCGGCGGTCCGACAGCTCATCAGTGCGCACATACAGGTCCATATCATGGTTGCCCAGCACCTGGAAAAAAGGAATGCCGGTAGCGCTGACCGCTTTCTTGTATTCGGGTATCATGGCGGGGGCGTCCCAGATAATATCTCCTACCGAGATCCCATGTACCGGACCGGTCTTTGCCAGTTCTGCGGCCAGGGCGCGGGTATCAGGAACGGGTGTTTCCATCAGCTGTTCGGCATGACGGGGCGTTTTGATCTGGGTATCTGCCCAGACAATGGCAAAATGGTGATCGTCCGACCGGTCCATCTTTTGCAGCATGAAATTGGCCTTGCACCGGCCTTTTGCATCCGGGTGCAGATTGGTATAAAATGCAGCGCAACCGTTATTCACGGGCACTTCATAACCTGAAGGAATGGTAATATAGACGAAGCTGGCTTCGGTAGTAGAAGCAATGGAATATTGTCCTTTGGCATCAGTGGTAACAATGCTGATACCGTCAGTGACGGCCACCCTGGAAATGGGCTTACCGGCCTGATCGGTAACGATGCCGCTGATAGTGACATGCCTTAGTGCCTGTGCCTGGATGCGGGTTGCAAACAGTAAACAAATAGCCGCATACGTGCAGTATCTTACAATAGCGCTCATAAGCTCAAAACAGTTTTTTGGCAGTCACTTAATGTTGTATGGGAGAAACCGTAAAATGAAAACGATAAAACTAAGTTATGCAAATATTTTAAAAAACAAAATCAATTAATAAATTTTTTTAAGAACATAATCATTTCATAACGCAATTCAAGGCTATCAAGGGGTTGCGCGGGAAGATAGGCCTTGCCAACAACTCCTGATCTGGTCCTCAAAGGCTTAACTTAAAAATAATTTTTAAAAAGATTGGTATTTTCTGCTATTTTTGAAATAATAGCCCAACACAAAATATGCCCAGGATAAAAGACACCGAAGCGATGGCGGAGCCTGCCAAAGCCCTGCCTTCCCTACGCAATACCTTTTTTGAAGAGTTATATGATGAGAACGTCACGGGTGTGGCGTACAAGAATATCAACCTCAAGAAGGAGATCGTTTCCTTTTTTGCCAGCCAGGGCAATGCCACCATTGCCGAGCTGGCCAAGACCCTTAATTCCAGCGTGCCCAAAGTCACCAACCTGCTGACCGACCTCACCAATGACGGGCTGGTACAGGAATACGGCAAGATTGATTCAACGGGTGGCCGCCGTCCCAACCTTTACGGGCTGGTACCGGAGTCAGGATTTTTTGTAGGGGTAGAAGTCAAGAAGCATTATATCAATATCGGCCTGCTGGACTTCAAGATGAACCTGGTGAAGTTCTCCGAGAAAGTGGCTTTTCACCTGTACAATACAGAAGAGTCCCTGACGCAGTTATGCCAGCTCATAGAAAGCGGTATCCGGGAATTTGGCATACCCAAGGAAAAGATCCTGGGCATGGGGATGAACCTGACAGGGCGGATCAACTACGCCACAGGCTATAGTTTCAGTTTTTTCCACTTTGACGAGGAGCCGCTGAGCAAGGTGATGGAACAACGTATCGGCATCCGCACTTTCCTGGAGAACGATTCCCGCGCCATGGCCTATGGTGAGTTTGCCTTTGGCGGTGTCAACACGGAGAAGAACGCCCTCTTCATCAACCTGGACCATGGCATTGGTGCAGGTATTATGATCAACGGGCAACTGTATTATGGTAAATCAGGCTTTGCCGGTGAGTTTGGGCATATCCCTTTGTTCAATAACGAGATCCTTTGTCATTGCGGCAAAAAAGGCTGCCTGGAAACGGAGGCCTCCGGTGAGGCGCTGACCAAGAAGTTCCGGCAGAAAATGACAGAAGGCTTTTCCACTACGGTGGCGCAGAAAAAAAAGAAGCCGGAAGAAGTGCAGCTGGAAGATATTATCCAGGCCGCCATCAATGACGATGTACTGGCCATTGAGCTGATTGCCGAGATCAGCGAGAAGCTGGGTCGTGGCATTGCCCTGCTCATTAACCTGTTCAACCCGGAACTGGTGATCCTCGGCGGCGCTCTTTCCTCTACCAAGGACTATATCCGCCTGCCGGTGAAGAGCGCTATTAATAAGTATTCGCTAAGCCTGGTAAATAATGATACGCATCTGACTATTTCCAAATTAGGGGAGCAGGCCGGTGTGGTGGGCGCCTGTTTGCTGGTGAGGAATAAATTACTGGCGCTGGGGTAGCCGCTGTTCAGGCGCTTTGTTCACCGGAATTTTCTTTCCAGCGGATTAACCGTTCCTCGCATGCATCTGATGGCAAGCGTTCATTAAATGTTTGTAAGGATGAAAGTATTTCTGCTGCCTTTCCCGGAGTAATTAAATTGCCGAGGATCAACTGATCAAACACCCACAATATCCCATGCACTTCCACCTGCAGCCGCTCACACGCCTTCCTTAAAAATCTATCCCCAGAAAGTACCATGGCCTGTAACTGGATAGCCAGGAGTAGAAGCGCCTGATCCACATCACTTAACCTATTGTTAGCTTTATTAATTGCTGCTTCGCTTAATTTATCAAGTGTAAACTCATGGACAACTAAAGCCCCATTAATCACCCAGTGTTCATACAAAGCCTGCTGGGGTTCACTCATTTCATTGATGACTTCCCAGGTAGTTACAATGGACAGGCCAAGGTCAAAAAAAACCTTTATCAGTCCACAAAAATCAAGATCAATAAAAATATTGGCATCCGTAATTACCAGTTTCATTTCTTATCCATTAAATACAGCATGTCGCGGAATTCAAACATCTTCTGACCATTAAGCACCGCGGCTTTGGAGGAACTGATGAGGTCCTCAGAATAAGCACGTAATACTAGCTGAAGAAATCTCTTTGATTGCTCACTTCCCAAAAACTGACCAGGCTCTCCATTTTGATACCCAATTCTATTGTAATCCATCATCATCTCTTTGAAATAATTCATACTGATCAGCTTTAGGATTTTTGCCCGGTACAGAATTGCAGCAATTGATATCCCATATTCTTCTTTAATCAGGATAAATTCCGGCCATACTATTCGCTTGCGAAACCCTCCAAATGCTTTTTTGAAAATGGACTCAGGCATCAGCATAGCGCCAGCAAAAACATTACAGTAATGTTCCTTTTGTAAGGGAGTAGCATCAGAAAGATCCAGCAAGAGGTGTGCCAATTCATGCAATATAGTAAAACGCTTACGAACAATCGAAATTTTCTCGTTATTATTCATAACTATGACTGACACCTGATCATTAACCTTACAGGACAATCCTAAAAAAGCATCATGGGCATCCAGTTGAAATACCTTCACTCCTTTCTCCTCAAGTAATTCAACAATGTTACTGATAGGTTCATATCCCCAATTCCATGCTTCCCGAAGCTTTTCTGCAGCCCGCTCTACATCTTGTTCATTCTTTATCTTAAGATTACCGATAGGATTGCTAAGACAATTGTCAATCCCCATAATTTCTTCCAGTTCCAGGTAGCGTTCCAGGAACTCAATAGTTAGATATTTTATTTTTGTCTGTTCTTTTTCAGGTAGACTGCTCTGTTTTCTGAACTCAATTCCACCTAATTCAATACTGCTTGTCCGCAAAAAATAATCAACAGGTTGTCCCAATGCATTGCACAAATTGCGCAACACCTTACTATCCGGCTTCATATTTCCAGCTTCATATTTACTTAAAGCCTGCTTACTAACCGGCTCCTTCATAGCATTGACCAAATCCTGCAGAGAATACCCCTTCATCTTACGGGCAGCCTTCAGCCTTTCAGGAAAATGATTCATAATAATACTTTTATATTGTTGACAAATTTACAAAATTCATTCCTTTTGTCAACCAAGCAACTTTTTTCTCTATTAAACTTGATTTCAATCAAGCATCCCCCTTTTGAACGACCTATTCTACCTTATGCCACAAAAAAAGCCCGGGTACTTACCCGGGCTCAGTATTTTCAGCCAACTATTCCTCACACAGCCGGAGACACCGGCGCATCATTCGTCCTTAACCCCTTTACCTTATTCTGGCCCGCACCTCCGCGCGGCTTTTTCTTCTTCATTTTGTTAAGCCAGATCATGGTGCCGGTAATGGGCAGACTGGTAGCTATCAGGCAGGCCAGGAAATACAGCAGCTTGGTAAAGCCGCCATAGACATTCCCAACGTGAATAGCCTTGATAGAACCGGCCACCCGCTCATTGAAAGGCTTTTCGGTAAAGATCTCTTTTTTCAGCACTTTGGTGCTGTACTGGTCCAGGATCACCCTGTCGGCAGCAGCAGGCGCAAAGAAGCCTACTTTCGTTTTGCTGATATTGACAACAGCAGTGGAATCCGCCGGCAGCATCAGGGTATAATTGCCATTGTACACCAGGGTCTGGTTAGCGGCTTTGATGTATTCGTTGATGCCGGGTTTAGTCCACTGGGTACCTTCCGGGATCACAGATTTGGGTTGCTGCTCACGCCCGCCACCGGCAGGCCGCTGACCTTCCCGGCCACCGCGCTCAGCACCTTGTCCCCCAGCCTGTTCAAGTCTTTCCCCCCGACCAGCCTGTTGACCTTCCCGCGAAGCACTCTTTCCTTCACTGCTATCTTTTACGCCTCGTATCCCTGCAACGGCTTTCCCCTGGTTCGTCCCCAATTCTTTTCTTTGTTGCCCGCCGCTGGCAGCAGCACCGCCTTCTTTCCGGCTATCTTCCCTTTTCACTCCATTGCCTTTTTGCTCACCAACGCTGCTGTCCAGCTCGCCGCCACGCCGTTCTCCCGGGCGCCCGCTTTCCGGCCGCTGTTCATTCCGTCCCATAGCGCCGCCAGGCTGCCCTTCTCCACGGCGACCGCCGCCTTCTCCGCCCCTGCCTTCGTCCGGTTTCGGTTCCTTGTACACACCCAACGTTTTCTGCAAGCCTGTCCGGTACCATTCAAAAGACCATTGCGGACCGGTAAGGCCCATCAGCAGTAAAAAGATCAGGGAATAAAATGCTAAAGTATTGTGCAGGTCATGGTTGATCCGCTTCCAGCCAGCCCATTTGATCTTCAGGCCCTGCCGCCAGAACTTCACTTTCTGCGGGAACCAGATGACCAGACCGGTAATACAGCCCAGCGTGAACAGGATAGTAGCCCAGCCTGTGATCATACTGCCCAGTTTACGGTTAGCTGTTCCTGTTATAATCTCTTTTTCCACCTTGTCCAGCAGCAGCCAGCGGTGCAGGCTGAACATGGTGCTCATGAATTCTTTGGCGCCGTTCTTTTCCTTGCTGGTACCCAGGATGGCCCCGGTATAGGGATGAACAAAATACGTAGTCCCAAAGCGGCTGTTATCATCTTTCAATTTTACATTGTACTGGTAGGTCCGTTCCGGATCTGCCGGCACCTGCACACTGGTGATGGCGCCGCCGGAAGTTTCAGCAACCGTCCGCAGCATGGAATCAGCCGGGATACGCATGGCGCCGGCAGGAGCATCCACTTTAAACAGATGCGGGGTCGCCAGCTCGGTCAGCTCGGTACTGTACACATAGACCGTACCGCTGAAGCAGACCGCTATCACGATCAGACCCGAGGCCAGTCCCAGCCATAGGTGGATATCATTGAACAGTTTCCTTATCTGCTGCCAGGCAGACCGTTTTTGTTTGCGTTCCTGTGCCATATATGTTCCGGATTGTAGGGTTTACAAAGATGCGAAAATCCGGGCAGCTTTATTGGCTACCCGGATCCGTTGCAAGCGAACAGTTATTTTACTGATCCCACCATACTTTGGCTGAGATCATATCATCACTCCCCTGCAGGGAGGCATTTTCATTATTGGTCATCCTTTCTGTTTCAGGATACATAAGCCGGAGCGGGCGCGACTGTGGCGTAGGCGCTTCCAGCGAATTGGGCACCGCCGGGATACCCAGCCTGCGGTAATCATTCCAGGCTTCAAGACTGCTGATGCTGTTCAGCGCCAGCCATTTCTGCTCAATGATCCGCTCAATTTTATTGGTAGCGTCATTAAAGTTGACAGTGGTCTGTGCATAATAGCCAGTGAATTCACTGGCAGCCACTTCCATGTATTTGAAAGATTCCTGGATAGCCGATTGATAGAGGCTGGCGGCATCGCCGTCGGTCCAGCCACGTTGTGCCGCTTCAGCTTGCAGGAACAGGCTTTCAAAAGATCCCATCAGCACCAGGGGCTGGATAGCGCTCTTGAACAGGGCGGCCGGCTGGTTGGCATTTTCATTGGGTCCTTTGAAAGGAGAAGTAGCGGCTGCAGCATAGTCAGGTGTTACGGAAGGATTGCCAAACCGCACACCTTTGTAAGCGCCACCCACTGCTACATAGAGCTTGGGCAGTCGCGGGTCCGCACGCAGTTCATATTGCTCCAGCAGGTATTCCGTTGGACGGACATTCTGGTGGTTCTGGGAAGTAGCGCCGCCTACCACCCGGTAGTTGGCTGTCCAGAAACTGTTGGCATTGCTGGTAGTATACCCCGGCTGGATGAAAGCATTTTCGCCGGTATTGAGAAAGCCCGATCCTTCATTCCGGATCTTCAGCAGTTCGGCCTGGATATAGGCGTTGTTGCCCACTTCACTCTGACGCAGCAGGGCCCGCAGCTTGATGGTATTGGCAAATTTGATCCAGGAGCTTTTGTTGCCCTGGAACAGGATATCATCAGTACCGGCTTCTGTACCGGGGATGGTGTTCTTCATATCCTGGATACCGTCTGTGATCAGGTTAATGGCTTTCTCATACACTACACTGCCGGCTTCGTAACGGGGCGTTGGGTTTTTAGTACCCTGCAGCGCGTCATCGAAGGGAATATTGTTGTACATATCCACCAGGCGGAGAAAATGCCAGCCCTGCATGATCTTGGACAGACCTGCATAATAGTATTCATTCTCGGCCAGGGCCTCTTCTTTCAGGAGCTGGTAGTACAGCAGGTTGTTGAACCCGTCTTCCCAGACAGGAATACCATCCCGCTGGTGACGGATTGCAGGGCCATTGTAGGTCTTGAGGTCTACAAACTGGCTGATGCCTTCATTGTTGGTGCCCCAGTAACCGGCCCAGAGGGCGCCGATCTGGTTCAGCTGGCCTGTTTCCTGGATAGCGGAACTGAGCAGCGGGGCCGCCAGCTTGGCGTTCAGGGGCAGGGTTTCGGAAGTGGGTGAATTGGGGTTGTCGTTCACATCCAGGAATTTCTCGCAGGAGCTGGTCCCCAGGATCAGTGTACTGACGACTATATAGTTGATAAAACGTTTCATGTATTCTTTTTTCTGTTTCGCCAAAGCGGTTATGGGTTTGTCAATCATCAGAATCTGGCATTCACGGAGAAGCCGAAGGTCCTGTAAGGCGGCACCTGGCGGAAGCTCAGGTAACCATCGGTATTGTTGTACAGGTATTCGGGATCGCCGTATTTGTTGTCCTTATGCCGGATGATGAAGAGGTTGGTGGCCACAAAGCCGATGTTCACCTCTTTTACAAAACCCTGGCGGCTCAGCAAGGATTGCGGCAAGGTATAGCCAATGTTCAGCTCGCGCAGCTTGAAGAAGTCAGAAGGCGCAGCCGTGTTGATCTGCACTTCACCCTGTTTGCTCCAGAAGGCGCGACCGCCACCGGAAGTCAGTTTGCTGCTGTTCTCTTCAAAATGACCTGGCGCTGTTTCAATCACAGAGTTGGGATAAACAAAGGGCTGACGGTTGAATTCAGCAGTCCTCGGATCAGTACCTGCGGCATACATGGCCGGAACGATCTCGGAGTAGAGCCAGCCACCCATGCGCCAGTCGAACTGCGCAGCCAGGCTGATCCCTTTGAACTGTACCTGTGTGCTGACGCCCATCTGGTAAGACGGCACCAGGGGACCGAGCTTGGTATTTTCAGCAGCTATAATAGGATCGCCGGTAGTGGCATCCACTACTACCCTTCCTTCCGGATCTCTTTTATAATCGCTCACCAGCAGGAGAGGGAAAGCATAACCGATCCATCCGTACGACTGGCGGAAATTGTTGATATTGTCCAGACCACCATACAGCTCTTTCACCTGGTTGTTGATATACGTAAAGTTGAAGCCCAGGTTCCAGCGCAGGTCTTTTGTACGAACCACATCCCCATTGATGCTGGCTTCCACGATGCTGTTGGTGAGGCGACCGGCATTCACACGGGCGGAATTATACCCCGTGGCACGGGAAGCCGTAGCATTGAAGATCTGGCCTTTGGAATCGGAATAGATATAACCGGCTTCCAGGTTGAGGCGGTTGTTGAAAAAGCTCAGCTGCACCCCTGTTTCCCAGCTGGTCACAAACTCAGGCTCAATATTGGGGTTGGGGTTGGTCAGCCCGGGCAGGAAGCCCACCAGGTTACCAAAAGGAAAACCATTGGTCTGGCTATAGGCGTTCTGCAGCTGGTAGGGTGTCAGGGTCACGTTACCTGTTTTATTCCAGGAAGCATAGACCTTGGCATAAGAGATAGTATTGCTATTCTTCAGGAAGTCCAGGGCGTCACTGGCAATGAAGGACGCACTGACGCCGGGATAGAAGTAGGAACGGTTCTCTTTGCTGAGGACGGAGGTCCAGTCGTTCCTCCCGGTAAGGGTCAGGAACAGGTAGCCGTCATAACCAGCAGTGAATTCACCGTACACGGCGGCAGAGCGCTGTTCGGTGATGGCTACGGTACCGGCCAGGTTACCGGAGCGGCTGCCGATATTGATCAGGTCCGGATACAGGAGCTGACCGGTGCCGCCGCTGTTGCTGACGCCAACGCTGATCTGCTTGCGGTAATCCGTGCGGGTGTTCTGACCCAGCACCAGGCGGGTAGACAGCTTATTGAAGTCTTTGTTGAAATGCAGGATCAGGTCGCTGTTGAAGCGGCGGTAAGTATTGGTGCCATCGGTCACAATACCGGGCACATTGCGGGTGCCGGGCGCGTCAAACTTGCGGGTGAAGCTACGGGTCTCATCGTTCAGCACATAGAGACCGGCGCGGTACATGGCCCGGAACCAGCTGGTAACAGGATATTCCATTTCAATTTTACCGTTGAGGACAGATTGTGTGCTCTCGTCACGGATATTATCGATCAGGAAATAAGGATTGCGCAGCCAGCTGCCCTGGCTGGTAAAATAATTCAGCGGGTTGCCCGGTGAGAGCGGGTTTTCCCAGTCCTTCACCATACCAAAATCGAAATTGGCCGGGTAGCGGTAGGCGCCGATCCAGGGACCGTCCGGCGTGGTGCTTTTCTTGTTATACGCATAGTTGAGGGTATGGCCCACATTGAGCTTCCCGAATTTGCGGGTACCGTTGAAACGCAGGTTGGTCCGGTTGTTCTTGTCTTCGGGAATAATGCCTTTCACGTCCACATTCTGGGCGGAGAAGAAATAGGTGCTGCGGTCGTCCCCTCCGGAGAAAGAGATATCGTTCTGCACGTTGAGACCGGTCTGGAACAGGTCCAGCCGGTTATCTTTGGATGGTGCAGCATATAATAACTGAGGCTGTGTGCCGTCCGGCAGCGGCAGCCCGAAATCCTTCATGGTATTGTCGAATGCAGGTCCCCAGGATTCATACTGGGTGGGATCATACACGCCGTCATTGCCCTGACCGTACTGGGTTTGGGCAGGTGGCAGCAGGTATACCTGTGAAAAAGTAGTGGTATGGGAGAAGTTAACGGAAGTGCGTCCTTTCTTTCCCTGTTTGGTGGTGATCATCAGGGCGCCGTTCACGCCTTCAGAACCGTAGAGGGCAGCGGCATTGGCGCCTTTGAGTACGGTGATGTCCTCAATATCATTCGGATTGAGGCGGGCGATATCCGGAACAGGAATACCATCCACCACATACAAAGGCGCATTGGGATTGCGACCATCGATACCGGCGGTACGGCTCAGGGAGCGGGTGCCACGAAGCGTGATCTGCACCTGGGGGTCCACTTTGCTGTCGTAGCTGTTGATGCGCAAACCGGATACTTTACTGGTCAGGCCAAACAGCGGGTTGATGGTTCGTCCCTGGTTCAGTTCTTTATTGGACACTACCTGGGCGCCGGCGCCTACCTCTTTGGCAGTGCGTTTGATGCCCAGCGCACCGGTCACTACTACTTCTGATAACTGTTCGGTGGTCCTGGAAAGGTCTATTACCAGCATCGCCCTGTTGGGCCTTACCGATACTTCTCTGGAGAGAAAACCGGCAAAGGAGATCACCAGGATATCGCCGCTATTGGCGTTGATCTGGAAAGAACCTTTGTCGTCGGCTACCGTTCTGTTCTCTTTTCCTTTCACCTGGATAGTGGCCCCTGCCAGCGGGGCGCCTGTGGTTTCTTCCAGTACTGTGCCGCGGAAGGGGATGGACTGTGCCATCAGCGCCGGCGCAGCGAGCAGTAATAAGCAGCTTAGTAAAAATCTATACATATGGGTTGGTTATTTCGGAAATGGGGCTATTTTTTCAGGGGGCAAAATTTCATGTTCGTCGATAATTATTCAGGAGAAATCGATACAAAAACGGGAATTAATCGACTTTGTCACGAGTTTGTCATTATTCAAGGGCTCACCACTATTTTCCGTTTAGGGTAAATTGAATTCCGGTACCGGTCATATACTTGCAGGATGCAGTCAGAGTACCTCTATTTTGAGTTGAAGAAGGAGACGGCATTGCCGATCAGGGAATCAAGAACATTCCACCCCAATAAAGAACAGCCGGCCATTTTGTACGAGCTGATCTCGCCCGATGCCATCCGGTATTGTCATTACAAGAGCCGGAACCAGCCGGAAGGCGTGATGCACCTGGAAAACCCGCACCCTTTTATCCAGCTGGTCTTTTCCGTCCACGGCAGGAGCCGTTACCGCAATGAGCGGGCCGGCGATTGTTTTGCCGAGCTGGACAGTGGTCAGTACAACCTGATCTATTTCCCGGCCCAGCGCAGCCGGGTAGAGTGGACCTCCCACGAACAGACAGAAACATTTTATATCAGCCTGCTGCCGGAACTGTTTACGCGTTACCTGCCGGACGATCATGAACTGCAGGAAAGGTTGCGTAAAGCTATCAACAACCAGGAGCCGCTGCAGCTCAGCGGGCATAACCTGCCCCTGCCCTCTTCTATCCGGTTTTTGCTGTATGATATCCTGCATTGCCCGCTGAAGGAGCGCTATAAGAACCTGTTCCTGCGGACCAAGCTGATTGAACTGCTGCTGCTGATCTCCCAGCATCATGAAGAATACCTCCATATCCAGGATCCTGCGGCCAACCCGGTCCTGCGCGAACAGGATGCACAGCGGGTCAGGCTGGCGCAACAGCTGATTGCGGAGAACCTGCGTACCCCTTTTACCATTATCGAACTGGCGCGGCAGGTAGGCACCAACGAGAACTACCTGAAAAAACATTTTAAGCAGGCCACGGGCCAAACCATCTATAAATACCTGCTGGACCTGCGTATGCAGCAGGCGCGGCGGTTGCTGAACGATGAAGGACGCAGCATGGAAGAAGTGGCCCAGTTATCGGGCTATAAGCGGGTGCATCATTTTACGGATGCGTTCAAGAAATTCTTTGGCTTTGTACCCTTGAAGCTGAAGCTCTGGTGGCTGTCCATCTGGGCGGAATGGGATTTTGCCGTATTGGTGGAAACGGCGGAGTGTGTGCTGCCTGGCTAAATTGCTGAGCAGGATAAGCAATTATTCCGAACAGGCTTTTTAAAACAGCCATTTGAGCCAACTGGAAAATGCCCGCGGCAGGAGATCTCCAGGTTGAAGAATACACCGTTTTGAAACAGACGGAAAAATAAAATCTCCCGGCAGATCAATCCTGCAAAGAGAAGTTAGCTGGCAGTAGCCGGCAACAACCCGGGAGCAGGGGCGGAACCTTGCTTGTTCCACCCCGCTGCCTGCAGGAAGTTTGCATAGGAATAGTGTCTATAGTCTGTCTGTACTTACCAGTATAAAAAGCCGGGGATCCCAGCCAGCTCAATAATGGTGGCATTACCCACTTTATGTTCTTTTACCATTTTGACCGGCTGTCTCATATCTCCCCATTTATTATTGATCATAACATACCTGCCATCCTCCATGTCCATTACAGTAAAGAAATTGGCGTCCTCTGTACCATCGGGCCACCAGTGCATTTTCATGGTGTAAAGGGAATTATAGGGCTCCCCTGGCTGCAGGTCCGCAATACCCAGGGACTGTCCCGGCACAATGGCGGCCAGCAGCAGGTAATTATTGTCGAAAGGCCGGCCCAGCATACTGCTCCTGAATTGTTCCTTGCTGATATCCGTTCCGGTATAGGCCATATCATTGGCCAGGAAAACGGTGCAGGGCTGATCCGTGGCAGATAACCAGGTCATGGCTACATCATACAGGCCCTGGTAGTTAGGAAACGCATCGCCGAGGATATCGGGAAAGCCATTGACCGCCATATCCATATAAGAAAACGCAGGATCTTCCCGGATCCAGTCCTTCACCGTGCTTACGGGATAACTGGTCTGGCGGACTTTAAGAATATCTTTCATGGAATAGGCAGGCCCGGTATAGGTCCGCCAGCTGAGTACCCCATTGACAGCATTGTCCGGCATTCTCACCTCCAGGGTATCCTTGCCCATCCTTCCCGTAATGGTCAGCAACTGGTTACCCAGGAACACCTGGTTTTGATCCTCCTCCTGGCTAAAATTCTCTGTGATCAGGAACATGGTTTCACCGGCGGTGCCAAAGGCAGGATAGATGCCTTTAATAAGGGGCGTGGGGAGCACATTCAGTTCCGGGCCTTCGGCGGCACTGTACAGCGATCCGCTGCTGAGGGTTACCGTTACCTTCCCTGATTTCGATTTCTCTGGTATACGGATCACGATACTGTCGGTCGTTTTTTCCAGTATTTCCGAGGGACGATCATTAACAAACACTTCTGTCTGCCAGCCACCCTGCACCAGCTGCTGGCCATACAGGGTCAGCTTTTCACCTGCCTGGGCGGCGGGCTGGCTTAAGCGGCTCAGGACCGGCGGCTGCTCTGGCAGACCGGAGGATTGCTCCTTGTCCTTTTTGCAGGACAGGATAGTAGTCCCGAACAGCAGGCCCATCAGGAGGACCGGTATAAATTCTTTATTCATTGTATGCTATTTACAACTCAGTAATTGGTGATAGTAGAAAGGTTGATGGTCTTGTTCACATTTCCATCTGCCGGATCTCTGTAGCCGCGCAGGATCATGGTATAACACCTGCCCGCCTGCAGCGGGAATGATTTCCGGGACAGGGTCCGCTCTTCCCCCGTTTCCTTATCCTTGTACATAATGCGGATGGCGGGCTTGATATCCGGGCCGACCTTTACAAAATGGCTCACGCCCCGGAAGGAAAGCGGTTTGATATCAGCCACCAGCGCAGTATCCAGCCGCAGGTACACTTCTCCCGCATCCGGGCTGAGGTGTACGAGGCGGATATTGGCCATGGCCGGATCACGCGCCACCTCATCCCGGGTGGTGAGGATCTCAAAAAAGCCGAGACTGTCCAGCAGGTACAGCGTATAATGCTGCCCGTTTTCCAGGTGTACCCGGGTCTCAGACAGCTTGGCCGCTTCGGCCGGTATACTGCTGCTGTCCAGGTAAGCGATCCGGTAACTGCCGCTATCTATCAGTGAATAGGAAGCGAAATTGAAAGCGCCTACCAGGCCGATGCCATTGTCGTTATAGGTCCGGCTGCCCAGCGGCTGGTTGTTCTTCAGGACCAGTCCCTGCGCATTGTAAAAATCGGCTGACCCGTTGTAGACCATCAGGTGCGCCAGTCCCGGTGTGGCGGGGTCTTCACTTTCTTTCTCACAGCCCAGGGCCAGGAGGGCGGCGCTTATCAATAAGACTATAGTTTGTTTCATGACTGTTGATTTATCTTTCAATAATGATCCGGGCAATACGCACTTCCGAGCTGCTGGCAATGTCAATATACCCGGCATAGAGGGTCCCGAACTGGTCAAATACAATGCGGTTCATCCGGCCAAGCACACAGTTGGTACCGGGTTGCCGTTGTTGTACAAACTGACGCGGGGAATTGTATTCCGGCGGTATGGCTGTAAAACTGGTCATCATGGCCACCGTTTCGGCCTGGAGGTCCATTTTAAAAACAGAAGTATGTCCAAAAAGGATATTGCCGTCAAAATCCACATCAAAAGTGGTGATGGTGGCCAGCTCCACTTCTTTGAAAGTACCGGTGGCAGGGCCACGCATGCCGTCCGGCAGACCAATAATGGAAGAGGCTTCCTTTGTATCCGGGTTCACTTCAATGATCTTACCATATTTCTGAAGATAGATCTTCCCGTTGCCAGCCAATACCATATTCTCCAGCCCGGTGAACCGGACCTCATCGCCAAACCCGTCTGAATCTTCATAGATCTGGTAATAGTAAGGCCGGAAATAGGATTTACCGTCCGAAGGGTCTATCGTTTCACTGAGGTAGATATCAACTTTCCCCAATAATGTTTCCACCTTGCCGTTGGTTGTCAGTCGCCGCAGCAATGTGCCATTCTCGTAATAACTGACCCTTTCCAGGAAATAGAGATTACCAGCTTTGTCAAAGGTGAGCGATGAAGGGAACTGGATCATGGCCGTATCCTTGCGGCCATCCATGATACCGCGATAATTATTTGCCGTACGGGATGGATTGGCAATCAGCAGGCGTTCACCGCCCAATACTTTTTCCACCTTTCCTGTGGCCGGGTCAATCCGTTGGATCAGGGAATAGACGCCTGTTTTTCCGGTCACCGGATCCGGGGCACGGAATAGATTGGTGAAATATAATTTACCATCAGGTCCGGTCTTCATGTCAAAGAGACGGCCATCGGTTTCTGAGAAATATTCAGTGCCCAGCTTCAGGTTAGCGGCATTGCTGGCCATGTAATCATTGCCTGCACCTGCAATGGTAGTGACTACGCCATCCTTATACTGACGGATAAACATAACGCCATCGGCCCGCTGTATATCCAGGAAGTAAAAAGCCTGTCCGTTGGCATCATAACAGAGTTGCCGGATGGTATTGACCACGGCTTCGCGGGATCTGCCATCGCGCAGCATTTCCGGGAAAGTCCAGTTCCAGCTGTCGCCCCGTTCAGTACTATCAGAATAGGAACTCAGGAAGGGTTCTACCCAGACCTGGTTGGGGATCAGGATATCCGGCCGCTTCACCAGGAAAGGCAGCGCCGGTTTGATGGCGCCGTTCACTGAAAAATAGACATTACCGGCGCCGATCTTTGCTGTCCGGGGCACCACAATATTGAAAGTATCCACGCGCAGGGCTGCCGGGGCCGCATTGGCCGGGTTGATATGGCTTATCCGCGAGCCGCGTGTGAGAATGCTGGCTTCCTGGTCCGACACGTAGCATTTCAGGTCCGCATCAGCCTCACCGATCTTTGCATAGACGGTAACCGTTTCATCAATAAAAGCCTCGTCCACCACCTGCCCGTCTTTCATGACGCCAATGATGCCGGATTCCGTTTGCTGGGTATCCAGCCGGTCGTCATACTTGGTGCAGGAGTAGCAGAAGAGTCCGGCCATCAACGCCAGCAGTCCGCCAGGTAAAAAAAATGTTCGCATATGGATGATATAAATAAGATCAGAAAATCATGTTTACAGCCAGGGAGAAATAAGGACGGGGATAGTACTTCCGGAAAATAACATCAGAGGCGTCATAGATACTGCCGCCATTGGGATCCGGTCCTTTGCCCGTCAGCTCATCATAATGGTAATTGTTCTTTGCATCCTGGTACAGCAGGAAAGGCGCATTCAATACATTCTGTACGCCGGCATTGACACTGAAAGTTTTATTGATCCGCTGGCGCCAGGTAATGTCCAGCTGATCGCGGCCATGCATCATGATATCCGCATCCGCACGCTCGCCTTTATTGGCGCCTACTGCATAGATATAATCACCTGCCCGGTTATAGCTCAGCGAGATCCTGGTGCCCAGGCCGGCATCTTCATAGTTCAGCGCGGCATTCAGCAGGTAGGGTGATTGTCCCTGCATGGGCCTGGAGCGGGCGCCTGCATACCCTATCCTGTCCGGCATACCCGGTACATCCACATTGCTCTTGAACCAGGAGCCATTCAACACCGTGGAGAGATTACGGAAGAACCTGCCGGGCAGGAAACCAAACCCTTTTCTGAACTCCGCTTCCATTCCGTACACGGTAGCCCTACCGGTATTGACATAAAAGAACTGGTCAAATCCTTCGGAGAAGATCATCCGGAAACGCTCGATCGGTTTGTCCAGCACCTTATAGAAAAAGCCGATATTGACCATCTCATTCCTTAAAGTGCTATTGGGGAACCATTCCAGCCTGGCCTCCCAGTTATGAATATCAACCGGTTGCAGCAGGGGATTGCCCACATAAGTCTCCTGCTCCAGGTAATTGGTGTACTGCATAGGCGCCGTTTCCCGGAACTCAGGCCTGTTCAGGGTTTTACCATAGCCAGCGCGGATGATCCAGGCACTGTCAGGGCGATAGGAAATATTCACGGAAGGAAGCCAGGAGGTAACGGGCACTTTTACTTCCAGCGGATAAGCGGCCAGTCCGTATTCATGGCTGCCCAGGATCCGAAAGCTATTGTCTTCCACACGCAGGCCGCCAAATACATTCAGGCGGTTTTGCAGGAAATTGAAATCAGTGCTGAGGTAACCCGCGTTCAGTACATTGTCCGCATAGTACTGGTTATTGGGATTGGTCTTTTCCAGCCAGCGATAACCGGTGCCATCTTCCCGGAATAGTTCCTGATTGAAATAATGCTGCAGGTATTGTTCGCGGATCTGTATGCCGCCGCCAGGTATAGGACCATTATCACTGGAGAAACGGGAACCAATAATGGCCAGGTTGGGATCATAAAGATTGACCCCGTTTACCAGGATAAAGGTCCGGCTGCTGAAATCCCTGATGCGGGTTTCATGATACACGCCAGCCTTCAGGCCCCAACGTTCAGTGAGCCGGTAAACAAGGTCCAGGTTACCCTGGTAGGTTTTTTCTTTGATATCATTGAACACCCGGGACAGGGTATAATAGGAGATCAGCTCCGTGCCCAGCACCCAGGGATTGTTTTCATCCTCCCCACCTTTTACCGGATCATTACCGGCCTGCACATTCCTGCGCAGGGTATAATCCCGGTTATCCGGTTCCTGTTTATGGATAGTGGAATAGCTGAGATTGGCTTTGAGGTTGTTGGCCTTGTTCTTGCCAAATGCATAGTTGGCAGCCACCTGACCGGTGTACAGCTGGTTCTGCACATAGTACAGGTTCTGGTGCCGGAATTCGTATTCGGGATAATCGTCCAGCTGCCGGTAATCCTCTACGGCAATGCGCTGGTTATTGGTATTGAAGAAATGACGCAGCTCCAGGTTGAGCCCATCCATGAGCTTGATCTCATTGCTTTGGATCACGGAAAGACGCGCTGCATGTATTCCTTGGGTCAGCTGTCCATCATGGTGTTTGTAGAGCGAGTTTTGTTCACTCACGCGCTGCTCATGTGTATTGGTATAGCTGACCGATGTCAGGTTACGCAGATATTGACCGCCGATCTTCCAGGCGTCATAGTAGTTGACATTGAAGCGCAGGTCGGGACCGGCTTTATAGTCCCTGTCCAGCAGATATACATTTTTGAATTCACGTGAATACCGTGCATTGTCCGCAGGACTGAGGTGGTTAAAGCTGGCGGCACGGGGAATACCCGCGGGTATAGCTCTTTTGCCATCATCAAATCCCAGGAAATCGGTTTTGCTGCCGGCATAGTTGAGTACGTTCTCAAAGCTGGACTGCGGGCGGTACTGGGCCGAGAACTGCACATCAAACTGACGGGTCAGCTGGCTTTTCTTGGTAAATATTTTTACCAGACCACCGGAGAATTCACCGGGCAGGTCCGCAGAAGGGGATTTATAGACCATGATGCGGTCAATAGCATTGCTGTTGATGACATCATAGGAAAAAGCGCGACTATCTGCATCCGTCGCCGGCGCCATAGCATCATTCAGAAAGGTCAGGTTATATCTTTTGTTCAGGCCGCGAACAATAACGTAGTTGTCTTCCGAAATATTCACGCCGGCCACCCGCTTTACCACTTCGCCGGCATCCCGGTCCAGGGTGCGGGCAATCTGCTCATTGGAGATGCCGGACACAACAGTCTGCGAATTGTACAGTTCAGTCACCAGCTGTTCATCGGAACTGTTCAGCACCCGCCTCCTGCGGATGCCGGTCACCACTACACCTGAACTGGCGGACCTCACCTGCAGCTTCACATCAAAAACGGTGGCATTTGTGGCAGTGATCCGCAAATTCTGGATACGACCTGCTTCATACCCTACATAGGATACCAGCAGGGTGTAAGTACCTGGCTCCAGCCCCTGCAATACATAGTGACCGGTGGAGTCCGAAAGGCTGACCCAATCAAGCCCCTCTACTGATATAGAGGCGCCGATCAGCGGATCACCATTCTCAAAATCCACTACCCTGCCGGTCACGCGGCCGCCTTTGCCGGGCACAACAGTATCTGCTGTCTGCGGCTCTTTAACCGGCTGGCGCAGGCGGAAAGAGATAGTGGTGTTCACCACCTGGTACTCGATCCCAAAACGTGTTTTCAGTTCTTCCAGGGCTTTGTGCAGGGTGACTTTTTCCCAGCCGATCTTTTCCACGGCAATCTCCCGGAAAGCATTCTTGGAAAATGTGAACGAGAAATTGGTCTGCGCATCGAGCTTATCCAGCAGCTCGGTGGCATTGGTCCTGGTCACAGACAGGGATACGGGTTCTTCCATTGTTTTCTCCTGCGCAGTCAGTGAGCAGCAGAGCAGGCAGAACAATGGCAGTAACCACCATTTAGTGCCGGCATGCCGCTCCCTATTTTGGAGGGACACTCCAAAGGCTGTACATTTGTTACTCATTTGTTTGATTTTTCCTACAGGGGTTGTTGACGCAACCCTTTTTGTTTTTAATAAATGATCAGGGTATCCTGTTCTATGGTATAATGAAATGAATGTGTGAAGGCCAGGCCGTCCAGCATCTGCGCCGCTGTCTCCCGCCGGAAGATGGCAGAGACCGTTCCATTCAACCGCTTCTTATTTTTCCATACCAGTTTCCATTGCTGCTGCCGCGCTATCCGCGCAATAGCTTCTGTGAGCGGCTGCTCATTGAATACTGTGGCGCCCGTGGTCCAGGCATCTATTTCCTGGTCAATGGCTACTATACTGACTGCACTGTCGGCCTGCCGGTAACGGCTCATAGTGCCGGGCTTCAACAATACGGGCTGCCGCTCCCCTGCCGGCACAAACTGTACGCTGCCATTAAGCAGGGCTACTTTCAGCTCCTGTTCCTCCGGGTAGGCGGTGATGTTAAACATTGTTCCCAATACGCGGGTAGTGGTGCCGCCGGCCCTTACCAGGAACGGCTTCCCGGCATTGGCGGTTACCTCAAAACGGGCTTCGCCGCTCAGCTGGATAGTACGGGCGCTATCGCCAAAATTGCCCGCCCATTCAATGGTAGAGAAACGGTTCAGCCATACGCGGGAACCATCGGGCAGGGTAATTGTTTTGATCTGGTTATGACCGGTGCTGATAGTGGTGTAGAGCGGTTTTCCGGAAGTATTGTCCGTGGGTTGTAGCAGGTAGAAAAAGCCGGTAGCTACCAGGCCGGTCAGTACCGCCGCTGCTGTCCACTGCATGATCCGGCGGACAGGAATGCGCTGTCCCGTCTTCGGTTGTAATCCCGGCAGGGCTTTGCGCAGCCTTGCTGCTGCCAGGCTGGCCCATATGGGATGGGCCGCGGAATAATTGGTTTCTCCAGGTTCCAGCGCTTCATACCAATGATCTATGGATCGCTTTTCATCAGGGCTGCTGTCACCCTGCTGGTATTTATGCAGAAAATCCCGGAACTGTTGCTGCTGATTGTTGTCCATCACTTCCTACTTCGTCAAACAGGAAATGAAGTACCCTCGGGTTGGTGTTACCTAATTGTTATCAAAGAGAATACTGATCCAGATGGCCGAGCAGGTAAGGCCTGAGATAGCGGCATCCAGGTGAGGCTCCATGGCTTTGCGTAATAATAAGGAGGCTTTGTGCAAGGCATTCTTAACGCTTTGCGGCTGGAGAGATAGTTTGTCTGCAATAGCTGCTACGGACAGGCGCTCGTCCTGGTGCAGGCGATAGATCTCGCGCATGCGATCCGGCAGTTGGTCTACCGCCTGTTGCAGGTGGGCATAGGTCTTTTCAAAGGGAATGAGCGGCTCAGTGGTCGCTGTGCCTGTTTGCTGCTCCAGGTAACTGAGCAGGGCCAGGCGCTGCACTTCTCTTTTGCTGGTCTGGCGGTACCAGTCTATCACTTTGTGTTTGACCATCCCAACCAGCCAGGGCGCAAGGGGACCGTCTACTGTAAGCTGGCTTCTTTTTTCCCAGAGATGGGTGAAGATATCCTGTACCATGTCCAGTGAATCGGCCTGCTCCCCTGTTTTCCGGTAAGCAATATCAAACAGCATTTGCCAGTACTGTTCAAAAATCCAGGCATATACCTGGTGATTGCCGGATCGGAGTTGGGTAATGATGTCCTGGTCGGTAAGGGATTGCATACTGGGTACTGCAAAACTAACAGGCCCTTATTACCGGAATGTTAAGGGCAGCCGCTTTATAGCACCATTCCGCCGGCACAGCAGGAAACTGACAGTGCCGGCGGATCATGGATGATAATTTTTACAATATATGCTCAGCTTCCCAATGCCTGGCGGATCAGTGCAATCAGTTGCTCCTTACCATCGGGATGTGCAGGATTCGGTGGACTGGCTGAAAATAAGTTCCCGTCTTTCCCTACCAGCAGCAAATGCGGAAAAGCTGCGCCGGGTACATATTGCCGGATAAAATCATTGGCGGATCCTGTACCTGCCGTATACAGATAAATGGTGGAAGGCGTTGTGTAATGCGTATACGCTTTTGTGGTCCCCTGGTTTAGCTTCCTGTTGCCATCCACGCTGGGCAGCCATTCTTCCCGCTTCAGATCCACCGACAGGCTCACAAAAACTACATCTGTTCTGTCCTTAAATGCTTCCTCTACTTCTGGCAGGGCTTTGGCTACAGCCACACAGCCTCCGCAACCAGTAAACCACATATCCAGGAAGATAACCTTGCCTTTAAAATCACTGAGCCGGACCACTTTATTTTCCCTGTCACGAAAAGCAAAGTCAACAACCGGTTTACCGGAAACAAAAGAAGCCATCAGCGCTTCCAGTCTTTTCCGGTAGCGGGGAGTTTCTACCATATCCAGCAACCAGGCAAAACTACTATCCGTTACTTCACTCCTGCTCACCTCCCTGTCCAAAGACATCAGGAGTAGTT
Organism: Candidatus Pseudobacter hemicellulosilyticus; assembly: GCA_029202545.1. Lineage (GTDB taxonomy): Bacteria > Bacteroidota > Bacteroidia > Chitinophagales > Chitinophagaceae > Pseudobacter > Pseudobacter hemicellulosilyticus. Next base: position 6,462,395 of record CP119311.1, read on the forward strand.
TATCCCGCAGCGTACCTGAATATCGACTGCTGATCCGCTGGTAGATACCGGGAGCAGGCAGCCTGCCCAGGGACAGAGCATAGGCAGCATCTGTCTCTTCTTTCAGTAACAGAAATTCCGGGTAAAAGGATAAAAGGAGCAAAGCGGAGGAAGCAGTATCCACAGAAATATTGGTCAGGTATTGTTCATACAACTGTTGTGCCTGGCGGACGCGATCACTATCGCCCCGCAGCCCGGCCCTCACACTGGTGTAATAATGGCCATAGGCGCCAGTCCGCAAATTGGCCCGGTAAATAAAATCCATGGTTTCACTGATCCGGCCTTTATACCTGTCCAGCAATTGCCGCTGGCCATTCATCCTGTCCGTATTGAAACGAATATGATTGAACCCGGCTTTATTGTCCGCATATTCTTTACGACGGCTGGCAAACAAATGCAGGATGCTGTCTACCTCCCACTCGTATTGCCATTTAGCGGCGCCCTTACCGGAAAAATGATAGGCGCCAGGCTTTCCGGTCACCTGGATCCTGTCACCCGGCTCTACATAATAGTTGATCAGGGCGCTATCGCTCCGCAGGATATTATGGGTGGTAATTCTTTCTGTGTTTACATAAAAATTTACACGCACCGGGCCTTCCAATGGCGGGGTGGCAAAAGAAAAACGGCCGCCGGAGCTGATGATCGTTTGTTCAAAAGCCGGCAGGAACTCCGGGTTGCCGAGGGGACTGAACTCCCCATGCATGATCAGGATCACCGTATCGGAAGTCTTCCCAGTAGCCAGTTGCCCGCTGATCACAGCCGGTTGGCTTTGCACCTGACAGGGAATTAAAAAAAGGAAAACAATACAACCTATTACTATAACCGAAATATATTTCATATACCCTTATTAAAGAATGGCTGCGCCATCAGTTCAATTTTCATCAACGTGGATTTTGTTCTATACCACTTTTTTCCACTTCCTGCTCGGGGATAGGGAAGGTATAACGGGGATTGCCGGGAGGCAGCTCAACAATACTGCCGTTGCTCCTGATCCTCCTGAGGGTAGTGGCAAACCGGCTATCCTTGTTCAGCCGGCGCAGGTCATGCCAGCGGATAGCACGTCCCACCAGCTCTTTTCTTCTCTCCACAAGTATGATGCCCAATGCCTCGTCCCCGGTTGCCGCCGTGAGCGGCACCAGCGTATTGGTAACATACCGTTTACGCAGCAATGCGTTAAGCGTATCCATGGCCGGCTGGACGCTATTTCTCCTGGCCAGGCATTCCGCTTTTGCCAGGTACATTTCATCTGTGCAGGGTCCTGCCATGGCAGACGAACCGCCGGAGTAGCTGCCTTTGAAAATATAATACCCGTTCCTTGCATTGAAATAACATACTTTCCTTCTGTCATTTGGCTGGTACAGGTTGTATAGTGCAGAATCCACCCAGGCATTGCTGGCATAGCCAAACTCCGCTGCGTGCTCAAACTGCAGCACTTCCGGATTGACGCCCATATCGCCCATCGGGAAAGGCCGGGCCAGGTTTTCGTTCAGCGTATTGAAGTCGAGCAATTCACTGGCAGCCGCCAGCGAAAGGTCGGCATAATATTCAGCCCGCTCATAATTCTCCATGGCCAGGTAGGTACGCACAAGCATACTATAGGCGCTCACCTTTCTCGGCCGCCAGGTGGTGGTAACATGGTCAGGCAGCAGGGGAATAGCGGCTTCCAGCTGGTTGATCAGGTATTGATAACAGGCTTCCTGGCTGCTCCTGGCCGCCACTTCATTGACGTCAGCACCGGACCTGATAGGTACGCCCGGCATACTGGCGGCGGTAGCTGCAGTATAGGGAGCTGAAAAGCCCTGCAAAAGAATATACATGGCATAGCCCCGGTAATAAAGGGCCATGGCTTTTGCATGATCATAAGCTGCCTGCTCATGTGGCGCAGGGCTGAGCCTGGACAGTCCTTCCAGCACTACGTTGGCATAGAAGATAGCCTGGTAAGGCGAATTCCAGCCTCTGAGCGTAGGATACCCGCCATACATATCCTTCTCCCAGAAATAAGTATTCTTTACCGGTATCACGTAGACTGCGAGGTCCGGTTCAAAAGAGAAAAAATCATCGGCGGCTATGCTGGCCAGCTCGCCGCTGGCGAGCAGGTCAATGAATCCGTAACTGTCCAGCAACGCCTGAAGATCACCGATGGATTCAGGCACTACCTGGGCTTTATTGGGCTTTTTCTCCAGGAATTCCTTGCCGCATGCCATAAAACAAAACGGACAAAGGAGCAGTACTATCATAAACAGGGGATGTCTCATACATTGCATTGTTTAAAATTCAGCTTTGATACCTATTGCTATGGAACGGACAGCCGGCTGCCTGTAGACAGTCAGGTTATCAGGGTCCAGCCCCCATTTGTTGGCTTTCCACAAGAGGCCTATATTATTGGCGAAACAGTATAGTTCCAGGCGACTGAAAGGCAGTTTACCCCGCAGGGATCTCGCCAGATCGTAGCCAGCAGTCAGGTCCTGCAGGCGGATATGATCTCCACGGTCCACAAAGGCAGCGGCCCCCTCAATAAAATCATCCCTTCTTGCTACAATGGTTGCTGTTACTGAAGGAATATCGGTAAAGGCCTCATCACCTGGTTTTTGCCATCTTTTGTAATAATCACCGTGAGTGCCCTTTCCACTCAGCAGGTTGGTATATTTTACTGTTTCCTTCCGCACATAGTAACCCATCCGGTAGATGATGTTGGCAGAAAAAGAAAATCCTTTGAAAGAAAAACTATTGCGAAGAGAACCGTATATAGTTGGTCTTCCGGGTCCATGGTATACCAGATCGGCGGGTTTGGTATTGGCATAGATGGCGGAATAGTCACTGCTGACCTCCTTACCATTATACCCCAGCGGATCACCGGTATTGGGGTCAAGGCCTGCCCAGGCAAAGCTATACATCCCATACAGCGGCTTTCCGATCACCGGTGTTGTACTTGACAGTGACAATAGCTCATAGGCAGCAACAGGCAGTATCTGGTAGCCCGTCACTTTTTCCCGCACCACACTGAGCATGAACACGCTGTTCCATTGCAGTTCTCCTGTCAGGTTCAGGGTATTCAGGGTCAGGTCGATACCTTTTGTTTTTGTGTCCGCCGTATTTCCTTTAAAGGAGGTGATGCCTGTCTGCGGGGGAAAAGGACTGTTACCGATCAGGTCTATCCCTTTTTTCTGATACCATTCCAGCGTACCGCTGATACGGTTGCCGGCAGTGGCAAACTCCACCGCTATATTGGTGATCCCGATCTGCTCCCAGCGCAACTGCGGATTAGGCGGATTCAGGATATTGGAATAAGGATAGCCATAACTGTTGAGGCCTCCCGCCCTTGCTGTTGTGTATGCCGACAATGATTTATCTACGTTCCCTGCATAGCCATAGCTGGCCTTTAACTTTAATACCGGCAGCCAGTTTACCTGGTAAAAGTTCTCTCCGTGTACCTGCCAGGCAGCGCCTGCCGACCATAAAGGAACCGATCGCTGATTGGTCTTCACCCCAAAAAGATTACTCTGATCAATCCGGCCGCTGGCATAGGCCACATACTTCCGCTTCCAGGTATACGATGCATTGGCATAATAGGAACGGAACCGGTCCGTAAGGTCAGTTTCTCTGTCACCGCTGCTGATCAGGTTATAGGCGCTGGTCTGGTTCTGGTAGAGCCTGTAGTAGGTAGTATAGTTGACCCTGCCGGTTGTGCCGTACCGTTCGTCGTACCCATAAAAACGGTTGCTGGTGGACAGGTCATGCTGGTCCCTGACCTCCCAGCCGGCAATACCGCTTATTTCATGGTTACTCCAGCTGTGCTGGAAAGTCAGCTGTGTGCGCAGGCTTTGGGTATTGTAACTGGCGTTGGTATTGTCCTGGATGCCACCCAAGGGTATAGCCCTGACCACATTGCCATTGGCATCAAAAGAAGAATACTGGTTGATCAGGCTCCTCACCGCATAGCTGTTAACGCTCTGGATATTCCGGGAAATAATACTGCCTGCATTGTACTGGTACAGCAGCTCAGCATGAAGCCAGGGGAACAGTTTGTATCTGAGGTTGAAATTGATCCGGTAATCAGTGGAGCGCTTTGTATTATCGCCCAAATTCAGTTCGTCCAGCGGACGGTATTTCCAATCCAGCAGTTTGCCCTTGCCGGCGGTATCTACATAAGGCTGGCGGAAATATTTATTGATGGGCAGGGCATTCCCCTGTTCATCGGCCAGGTCTGCATAGGGGTACAGGCGGGTGGAACTGATCACATCTATACCCGAGATGCCGGGGTCCATGATCAACTGCTTCCCGGAGGTAAAGTAAATGCCGGCCCCCAGTTCCAGTTTCTGCCGGAAGAAAGAATAGTTGTTGGATGCATTCAGCGTGATCCGGTCGTAGGTATTGCCCACAGCGGAGGACAGGTTCCTGTCGTACCCACCGGAAAGAAAATATCTTTGTGTGGCCGTGCCACCGCTAAGACTAAGTGAATATTGCTGGTTAAGGCCATTTCTCAGGAAATAGCGCTCGAAATCGTCTCTCACATCATTTTGCTTCAATGCAGCTATTTGCCTGTCTGCCTCCGCAGGATCCATCAGGCCATCCCGCTTCCGGATAAGCAATTCCACTACCGGTGTCAGCTCAGGTCTTCTGACATTGGTTTCCGTTGAAGTATAAAATCCCTTCTCAAACAAGGACTGCTCCATGTCAATATAATCTGCAGCGCTGATCGTGGGCAGGTAGTAAAGATCCGGTTTGGTGGATAGGGTGATATTTGAATTGAAGGATAACCTTGGCCGCTGGTTATTAGCCCCTTTTTTAGTGGTGATCACAATCACGCCGTTGCCAGCCCTGGCGCCCCAGATAGAAGCGGCAGCCGCATCTTTCAGCACGGAAATGGATTGTATGTCGTTGGGATTTATATTGGCCAGGTCGCCTTCATAGGGGAAATTATCTATGATGATCAGCGGATCGGTACGGGTAGCAATAACGCTTTGTCCACGGACAAATATACCTGTCTGGTTGCGGGAACTGGAAGAAGTGGCCAGGTCATCGAATATAAGTCCTGGTACAATATTCGCCAGCCGGTTCAGCGCGTTGGTACTCACGGAACGGTTCAGCAGTTCATTGTCCACCTGCACATAAGAGCCGGTCATTTTTTCCTTTGAAATGTTCTGGTATCCCGTAGAGACCACGGTCACTACGTCAATACTGGCCACATGTAAGGCCATTACTATGCTGATGCCGTTCTGCAGGCCGGCTGCAGTAACCCGTATTTCGGCAGCTTCATAGCCCACGTAGCTCACCAGCAGCAGATCCCCTTCCTCAGCAGGGAGCAGGAATGCTCCCTGGTCGTTTGTGATGGTGGAGACAGGCTTGCCTTTTACCCGGACGGAGGCGCCCAACAGGGCTTTGCCGGCGCTGTCCCGCACCAGCCCTTTTACCTGGTTGTAGAGTACCAGCTTATTGTAATCCGGATCAGGCAGGCTTTCCGGCTGCGGCGTCCTGCGGCGGCTGAGCACAATGGTCTGCTTTTCGATGGCATACACAATGGGCTGATCTTTCAATACCTGCCGGAGAAAAGCCTCCAGCGGCATCTTTTTCGCCTGTACGGATACCGGCCTGGCTGTGCTGAGCAGGTCCGGGTTGTACACAATGGAATAACCAGTCTGCTGGCGGATAGCAGCCAGTACGGTCTTGAATTGAACATCCTTGCCAGAAAAGCTGACAGTCTGGGAAAGTCCTTTGGCGGACACCTGCATGCAGGCCGCCAACACAATAAAAAAGCACAGTTTCATAATACGCACGGTTTTGGTTGACAACCACGCATGCCGTGGTTTGTCAGGCAGTTCAATTTGCATAACTTTGATTTAACCCGCCTGCCTTTGGTAGGCGGCGGTTTGGGTTTGACAATTTTCTTCCCGGCCGGTAAACCGGCAAAGCAGTGAATGGAAATTGGGTTTACCCGAACCGATCAAACCGGGGCAGGACGGCAAATCTGGCGCCCGGTTTTTTCATTTACAGGTTCCCAATATTTTTACATAGCAAAGTTCATCCTTTGCTGCAGACAAGCTGTTAAGAGGTTTAATGATTAACGATACCGGTGTATACCGGTACTACAGAAAGCGACTGCAATAGATTCAGGGAGCGGTAACAATCAGTTTTTTCCCTTCAATCCTGAATTGTATATCCAGCCTTCCCAGTATGCGCAATAGTTCTGACAAGTTGAGGTCACGTTGTATTTCACCGGCAAAGGAAATAGCAGGTATGCCATCTTCATAGATCACGTCCACATCATACCAGCGCTCTATCTGGCGCATGATGGGGGCCAGCCCGGTACCTTCACCGAAAATAAATTTACCGTTTTTCCAGGCCATTACCTGGTCTATATCCGGATCATTGGTTACCAGTAATTGCTTTCCTGCCTGTGCCTGCTGCCCGGGCCTGAGCAATACGGACCTGCCCGCAGCAGCAGGGTCGGACAGTTTCACCAGCCCATCCAGCAAAGTGGTGCTGATGCTGGCTTCGTTGGAATAGGAGTTGATATTAAAGCGGGTTCCCAGCACTTCCACCTTAAGGCCGTTGACAATTACCAGGAAAGGTTTTTCTTTATTGGCAGCCACTTCAAAATAGGCTTCACCTGTAATGCTGACCTGGCGGACAGAGCTGTCAAAACGCACAGGATACCGGATACCCGAAGCAGCATTCAGCCATACACGGGTACCATCAGGCAGGGTAAGTGCATACTGCCCGCCCCTGGGTGTCTGCAAAGTATGATACGCCATTTTACCTGGAGCACCTGCATAGCGCAGCATCCCGGAATTATTGGTAACAAGCATGCCCTGTTCCTGTAAAACGTTCCCCACCAATGAATCCAGCAGGATCCGCCGCCCGTCAGCCAATACCAGTACGGCCTTTTCTGAGCCGGGCTGGATATCAGACGCAACAATGCCCTGTTCACTGCCACCGGTGGCCTTTCCCGTCTCCTGCCGCCCAAGTAATAGCCAGCCTGCCGCCAATACGGTCAGCAGCAATACAGCGGCGGCTGCGTTTCGCCACCAGTATCGCCGGGATGACAGGCGGCGTACGGGGGCTGCTGTTTCCAGCTGACGGTAACTGTCCGCCAGCATCTTTAATTGCTGATCCCCAAGCAGGGGTACCGATTCATCCGATGCCGCCTCCTCAATCAGCCGCTGCAACCATTCCCTGGCCGGCAGTTCCAGGGAGCTATCCGACAGAAAACCGTGGAATTGCGCCCGCTCGGCTTCAGTGGCATCACCACGCATGATCCGGTCATATACATATTGTAGTTGCTGCTGGTCCATGTACTGGTTTTGCAGGAGTTGGTCATCTCCGTATTATAGAGACGTAAAGAAGGAAAAATTTGGGGGAAAAGCCTATAAATATTTTTCGAAAATAAGAGAGAATATGACCAGGATAGAGGTATTGTCCAATTTATCCAGGCAGAAGGCACGGATGGAGCGGATAGCATATTCCAGGTTGGTCTTGATGGTTTCAGGAGATACAGCCAGTTCCCTGGCAGCTTCTTCCCGGCTGTATCCCTCTTTTTTGATCAGCTCAAAAACACGACGTTGGCGGTCCGGCAGCCGGCTGACCGCCTGTTGCAGCAGCTCCTGGAAATGGTTCTCTTCCCCGGTTTGGCCTTCTTCTTCGGCCGCAGGCAGGTTAAGCATGACCTGCCAGCTGTCCGGTCGTTCAATGATGAGTTTCCTTTTGCGGAGATGATCGTACAATTGATTTTCCGTCACTTTTTTCAGCCAGGCGCTGAAATGGCTGATCTCCGCCAGCGTAGTTCTGCGGAGCCAGACCTTCAAAAAAACTTCCTGCACAATATCCTCAGCCAGCCATTCATCAGCCAGCAGCCTGTAGGCGGCACGGTATACAATAGCATGGAATTGTTGCAGCAGCTGTTCAAAAGCCTGCGGCTCACCGGCTGCTACCTGCCTCAAAAGGGCTTCTTCCGAATATGGGTTGTCTGCTGCCAAGGATTGTAAGATTGGTCTCCGGCACGCAAACTATCAAAAAAATTACTATTAAGGGATCACGTTATCAATGCGGCGCTATCACGCCTTCCAGTTCTTCCAGGGTTTTGCCCTTGGTCTCTTTTACACAGCGCCAGATGAAGAGCAGTCCCAGAAAGCAGATAGCTGAATAAATATAAAAAGTACTGTCTTTCAGTCGCTCAAATAAAATAGGAAAACTGAATACCAGCACAAAGTAGGCGGCCCATAAGCAAAGGATGGCCACTGAACTGGCGGCGCTCCTGATCTTGTTGGGGAAGATCTCGGAAATCAACACCCAGGTAACCGGGGCCAGGGACATGGCATATACGCCAATGGCGGAAAGCAGGAACCAGGATACCTGCTGCGATCCCGCTCCCAGCAGCTGCACTACTACCAGGTAGAGGACGGCCAATCCACCGGCGCCGATCAGCATCAGCGGCTTGCGGCCCAGTTTATCTACCAGCAGCATGGCCAGGATAGTGAATACCAGGTTCACCGCGCCAATGAATACTGTTTGCAGCAGCTGACCATCGGCCGATACGCCAATGCTTTCAAAGATCCGCGGTGTGTAATTGAACACCACGTTGATCCCACATAACTGCTGGAATACGGCCAGGCCAATGCCCACCAGGACAGCCGGCAGGACAGCCTTTTTAAACACCGCCCGGTAGCTGATCGTAGTGACGCCAGCCAGGGAGCGGCTGATACTGCTCACCGATTCTTCAGCAAATGCATCTCCGCCGATCTTTGTCAATATCTTTTCCGCCTCTGCCCTCCTGTTCATCTTCAGCAGCCAGCGCGGGCTTTCCGGCAGCCACCAGGCACCCACCAGGAAAAAGAAGGAAGGCACCGCGCCTAACCCAAACATCCAGCGCCAGGCATCTTCCCCACTGTTACGCAGGTTATAGTTCACCAGGTTGGTGACCAGGATACCAAGTACTACTGTCAGCTGATTAATGGCCACCATACGTCCACGGGTATGCGCAGGTGATATCTCCGCAATATACAGGGGCGATAACATAGAAGCCATGCCCACACCTACCCCTGCCACAAAACGGAAAGCAATAAAAAAATCCCTGCCGGGCGAGAAAGCCATGGCCAGGGAAGAAATACCGAAGATGCAGGCGGCCAGCAGCAATCCCATGCGTCGACCATATTTTTCCGATACCGATCCTGCCAGCACACAACCCAGGATAGCGCCCAGGGCCAGACTGCCTGTAGCAAAGCCTTCCCAGTAAGCATCCAGTCCAAATTGTTTTTGCAGGAAAGGCAGCGCGCCCGAGATAACGGCAAAATCAAAACCAAATAGATAGCCGCCGAGGGCCGAGATAAAAGAGATACCAAGTATATAGGAACTATTGAAGGAGGTCTTCATATAAACAAGCTTAAGCACTTAAAATTAATGGGTGTCCGGGCATACGCCAAATTCAAAGTCCGTGACGGAACGGAATGTTTCTCCCGGTCTCAGTATAGTACCCGGAAATGCAGGCTGGTTCACACTATCCGGCCAGGCCTGTGTTTCCAGCGCCAGCGCGGCATGTTTGCCATACAATACGCCCTGCTCGCCCGTAACTGTACCATCCCACCAGTTGGCGGTATAGAGCTGGATACCGGGCCTGTCAGTATATACTTTCAGGGTCCGGCCGGAGCCTGGCTCCAGCAGTTCCGCCGCCAGTTGCAGCTCACCGGCATTCTCCAGTACATAGTTATGGTCATAGCCCCTGTCTTCCACCAGCGCATCAATATGATCACCTACCGGGTGCAGGCTGGAAAAATCAAGCGGCGTACCCTGTACCGGCAACAGTTTTCCGGTGGGCAGGTTGGAAGGTCCTTTCTCCGTGTACCTGTTCGCATGGATGCGCAGTAAGTGCCGATGGATAGTTGGCTCCGCAAATCCGGATAAATTAAAATAACTGTGGTTGGTGAGATTGAGCGGCGTGGCTTTATCCGTACTGGCTTCATAAGTAATGCGCAGCCGGTTATTGGACAGTTCATAGCTCACGCGAAGCTGCAGGTTGCCCGGATACCCGCCTTCACCATCAGGGCTGAGGTATTCAAATACCACCAGTGATCGGTCGGCGGTTTCCACCTGCTCTTTCACTGCCCATATTTTTGTATGCAATCCTTCCTCACCCCCATGCAGGTGATGCGGCGCATTGTTGATGGGCAGCTGGTAGGTTTTGCCTTCCAGCACAAAACGGCCTTCGCCAATGCGGTTGGCATACCTGCCCACCACGCAGCCCAGGTAATAATCATCGGCTTCATAGGCGGCGGGGTCCGGAAGGCCGGCAATAATATTTTGGGACGAACCAAATTTATCAGGGCACCGGATCGATAACAGGGTACAGCCCCTGGCCGCGATAGTTACCGTTATCCCCGCCTGTTGCAGGGTAACGGTAGGAATGGCGGTAGCCAGGAGGGATTTAGTGAGTGTGGGCATATTGTTGCGGTTCATTGGTCTTGAAATAGGATACCATCTGCTGGTAGGCTGCCGCCCCCTGGTGGTTCTTATCCAGCAGCAATACTGCCGCCAGGCAGTCCAGTCCTTTTTGGGTTTCACCCAGGCCCAGCCAGCCCAGTCCCATCAGGTACTGGCAATACAGACGGTTGCGGCGGTTGAGGTCCAGGTCAAAGACCAGCATATCCGGCAGTGATACGGCGAAATAATCAATGGTTACCTGGTGGTCCAGGTGGGCTTCTCCAAACTGCACAAATTTCCGGAAGATGGTACTGGCTTTTTCCGGCTGGCCCAGTTGTTGCCAGGCAAGCGCCTGGTAGAGTATTTTATCGGGCTGCGGATCATTGTAGTAAATGGCCTGTACCGGTTCTGCAATGCCTACAGTGGCTTTCTCAAAATAACTGCGTGCCGCCGCTGCATTACCCAGTCCCTGCTGCGCACAACCGAGCAGGTAGTGCAGGTCGTTCTCCTGCGCGCCGTAGAGCTTACCTTCTCCCAGATCTTCAGGATAGGTCTCTGCAGCGGTCAGCAGGTCTATCGCGTCAGCATATCTTTTTTCTGCCAGTGCTTTTTTAGCCAGCTCTATATGCGCATAGAGATACTGGCCCACTACTTTTCCTTCACCACCCTCCCAGGGATGGAAGCGGCGGGCGGCCATCAGGGCTTTGGCTTTTTCAAACTGTCCTACCGTATTGTACAGGGTCACGCGTTCCAGGTAGAGGTCATCGCGACTTTCCACCAGTGGCAGGAATTGTTCCAGTTTGGCAAGCCTTTCTGCCGGCTCCCGGCCCATGATGCGGTAGAGCTGGTCCAGCTCCATCAACACGCGGGCATCTGTGGGATCCAGTCGGAATGCCTGTTCCAGCGCCTGTAACGCTTTTTCCGGGTGCTGCTGTTTGTTGAAATAAGCGAGCGATAAATTCCTGTAGGGTGTGGCAAAGTGCGGCGTCGCCTGGACAGCCCGCTCCCAACACTGAATGGCTTCGGGGTATTGACGCTTATCATACCAGAGATTGCCCAGGTAATAAGCTGCCTGGCCATCAGCCGGATTATCCTGTATGGCTGCTGACAGGATCAGGATCTCTTCAATCCGGTTGGGGAAACAGATGGCCGCCGATTGCCGGGCTGCTGCTTTGAAAGACTGACTGGCCTTACCATTTTCACCCAGCTGCAGTTGCAGCCATCCCTGGTAGTACGGCAACAATGGCGAAGCATTGGGCAGCAAACGGAAATGTTCCAGCAGACCGATCGCTTCTGTATAGCAACCGGCATGCGCATAGTCCAGCGCCAGCTCCAGGTAATTCTGTTCTGCCTGGCGCATCAGCTCCAGCAGTTGCTGTAACGCTGCAGCAGCCGCTGCAGGATCAGTTTGCTGTAATTGCAGGTATTGCTCATAGCGGACACCGTAATTGAACAGGTCGATGGACAGGGATTCCTGCGCCAGCGTTTCCAGTTCAGCAGACCGGCCCAGTTTGCGCAACAATATGGCTTTGAGGTGACGGGCCGTATGGCTATGGTAATTCCTGACCAGTGATTTTTCTACCAGCGCCAGGGCGGCTGCGTAGCGGCCCTGTGCCGTAGCTATGCGCGCCAGCTGGAAAAAGCCGCTGTGCTGCCAGGCATCATTCCAGGTAGCTTTGTAAAAGGCTTCGTACGCCTCTTCCCTTCTACCTTGCAGCACCAGGCTCCAGCCCAGGTTATAATAAGGTTCCCCATCGTAGGGGTTGGGATTTCTTTTAGTGAGCGTGGCAATAGCGCGGCGCAGGTATGGTTCCGCTTTGGCAAACTGTCCGCGGCGCAGCAGCAGCAGGCCCATAGCATTGTTGCAACGAACATCTCCCGGGCTCCTGCGTAAACCTTCTTCGTAATAATCAATCGGATTGTAAGTGGCATGGCGGTACTGCTCCAGGTGCAGGCCATTAAGGTAGAGGTCTTCCACCTGCTCAATAGCCGCCGGCGCCAGGGCCGGTGTAGCGGCAGCAGGTATCTCCTTGTCTACAGCCTCCGCAGGCTGGTAGCTGACCAGGACAGCTCCGGTTGCATCAGCTACTACCAGTTCATAATCGGCCGGTTTGCCGGGTGAAGCAATCGTAATAGTTGTTTCAAAAATGGCCGCGGGTGACAGATCAGCAGTGAACTGGTTCAGTAATTCTCCTGCTTTGTACAGCTCCACACGGGCATTGTTGTACACGCCCGTAGCGTACACCTTTAAGGACAGCTGGTTGCCCGTCCACTCCATATTGAGCATGGCCTCTTTGGTAGCGTTCTTGACCGCGCCGATCAGCGCATAGGGCATAAAGTACTGCTCAAAAGTTTTGCCTTCATTGGGCTGCAGCCAGGAGAAATCCGGCTGGTTATCGGTGAATACACCCGTCATCAGTTCAATATAAGGTCCATCTTCATCGGTGAGGTTGCGGTCCCAGGCAAAACCAAAATCACCATTGCCCCAGGTCCATTGCTTTTTGCCGGGCGACAGGTGATGGTCGGCCACATGCAGCATACCCGCCTGGGTATCGTGCTCATAACAGCCCATAAAATCAAACTGGGAGCGGATAGCCATATAGGAAGTAGGGACCGGGATAGTATGGTAACGGGAGATATCTGTTCCCGGCGCATAGTTCACTTTATAGTAGGTACCTGTGGCAATGGGGAAATCAGACACATCTCTTTTGCCATGGTCAAATACGGCGTATACATCCGGCGGAAAAACGGACTGGTAATGTTCATTCACTTTCACGGCTGGGTTGGCCCACCATAAAAAAGTTTGGGGGAAGGGACTGCGGTTGAAGAGCCGGCCTTTGATCTCCAGGTAAGCCTTGCCGGGATGCAGTGTGAAGCCGGCCATGCCCTTGGTCCGGAACATGATCTCCTGTTCATTCACCCATACCGTTTTGCTGCCATCAGCATGGTGTTCAATAGTATGATCCACGGGACTGAAAGTGCTGGGCCGGTGGTGCTGTGGCCAGTTGAACTCTATGCCGCCAGAGATCCAGGGTCCGGCAAGCCCTACCAGGGCGGGTTTCACCACCTGGTTATAGTACACAAAATCACGCTTGCGCACCTTATCATAGGCACGCTGCACGCGACCGCCCAGCTCGGGCAGGATCATGATCTGCAGGTAGTCATTTTCCAGGAAAACGGCATTATATTCCTGCATTGTTTTTTCATCTGCAATTGTTTCAATCACCGGGTGCGGATATACCACGCCACTGCTGCCCTGGTAAACACGCTTTTCCAAAAACATTGGATTCTTTTCCGGCTTTCCCGTTTGGTAGGTTGGTAACTGTATCCTTTCAACCCAGGCCTTGACTTCCATAATCTGTTTTTTATTCGTTGTTATTCTTGTACAGGGATCAGTCTGACCATCAGTGCGGCTTTGGCCGGGATGGTCAGACGGACCTCTTTGTCGTTGTTTGTTATTTTGCCCAGCGGGGCATCGGTCATGAAATCGCGCAGCTCATAAGCGCCTGCTTTTAACTGCAGGGCCAACCGGCTCAGCGAGGCATGATACTCGCCTTCTTTATAAAAATTGAACAACCCCAGCAGCGTGGTATCCCCGGGCAGGTAGAAGGCCAGTCGCTGGTTGCCCGTTTCCCCATCGCTGAAATGCAGCGGGGTAAAGACTTTGGGCCGACTGAAAAAAGCGCAGACCGCGGGATTGTCCAGGAACTGCTGTGCCCGCATGGCGGCTATGGGATGGCGCAGGTCCGATCCATCGCCCAGGATACTGCCCATCACCATCATGGCATAGAGCCGCACTTTGATCTCCTGCTCGTTCAACTCCCCATGTTCCTGGAAATTTTTCATAATGGCTACATCCATATTGGTATAAGGCCATAAAGTGCCCTGCATCCACCAGTAATGGGTGCCATTGCTCAGCGAGTTCTGCGTACTGCCATAATGCGGGAAACCCGGCATATCATTCCGCAGGTGCGAGTACACATCCGTACTCACAAAACGCGTATGTGCATACTGGTGCGGGAACATAGGGGATATAGCCAGGGTGATAAAGATATCCGGCCCCATAATGGAATCAATCAGGTGCTTAAGCAGTTTCATGCCCTGGCTATAAGCCTGCATACCCGAACGGACCGTAGTGTCATACCGTCTGGCGGATTCCAGCGCACCCGCGCTCAGGAAATCTATCTTGAGGAATTTTGCGTTGATGAACTTAGCTTTCTGCAGGTTGTGGATGATCATGGCCCTGACCGCCGGATGCGTTGGGTCCAGGGGATAAGCACCCCATTCCCCATCCTTGTACGGCACTACCTTTCCCTCCGGATCGCGCAGGACCACATCGGCGGCCTTGTAATCAGAACCGGCCAGCTTTGTATTTTCCATGGCGTTCTTCCAGGTCCAGCAGGCGAAAGGAATAAAATAAAAGCCCATCTGCTGGCCATTCTTCTGGCCATACTGGCCCAGTTCCCGAAGCACTTCAGGCGTATATACACCGCCATCGTAGGAGTCAATGCTGAGCACCGGCTGACCATAGCGGTTAAAATTTTCAAGAGAATGAATAAAATCCGAGGTCTGCCGCACCCCTTCCGGCATCATCTTTTTATGATAGCCCAGTACCCCTTCTACCCCAAAACTGTTCCAGTAAAAAGGCGCATAGTCTTTCCAGGAAAGGCTGCCGGACAGTTGCTGCATACATTGTCCATATTGTACAAAGGTCTTACGCACATCTGCCGATCCTCCGAGGAAGAAGGAAGGCGCTTTCAATACAGTTCCTTTCATGCTGCCATGCGGCATTACATCATGGGTGCCGTCAAAGCCGCCGCGGGACAGCGGCAGGGCCCTGTTGTCTGCCGTTACAGCGCCACCGATCAGCACCAGCGAATCAAGCACGCCTGGCTGCGTTCCGGACCATTGGTAGCGGATGCCGGTCTTCCAGAATTCCTGCTGTACAGTACCTATCACAAAGCCGTTGAGCTGCTGCTGATCGTAACCGGAAGCAAATTCATAACTGATGCCGGACACGGCTTTGCCACTTTCCCAGCGTTGCTCAATAGCATCGGTCCAGTTATCATTGTCGAAGGGAACGTCCAGCAACCGCGGGTCAGTACCGGGTAGTACCAGCTGGCCGCCTTCTGCGCTGACCAGTGCAAAAGGAGAGATATTCCTTGTTTCCAGTAGCTGCCCTTTCTTTACGGGCACTACTTCCATGCCCACCAGCACCTGCGGCTGCCGGGCGGTCATGATAAAAGATTGGATGATCCGTACCGGTTGTTTGTTATCGGCATGCGTGAACAGCACCCGCAACCCTTCTGCCGTTTTCTCCGTTTCTATAGTATGCCGGCTGAAATCGCGGGTACGCAGCCAGCCACCGGGTAACAGCTCTACATACGCGCCGGTATGTGCAAAGGCAGGGCCGCCGGCAAAGCGGTAATCCACCGCGCCGGAACCAGTATGAAAAACCACCGTTGCCCCACCGTTCTGCAGCACCAGGCTATCAGCATACTTTGTCATATTTTGCGCTTCCAGGCTATGGACCAGTACAAGGGTAAAAATTGCGGAAACGAGGGATCTAATCATTGCAATCGTTTTATAATTCAATCCTGTGCAGCTTTTCATTGAAATCGTCAACAAATATCGCATTCCGGCCTTTTGCAGGAAATGATCATTTTTATGAAAATGATGAACTTTTATACGATATATTTGATCTATAAAATTCACCCACCGTATGAATGGTAAAAGCACCCGGAAAAGGGAAGGTTTCGAGGGCCAGAAACTCATTGTGCTGCCCAAGAAGATCGCTTCGGATTTTCTTACCAGGGACCCCATTACCAAACAGATCTATATCACGGATATCGGCTATTACCCCAAGGCGCGTAACCACTATACAGAAAGGCCCGGTGGTATCAGCCAGCATATCATCATTTATTGTGTGGAAGGCAGTGGCTGGATCAGGATCAACAAGAAAAAGGTCAATATCAGTCCTTCCCAGTTTGTGGCCATCCCCGCCAACACGCCCCATACCTATGGCGCCAATGAAAAAGATCCCTGGACTATTTACTGGATCCATTTCAAAGGGGAGATTGCCGCCTATGTGGTTGACCTGATCATGCAGAACTCCCGCAACTTCATGCCACACCTTTCTTTCAATGCCAACCGCATCAAACTCTTCGAGGAGATCTACCAGCACCTGGAAAAAGGCTATAGCGCCGATAACCTGCGGTACGTGAACATGATCTTCTACCATTTTCTTTCTTCCCTGCTCTACGAAGAGAAATACAATAATGCCGATGAGCAGAAAGAGAAAGACGTGATCAGCCAGACCATTGATATGATGCGGCAAAAGCTGCACCATAACCTCACGCTCGGTGATTTTGCGGGCTTTGCCAGGCTGTCCATCTCACATTTCACCACCCTGTTCCGGGAGCGTACCGGCTTCTCACCCGTGGAGTATTTCAACCACCTCAAAGTGCAGGAAGCCTGCCAGCTGCTGATCTTTTCCCGGCTGACCATTAAAGAGATTGCGGCCGGGCTGGGCATCAGCGATCAATATTATTTCTCCAAGATGTTCTCCAAAATGATGGGCGTACCACCTTCTGAATACCGGAACCGCAACCGGTCAGAGACCGGGCAGCCTGCGGAGATGGAATAAAAAACTGCCTTTTAAAGAACTTGATATATACTTAGCGGGTGTCCAGTCGCTCGCCTCTGGCGAGTGACCCGTATTCTGTTGCCTCCAGCAGCCAACATGCTGTTAATATTGCGCCAGAGGCGATAAAATAGTCGTCACTCGCCAGAGGCGAGCAACTGAGTGCAGCCCGCTGTTATCTCTTGTGATGCACTGCTAATACCTGTTTCGCACTGCTATTACCGCTCACTTATCGTAATTATTATACAATTCCACTTTCAGTTTCGGCGTACCACCGGCATCGCTTTCTTTGCACTCAATCACTATCTCCTTACTTTCTCCCGGCAGCAGCGAGAAATAATTATCGTTCATCAGCGATGGCAGCACCTGTTCGCCATCAGGACGCACCGCCTGCACCCGGATCCCAAAAGCAATGGCTTTGGAAGCCGCAGGGTTGGTGATCTGCGCCGTGAGCCAGTATTTACCATCGGCCTTTCTCAGTTTTGAACTGGTCTGCAGGTTGATCTTTGGCAGCAGGTTGAGCGCCGTAAAATCTTTCCGCTTATTACCCCGCCAGTAGAAATTATCACTCACTACTTTACCGCCGGCATCTTTCAGGCTGAGCCGGATGAAATGCACGTCCGACAGGTCCTCACTGGCCACATTGCCCTCATAGACCTTGAAATCCCAGAGAGAATAGCCCCACCAGCTGCCGCGCTCCATGCCCAGCATACGAACATAGCGGGCTTTCACTTCGGGGAAGAAACAGTCCAGCTCACCCATGCGACCATCCACCGTTGAATACACATCGTTCCAGTGGAAAGCATCGTTGGAGGTCTGGATCTTATAGGCCTTGCCATAGGCATCCTGCCAGTTAAGCCCTACCCCACCCACTTCTTTTGGTTCGCCCAGATCTATATAGATCCATTCCTGGTCAGCACTGTTACTGGCCCAGCGCGTGCCGCTGTTGCCATCGGTGACATTGGCCGTGGGCTGACCGCCTTCTGTAGAGGAGGCCACAGCAGGTTTGTTAAGCGCCAGGTCAGTTTTTGCCTGGCTGAAAGGCAGGGTAAAACACCAGGCCGCTGAATTGGCCGGTGATGCCACGCGGGCCAGCTGGCTATATTGCTTTACCGGCTTGCCGTCCAGGTTGTAGACAGTGGCTTCAGCGGTCAGCCCGCTGACATCCTTACCGGTAGTGTTGATCACTTTCACGGCATCGGTAGCAGGGTTCCACTGGATATGCAGGGGTTCACAGGCTTTTTTAGCACCCCAGTAGGCGCCGGTGAGATCAAAATAATAATCGTATGTCTGCCATACCATTGATGGATAAGCGCTCTGGCTCATCCAGGTCATGATACCGGAAGCATCTTCCCAGATATGGTCCAGCCAGCCTTCATACATGGCTTTGTTGACCTCTATATTTACAAACTGTGCTTTGCGGCAAAAATCCTCGATGCCATTGGCCTGGCCATAGCGGGTATTCACCATCTCCTCATAGCGGTCGGGCGCCGCATTGAATGCCTGCGGGCCAAAATAGTGCAGGTTCCACATATCGTTCCGTGGCCACCATTTGTCCTGCGGCATAAACTTTTTAAAGCTCTCGAAATTGGTGAATACGGCCGTGCCTGTCTCGGTGCGTAGCCCCCAGCCGCGGTTGCCACCAATGGCCAGTGGCGGCGCCACAAAATAATGCCGGGGATCATAGCCGCCCCAGGGGCCGCTGCCCGTGAGGTTATCTGCGTGGGAATTGGCCTGGTAGTACCGCTCACCGCCATCAAAGGCTTTGAGGCTTTCCTTCATCCAGCCACTGATGGGCGGTTCGGGCCAGCCTTCATTATCGCCACACCAGACAGCAATGCTGGGATGGTTGCGCACCCGTTTGATCTTTTCCACCACGTTGTGGTTGAAGGCACGCAGATCCCGGGGCAGGTTGGGATTGGAATTGATCCAGAAATCGTCCCAGACCATGATGCCATATTTATCGCAGGCCTCATAGAATTCTTCATCCGTTACATGGCCTATCCAGTTACGGATAATATTAAAGTTCATTTCCCTGTGCAGTCTTACCCGGGTATCATATTCCTCGCCCCTGCTGCGCAGCAGGTATTCACTCATCCCCCAGTTGCCCCCTTTGAGAAAAACAGGCACCCCATTGATATGCACATGCAGCACATTGCCCAGGGTATCATAAGTATACTTTTTTATGCCGAACTGCAGTTCCTGCTGGTCAGATTCTTTGCCATTGATGGCCACACTGAGCTGGCAGGTATAGAGATTGGGTTCGCCATAGCCATTGGGCCACCAGAGCCTGGGACTATTGACCACCAGTTGCGGAAAACGTTTGATATCAAATTTCACTTCTTCCACATTATTGGCAGGGACAGTAACCTGTTGGCTAAAAGGAATATTTCCGGGCTGTATCAGTCCTTTTACTACAGCCTGTACATTGGCGGCTGTAGGATTGCTGACCTCTACAGACACGGCCAGATCAGCGCGGGCGTTGGAAGGCAGCTGTGTGCGCACCCAGCCATCTTTGAGCGTCAGGCTGCCGGTATTGGACAGGAACACTTTGTCGGTGATGCCCATATTCAGACCGGGCACATAGGGGATCCAGTCCCAGCCGCCACTGGCTATATAGGTAGGACTGGCCACATTGGCCATTGGTGGCTGCGGCCAGTGGACCAGCACAGCCAGCGCATTCTTACCCGCCCTGTTCAGCAGTGGGGTGATATCAAACTGGCCACGATCCATAAAGCCATCCAGCTGGCCCACCCGCTGGCCATTCACAAATACTTCCGCTTTGCGGTTCACGCCCCGGAAATTGAGCCAGACCCTTTCCCGCGTAAAATTTGCAGGAATGCTGAACTCACTGCGGTACCAGAAATTACGATCATACTTTGCGCGGTCCACCTGGTGGATATTGTCCCCGAAATTGGGATCTTTCTCCAGGCCAGCAGCCACATAAGACGCAAAGACAGTACCGGGCACAATGGCCTTTACCCAGTCCTGGTCCGCATAACCGGCTGCACTGAGCTGGGCGCCCGTGGCAGGCAGTTCTGCTGCGGGTTTTACTTTCCAGCTGATGATCTTGTTGTCACTGTTCAGGGATAAGGCAGGGGTCTGCGCACGCAGAGCGCTCATCCCTAACAGGAACAGACCTGATAAACTTACTGATCTGAATACGATGCAAACGTTCCTATACATACTGTAGAAATTAGGTACGGATCCTTACAGCTCCGTGAAAAAGGACAGCTCCATCAGGTGGCAGTAATTAGTGCTTCCCCAGGTTTCAATGACCTTGACACGCAGGTACCGGTAGGCCGGCAGGCCAGCCGGGAAATCAAATGACTCGCCCGCATCCTGGAAGGCTTTGTCCTCTTCCGTAACAGTGCCTACCGGTGTACCGGAAGGTTTATGCGAAGTGAAATGGCCCATCAGCGTCCAGGCGCTCCAGTCGCCATTCTGCACAGGCGCATTGCTGCCATATAACTCGAAGGTTTTGAGATTACCGTAATTGTAATAACCGGAGGCACGGGACCAGAGCCTGAAATATTTCAGGGAAGCGGCCTGGCCCATATCAAAGGTGAAACTGGCCGGGGCGGTATAATCCGCGCTGTGAAAGCCTGCGCCCTGCGATTCATTGCTATAGCCATTCCATAGATTGGACATTACCCAGCCCCAGGCATCACTCACATCATTGTCAAGCTTCATGGCTGCAAATTTTGACTTGTCCATCATCACAATGGCTGTAACGGTGGGAAACTCGCTGTAGGCCGGTGCATTGAAAGTATCTATGGCGCGAACCATGGGCACATACGCGGAGCGATAGTCCAGGCTGGTGCCGAATTTATAATCGTCAATAGTGATGCTGTTATCAGTTGGCCCGATATATACGGTGGCCAACTGGTCCTGCCGGTTGGTATACCGGATGGCAGTATGAATATTGATGGTATCCGGCTGGTTGAAATTCAGTGTCAGTTTCCCGTCAACGCTGACTGAATACGGATTGTCCGCATTGTAGGCCCTGTTGAGCAGGCCGTTGGTATACACCGGTCCATAGACCCTGACATTATTAACGGTCATGGGGATAGACCGGTTCCCGTTCTGGTCGTAGGAATAGACCGTGAAGGAATACACATATTCAGCCAGGCCGGGAATGGTGACCCGTACGGTATCTTTTGGATTGAAGGTAGCGGCTGGCACTACCAGCGAATCCTGGTTATTGTTCCAGAGTATATGGTACTCTTTCACGTTGGGATCCGGGCTGGGATTCCAGTAAAGCTGTACCCGCTGATCTCCCGCCCTATAACTGGTATTGGCAATCACGCCCGGGTAAACGATCTCCCCGCCTTCCAGGAAATGCTCATAGTCCTTATCCTTTTTACTGCATGCCAGCAATACGCAGCAGCATACAAGGCCGATATATAATTTCATCTTGATTGATTTAAAACGTTAACAGGTTTGCTATCAGGGATTGCCATATACGCTCAGCTCCATGAAATAGCAATAATCCACTCCACCCCAGGTGGAAGTCACCTGGAGCCGTATATATCTTGCGCGTGGCGCATCGATAGGTACATTGAAGTTGACGCCTGCTTTTACAAAGGCTTCATCTACCGCAGTCACCGAACCGGGTGCATTACCGGAGGGCGGATCAGGGAAACGGAAATTACCGAGGTTGGTCCAGTCCCCCACCACAGTGCCTTCCGGCTGATCAGTGGGTATCTGTGCATCCGCCGGGTTCCCCTTTTCAGTGCCCCAGAGCGAGAAGTTCTTGGGGCTGCCATAGCTGTATACTGCACTGGGCCGGTGCCACATCACAAAGCGGCTAAGCTTGGCCGATTGTCCCATATCCAGTGTAACAGCGGCAGGCAGCTCGCCCCCGCGGGTATGCCAGCCATTGGAAGAACCATCTGTGAGCCCGTCAAAAAGGTAAAGGGATTCCCAGCCATAATCAATGACGGCATCGGAAGGCAGCCTGTAGACCTTGAATTTGCTTTTGTCCAGCAGCTCTTCATAGAAAGGCGTTACTGTATTGAAGATGGTATCCGACTGGTTACCGAACTGATCGGAGATGAACACCCCAAATTCACGGGGCTCGGAAGAATAACCGCGTACAGAGAACCTGACATCATCCAGGGCCGTGAACTGCTGTTCTTCTATCTCATACCGGCCCAGGTCTGCATTACGTGTGATCAGGTTCACCGTTACCGGTCGCTTTGCCGGGTTCTGCGCCAGGATATTGATGCCCCCGAAATCGGGCTCAATGCTGACAGTCTCTTTGATCAGTTTATAGTAAGGCGTTTCAGGATGCACTTTCACCACCACGGGATCTGATTTGATATCGGCCCGGCTCACCGCATAGAGCGTGACCTCATACTCCTGGCTTTTTTCAAAGCCGTCCACTACCAGGCTGTCGATATAATAACTGGATTTGGTCTGTCGCGATTTACCGTCATTGATCCGGTACTCGGCCATCACGTACAGGAAATTGGCGGAGCTGGGCAATGCATAGGTCAGCACGGCGCCGCCGTTGAAATTCCTGACCTGTACATTCCTGACCACATCCGGTCTGGTATCATCGGAGCCATTGGGCTTCCGGACATCCTCGTCTTTATAACAACCTGCCAGGGCCAGCAGCAGGGTAAGTACCGATAAGTTATGAATAGCTTTCATACAGCTGTTTTGAAGTTGATAGGTTCTGTTACCAGTAAGGGTTCTGTACCAGGTTCTCATTGACAATAATATTTGAGGACTGGATCGGGAACAGGTAATCCCTCAGGCCGAAGATGGGCTCATACACGGTGCGGGGACGATAGTAGTTCACGGCCTGCACCTCTGTAATGCTCCAGCCCTGCAGGGGTTTGCTGAGTACGGCCTGCAATTCCTTCCAGCGGCGGAGATCATAACCGCTCTGCGCTTCGAAGCAAAGCTCTACCCGGCGTTCATGGTGGATGATATCCCTTAATCCTTCTTTGGTGGTAGGCTTGCCGGGATTCCTGCTATAGGCCGACCAGGCAGCCAGTACACCGGGCAGGCCGGCCCTTGTTCTTACCCGGTCAATGTAGTCATACACTTCCGGAGAAGGGCCGTTCACCTCGTTCAGGGCCTCAGCATACAGCAGGTACATACCAGCCAGGCGGATCACCGGCAGGTGATACCACATATGCGTAAAACGATCATCATATACGGTCAGGTAGCTGGCCAGCTTTTTGGGCCAGTACCCGGTGATATTCCTTTTCTGGATATCTTTGGGACCAGCCAGGGATAAGGGTCCCCGGCCCTGCACATAAAACATATTGTGCTGATCCAGCCGGCCATTGCCATACCAGTTGCCGCCATCAAAACCGATATTGGCATAGAACCTGGCTTCCCGGCCAAAATGTGCTTTGGCCGTTTCATAATCCTTCCGGATATAAAAATAGTTGGCGTCATCCCCGGCCTTCGGTGTAAAGCGACCGGCATAATCGAAGGTCTTGTCTTCGTTCATGGGCACTCCCTTGTTGGTATAGAACAGTTCACCTGTGGAAAGTGGTACAGCAAAATAGGCAGGGTTATCGGCACTATTGGCTACAGCGGCGGAAGTAAAGCGGGGGATCACATAACCCTGGTAAGGGAAATGCGTGCTGACAGCCCAGATCAGTTCGGGGTTTTCTTCCCAGCGTTCGGCCACCACATGCTGCACGGACAGCACCTGCTTCAGGGAGTCCGATAACTGGCTGCTGCCCGGAGGCGGCATAAACTCGTACAGACGCAGGCCATTGGCCTCACACTGCCGGATGGCTTCCCGGCAGGCTACCACCGCTGTATCCCATTTGGCAGGATCATAGGTGGCGGAGAACAGCAGCTGGCCGCGATTATCCTTCAGGCCGGCATAATCAGGATTGCCATTGAACAGCGGACTGGCCGCCATCATCAGCAATTCTGCTTTTACGGAAAGGGCCACCAGCCGGGTGATACGGCCCATTTCCCGGGCCTGGTTCTCGATCATGGGCGGCAGGTCAGGGATGGCTTCATCCAGCAGTCCCTTGATATAGGTTACCACGGAGTCCACGGGCTGCCTGTATACCCGGACTTCTTCCGCCGGTGCATTTACCGGCAGGTTCACATCCATGATAGGAATAGGACCGTAGAGGCGGAACAGGAAATAGTTATAGTAAGCTTTCAGGAATTTTGTTTCAGCAGTCCAGCGCTGTTTTTCCGCAGCCGACAGGTCCACCGGCTTGTCCATATTCTCCAGCATGGTATTGCATTTGCGGATAGCCTTGAAAAAGGGATTGCCGCCACTGGAACCATCCCAGTAATTGAGACCGGGGTTGCCGGCATTCTGCGTACCGCGGATCAGGTTAAAGCCTGTTTCACTGATGGGATGCTGCTGGAGGTCGTTGGGATAAATGATCTCAGAAGAAGTGGTGAAGCCGGGATTCTCCGCCACCCAGTTCAGGTACTGGAGGTGCGAGTAACAGGTAAAGAGATAATTCTCCGCCTCGTTCCGGTTGCGGAAAGCATAGTCCAGGGTGCCGTAATCCTCCGGCGTTACATCGAGGTATTTTTTACAGCCGGCCAGGGATCCCAGGCCAAGGGCGGCTACTATATAGAGCAGGTACTTTTTCATTTTTTTCAGTTTTTCAGGCATGATCAGAAATTGACGTTTACACCAATGTTGAACACCCGCTGTATGGGGTAGGCAAAGCCATTGCCTCTCAGCTCGGGATCCCATAATTTGAAGGAGCTCCAGGTGAGCAGGTTCATACCATTGAGATAAAACCGCGCATTGTCTATTTTCAGCCTGTTGACCACCCTGTCCGGCAGGGTATAGCCTACTTCCAGCGATTTGAGCCGCAGGAAGGCCGCACTTCTCAGCCACCAGCTGCTTTGCTGGATATTGTTGAGGATCTGGTTCCTGGTAGTGCCCAGGCGGGGATACAGGGCGTAGAGGTCCTGGTTTTCCTCGGACCAGTGGTCGTCCGCAAAGGCCTGCAATACCTGGGTATTGCCCAGCACCCAGGCATCAGGGCTGGGAATAAAAGGGCTCATGCGCTCAGGGTTGATGAAGAAAGAGACCCGGGCCTGCCCCTGGAAGAAAGCCGACAGGTCAAAGCGTTTATACGTAGACGAGAAACCAAAGCCATATACAATCTCTGGCACTTCCGGGTAACCCATAAAGGCAATGTCCAGGACATCAATATTGCCGTCGCCGTTCAGGTCGCGGTACTTGATATCACCACCCATAGGCCTGCTGCCTTCTCCGGAAAAAGCTTGTACTGGGGAGCTGCGCGCCTCCACATCGTCCACAAACAGGCGCTCAGCCACCAGGCCATAGGCCCGGCCGATGGGATTTCCTACCCAGTAACGCCAGGGCTCTTTGTATTTGGGTTCTTCTATATAAGTATACTTGCTGGTGGCCAGGGTAAAATTGCCGCGGATGCTGGCAGAAAAATCGCGGCTGAAACTGCGGTGCATGTCCACCGAGAGATCAATGCCTTTTGATTCCGCCTTGCCCAGGTTGGCGTTCATAGTAGCTTCCAGGCCGGAGGTGGAAGGAATATAACTGCGGGCCTGGAGGATATTGTAGCGGTGGTTCTGGTAGAACTCAGCCGTGATGTTAATGTTTTTCAGCACGGTCATCTCCACGGCTATATTGGCCTGCCGGGAGGTTTCCCAGCTGATATCTTCGTTCTGGTAGTTGACAATGCTCACACCATTGCGGGAGTAATTGTTATTGGTGCCGAACACGGCGTAACCGCCTTCGTTGAGCTTCACTTCGGAGAGATAGAAAAAGCGCTGTGCGCCGATGGCGTCATTACCCACCAGTCCCAGGCTGGACCTGATCTTGAAATTGCTGACCACTTCATACAGGGGTTGCCAGAACTTTTCTTTGGACACTACCCAGGATACGCCGAAGGTGGGGAAGAACCCATAACGATGCTCTTCAGAGAAACGTTCGGAACCGTTATAACCAAAGTTGAACTCCCCGAAATAACGATCTTTCAATGAGTAGGTCAGTCGCCCCGCCACACCCATATTCCGGTAAGGAAGCGAGGTGAAGAGGGAGCTGGCATTGGAGTAAGAGGTCTGCTGCATGGTCATGATCAGGGAGCTGCTGATGCCATGGTCGCCAAATTTCCGGTTATAGTCCGCCGAGGTCTGCAGGGCGAAGAAGGTATTACTCCGGTTATTATCCGGGTTCCGGTTGTATTCCAGGTATTCAATGGCGGCGCCGGGGTTCCGGTTGATCCAGTTGAGGGAGTACTGGTTGGTCTTGCGGTCGTACCCGGCTACCGAATAATAAAAAGGTTTGTAGGCCAGGGAGGATTCAAAATAGTTGTACCGGTTGGTGCTGACCATGGCGTGAAAATTGAGGCCCTGTGTGAGCCAGTCAGCCTTATGGTTCAGCTCCACCTGGGCGGACATCCTGGACTCAGAAGAGCTTTTGGTACCGCGCAGCATCAATGCATAGGGGTTATTGTAGCGGGTATTATCGCCATCGGTATTGGGCATATTGCCAAAGAGGATATGCCTGGTCTGCCGGTTGGCCGAGTCCGGTTCATAATAGGCCGGAAAGTCCACCGGGCTGGTATGCATGGCAATATTATAGAGGTCCATGGAGAAACCGCCGTCAGCTGTCAGCGGACCGCCGTATTCACTGAAATTGCCGGAAAGCCGGACAATCATCTCTGTGGATCTGGTCAGGTTGATATTGACGTTGGAGCGTAGCTGGTAGTTCTCAAATTTCACATTATTGTCCGCATTGTTCCGGGTATCCTCGCGCAGGATACCATTGTCCCTGTTATAGGAACCGGCCACGTAGTACCGGGCAACGCCGCCGCCGCCGCTCAGGCTCAGGTTGGCGCGCTGGTTGGAAGTCCTTTTCTTGAAGAGCAGGTCCATCCAGTCTACCGCCGGATAAACATAGGGATTGTTGCCCGGCTCATTGTTGATGGTAGCCTGTGTATTGCGGATCTTATCCGGGTTGAAAGGCAGGGCCTGGGTCTGTCCACGGGTAACAGAAGCCTCGTTGTAGAGGTTCATATACGTGATAGGGTCTGCCAGGTCCAGGGTCTTATTGGATTGAGAGAAGGAATTTTCCAGCCTGAAATTCAATTTTGCCTTGCCTACTTTCCCTTCTTTGGTGCTGACAAGGATAACGCCGTTGGCGCCACGTGCGCCATACAGGGCCGTGGCATTGGCATCTTTCAGGATGGAGAAGCTGGCAATATCATCTACCTGGAGACGGGCCAGGTCATTGCTGCTCATCTCCACATTATCAATGAGGATCAGCGGATCTTTTTTATAACCGAAAGTGGTGACGCCGCGGATAAAGAAAGTGGCGTTGTCCTGCCCCGGCTGACCGCTGGTCTGGTAGGCGATCACGCCGGCGGCCTGCCCGGCCAGGGCCGTGGTCAGGTTGCTGGCCGGTATCTTCAGTTCACCAGGCCTTACTGAAGTAACAGAACCTACTACCGCTTCCTTGCGTTGCTTTTTACCATAGGCCACTACAATGACCTCATCACCTTTCTGATCAGCCAGCTGCAATACAACGGGATATTCTTTCCGGTTGGCGGCCACTACAAAGGAATAATCAATATATCCGACGAACGAGATGGTGATCTTTGTACCGGCAGCGGCATCTACCACAAAGCGGCCGTTCACATCGGTGGAGGTGCCGGCAGCCGAACGGCCTTCCACCACTACGCTGGCGCCTTCGATCTTTTTGCCGGCGGTATCGGTCACCACGCCGGTGATGGTGTTGCGGTTGGGGTCCTGTGCGCGGGAGGGCAGGCAGGCCAGCAACGGCAGGAGCAGGCAAAGCAACCGGGGCAATAGCAGGGACCATCCCCTGGATACCGGTGCATGAGTGTTAGTCATATTCAAGCAATTGTTTGGGAAAAAATAATAAGGATTAAAGCCGGTCAGACGGACTATTGAAAACCAATAAAGGAAGAAGAAGAATATCAGCCGCTGTACAGCGATTGCACGCAGGGAGGAGTTGTGTCAGCAGCAACGGGTATAAGGGAACCCAAAAAATAGTGTAACATGGCAGCAAGCATTGATTCGGTAAAATGAAAAATCAACACTGCAATATTATCGTTAATGCGGATCGTGGAAAATGCAATATCTGCTGAATGCGATGTAAAAAATTACGGCGTAGCTTGTTGTGTACAAGCTACGCCGTAATGCAATAGATGGGATAAATGCCGGTAAGGATAGACTATCCTACTACGACTTAAACACTTCCGCCAGTTTCTTATCCATGGCCTCATCATTCTCACCGCCACCGCCATAACGACCAATGATAACGCCGTTAGGATCAATCAGTATCTTGGTAGGCAGGGAATGGATACCGTAATAATCGCTGATATCTTCCGGGTTGGGTTCATTCTTCATACGCTTGTCCATATCCAGGCCACGCAGCACATGTTTCCAGATACCGATGCCATCTTTTTCAACCGCTTTCTTCCAGGCCTCGTTGTTCCGGTCGTCATCAGAGATCCCTACAATCTCCAGTCCTTTGTCCTTGTATTTTGCATAGAGGGATTTCAGGTGCGGGTTGCCTTTGCGGCAGGGTACGCACCAGCTGGCCCAGAAATCCACCAGCACATATTTGCCTTTCAGGTCCGCCAGGCTGAAGGGCTGACCGTTGATATCCGTTTTGCTGAACACGTGGGCGGTAGCGCCCGGTGAGCCGCCACGCAGACCTTTCAGTTCCTTTGCTATCGTTTTCCCGTACGAGCTTTGCTTCACATTTTCGGGCATGGCTGCATAGATCTGCTCGCTTTCTCCCAATGGCAGGCTGCTTACCAGCCAGCGCATGGAAGCGGCCGATACATAAGAAGCGGGATTGGCTTTTACAAACGCAATGATCTTTTGCTCGCGCTCATCCTGGAACGGGGACATCTTGTCCTTGAGGGCCTCCATCCGGTTGGATATGGATTGCATAGTAGCGCTGTCCTTATTTCTCCTGGCTTCAATGTACTGCCCGTTCAGCTGATTGTATTCCTTGTTGAGGGGTCTCAGCTGTTCATTGGCGGAAGCCATGGCAGCTTCCAGCTTTTTGCTTTCCTGCTCAGTGGCAGAGCCTGTCAGCACACCTTTCTCCAGGCTTGCAGGATCCAGCTGCAACGCCATGTTGGTAGGCTCAATATACAGGCGCAGCGCATTGCCCGGCTCATTGTAGGCTTTATACTGGTTGATATAGACCATCGCTTCCACCGGATGCTGCAACTGACCCGCAAATTTGAAAGTCCCATTGCTCACCTGTGCGCTGTCCGTAGCGTATTTATCTTCATCGGACTGGTAGCTCATATAGAGCTTGCCACTATAGTTACCGGTGATCTTACCGGCAATCCGGAAAGGTTTACCTGTTTGCGCCGTTACCTGCTGGACGGTCAGTAAGGCAGCGGCCATCAGAAAGCTATTCCTGATCATGATGTGTTATTTTATAATGATGAATAATTACTGGTCTTCGTATCCCGGGTTCTGCGGGCCAAAAGCCGGGTTGTTAAGCAGTTCATTACGGGGCACCGGCAATATGTATTGGATCTTGTTCTCAATGGTTGGCCGCAGGGTCTTCACCTGTTCAAAAGGCAGGCGCAGCAGGGCCATCCATTCCTGGCCATCCTCCCCTACCAGGCTGCGGGAGATCTCCAGGTAGATTTGTGTCAGCAGGGCGGCCGGCGTAACAGCATTGTCCACTGCACTGAAATCGGTTACACCTGCATGTCCCATCACTTCTTTAACCAGGTTGCGGGCATCTTCAAGGTTGCCACCGGACCGCACAATAGCTTCGGCCTTCAGCAGGATCACTTCCGACAGGCGCAGGGTGTAGGCTGTTTCTGTTAAAGCAGTAGGTGCACTGCCCTGAGCAATGTACTTCAGGAAATAGTAGGTGCCGGGCTCATTTGTATTCTCATCACCTATCATCCAGCTTTGCCGGGGATCGCCATTGTACAGGTCCCGCAGGGCAGTTTTGGCCACGTACAGGGAGGAAGCGCCCGGCCAATATTGCTTGCTGGTATTGTAATAATAGCTTTCCTGGTTCTGCTGGGATTTAATGCCCAGGATCACTTCCTTGCTGCTCAGGCCCTTGCTGCGGAACAGGTCAATCACGTTAGCTTCCAGCGCATATTTGCCGCTGCCGGTGATCTTATTGGCCAGGCTGACAGCTTCCGTATGATCCGCCGTTTGCCCATGCGCCAGCAGTACGCGCATCTTCAGGGCCATAGCAGCCCATTTGGTAGCATAGAAATTGCTGTTGGAATCCGGCGCATTGGTCACGGCATCATCCAGGTCCGCATTGATAAAGGCATAACTCTCCGCCACCGTGCTGCGTTTTGCCTGGATATTGCCGAGGCTCACCAGCTGGTCCCGCAGCAATACGCCATAGGTACTGTTCAGGTCAAACCATTCTGCATAATAGCTCAGCAGTTTGAAATGGCCATAGGCGCGCAGGAACCTGGCCTCTCCCAGGATCTCCGCTTTGCCGTTGCCGGTAAAAGCGTCATCAGACAGGGCTTCCACTGCATTGATAACACCATTGGCGGCATTGATGATATTGTAGGAATAGGTCCAGTAGGTATTGCTGCCGGCACTGTAGAGATTCAGTTCCTCGCTCAGCTCTCCATAACCGTATCCCATATAACCCGCATAAAAAGCAGGATAGATCTCGTTACTTTGCCAGTCGGTCACATTATTGGTTGCATCCACGTTGGCCAGCCGGTAATAGGCGCCATTCAGGGCAACCTTTGCCGTGCGCTGGTCAATGATGGTATTGCCATCCACTTTGGCATTCTCCGGCAGTTTGCCCAGCTCCTTGTTGCAGGCAGCAAGGGACAGAACGGCCAGTACCAGGTATATGCTGTTTTTCATTCCTTCCGTTTTTGATGTTAGTTAAAAGCCGAAACGCAGACCCGCGCTGAACTGCCGCACAGACGGATAAGTGCCGGAATCATTGGCGCCATTGATCAGGCTGTAAGGGTTATTGCTCACTTCCGGATCCAGGCCGGGATAGCTGGTAAAGGTCAGCAGGTTGGTAGCCGATACATAGAAAGAAGCTTCCCGCATTTTCCATTTGTCCAGCAGGCTGTTGGGGAACCGGTAATTGACCACAATGGATTTCAGCTTCAGGTAAGAACCATCATATACGTCATTGCTGGCGGTATACGCTGTAGAGTTCTGTCCCAGCAGCAGGCGGGGCCGGTCGCTGTCCGGGTTCTCCGGTGTCCAGCGGTCCAGGATCCTGGTGCCTTTATTGCTACCGGTGCTGATGAACTTATTCTGTACATCACCCAGGTACAGGATCTCACCACCATAAGAGAAAGTAAACAGCGCTATCAGGCTGATATTTTTATACGTGAAGGTGTTGGTAAAACCACCATAGAATGTCGGCTGTGCCTTACCGATCACTTCATTGCCGGGGAAGCCGGTGCTGTCAATGGCATACATGGGATCACCAATGCCGAGATAAGGCACCAGGTAGGGTGCATAGGTATAATCGGCCAGGTAATCAGTCAGGGTTTTTTCATCCCGGATGATGCCCTGGTAACGCTTGCCATAAAAGAGACCGATGGGTTCTCCTTTCCGCACAATGCTGTTGCCCAGGTAGTATTGCTGGATAGCCGGATCTCCGGTGGGATCGGTGAAATCTGAATTAATATCCAGCACCATGCTGCGGTTACCGGAGATATTGATGGCTGTATTCCACTGGAAGTCCCTGTGGCGGATAAGATCACCGCGCAGGTCCACTTCCAGGCCGCGGTTGCGGATGGTGGCAAAGTTGGCGATCACACTGGCAAAGGAAGAGCTGGGCGGCAGGATAGTGCTCATCAGCAGGCCCGTGGTCTTCTTCTCATAATAACCAATGGTACCACGAAAGCGGGAATTGAAGAGGGCGAAGTCCAGACCCAGGTCTTTCTGGAGGGTGGACTCCCATTTGATCTCATCATTCCCCAGCTGTGTAGGTATCATAGCATTGGTGCCGCCATAAGAGCCGGGAGTATACAGGGTATAGAAGAGATTATCCCCAATATTCTGTGTACCGGTATAACCCGCACTGGCCCTGAGCTTGATCTCGTTGATCCATTTTACGGGTTTCAGGAAATTTTCTTCCGACATACGCCAGGCCACACCACCGGAAGGAAAATAACCCACGCGGTTCTTCGCCGGGAATTTGGAAGAGGCATCCGACCTGCCGGTGAAGGTGAACAGGTAGCGGTCTTTCAGCGCATAGTTGGCGCGCATATAAAAGCTCAGGAGCGAGTTCTGTCCTGAGGTGCCGGTAGCTGGCAGGGACACGGCAGCAGAGGACAGGTTATTCAGGAATTTATCATCCGGAAAACCCTGGGCGCTGGCGGAAAATGTATTGTAGCGGAATTTCTGCCAGGAGGTTCCGGCCACTACATTGATGCGGTGGTTCTGGTTGAATTCCTTATCCCAGGTGATGGTGTTCTCATAAAAGAGGTTGGTCTCATCCGACTGGGCCTGGGAACCAGTACCACCATTGGAAGTGCCTACGCCACTGGGTGAGGCAATCACCGCCGTGCTGGGCACATAGTTGAGCTGGTGATAGTTGGTATAGTTCACGGACACAATGCTGCGGAAGGTCAGCTCCTTGAGGATATTATATTCCGCGGAGAGCGAGCCCAGCAACATGGAGCTTTTGGTCTGGTTGATGCCATCCAGCAGTACCAGCGGGTTCTGGTAGCCTTCATAGTTATACCCACCGATATTGCCGGCCAGGAACTGGTAAACGCTGCCGTCAGCATTGTATGCCGGTAAGGTGGGCGGTGCAAACAGGGCCTGGGAATAGAGACCGTTGGTGATATTGTTTTTGGTGAAGCCGTAATCCAGGTTGGCGATGACCCTGAGCCTGGAAGTGATCTCGTTGTCCAGGTTCAGCTTACCGGAGATCCGGGTGAAGTCAGTCCCTTTTACCGTTCCCTCCTGGTTGTTATAGGCCAGGGAAGTATAGTAGCGGGAGCCGCTGCCACCGCCGCGGATGCTGATATCGGCATTCTGTGTAACGGCATTGCGCAGCACCAGGCCCAGCCAGTCGGTATTGGCGGTACCCAGGAAATCCGGGTTGTCAATAATGGAAGTGGCGCGGGCCAGCGGCGTGCGACCGGCAGCAGCACGGGCGGCATTGATATTTTTAGCGGCTTCCACGTTGAGCGCCTTGAACTGGTCTGCATTGAGCAGGTCCGGCCTGATAGAAGTGGTATACCCGAAATAATAATTGCCTTCCAGTACGGGTTTCTGGTTCAGCTTGCCTTTTTTGGTGGTGATGATCACCACGCCATTGGCTGCGCGGGAACCATAGATAGCCGTAGCGGAGGCATCCTTGAGGATATCAATGCTTTCAATATCGTTGATGTTGAGACCGGCCAGGCTGTTGAGGCCCCGGGCAAAAGAACCTGATACGGAAGAGTTGGGATCATCACTGCCGAAACGTTCAATGGGGTTCACCACTTCCGCCTGGTTCTGGACATAGCGGTTCTGGATCTGCACCTGTATGCCGTCAATGATATAGAGGGGATCATTGCTGCCCATCAGGGAGGTGCCGCCGCGGATACGGATCTTGGCTACCCCTCCGGGAGATCCGTCGGCCTGCATCACCTGTACGCCAGCGGCTTTACCGGCCAGGGCCTGGTCCACGCTCACAAAAGGTGCGTTCTTCACTTCTGATACGTCCACGGAGGAAACGGAGCCGGTGAGGTCCTTTCTTTTAGTACTTCCGTAACCCACAACAATGTATTCATCAAGGGCCGAAACCTTTGCTTTCAGGATCACGGAAATACTCTCTTTGTCTTTCACCTGTACCAGCTGGGATTCGTAGGAAATGCCTGTAACCACCAGCACGCCATCTTCCGGCACATCAATGGTGAAGATGCCAAACTTATCGGTGGAGGTCACCCGTTTGGTGCCCCTTACCGAAACGCTGATACCTTCCAGGGGTTTGCCGCTCACATCGGTCACTATGCCGGTAACAGGCCGGGGAATGAATAGTGTGAAGTCGATGGGCGGCGCTGTTTCTTCCGGGCTGGCCCTTTTGATAAAGACCGTATTGCCTTTCATGGTAAAGCTCAGGGGCAGGTCCTTCAGCAAGGTGCTGAGGGCTTCTTTGAGCGGTACCCCGCTGAGCTTCACAGATACTTCTCCGATATTGCTGAGGTCCTCCTTGCGGAAGAAGAACAGGTAGCCTGTCTGCTCCTCAAAGGCAGCCAGCACTTTCTGTACTGATACCCCTTTAGCCGAATAGGACACGGTCTGCGCATGTGTATGCGCATTGACCTGGAAAACGGCAATCAACAATAAAATGATCGTAAGCTTCATCGCTTTCACAATTGGGTGGTTGACGAAGCGACAGGAAGACGTCCACAGATTCCTTTCACACTCCATCAGTCTTGTTTTGGTGGTCCCACCTGTTGCCGGTCCGCCGGCCTGGTAAACAGATGGGCTCGGGCTGCCGGCAGCCGGCCAGCCCTGGACTGCCCCGGCTTTTTTCCGGGACATAGCAGCGTTAATTTGCATACTTTTGCATTTTACCCCTCCTTCGCAGGGATAAAGCGAGCCAGGTCCGATGTTGCCAATGCCGGTCCTCGCCCGCCTGCAGCTTTAGCGAAGGCGGGAAGTTTAGGTTAATAAATAAAGCAGTGAACACGCTTGTTTAGGAGCCTGAGCCAAAGCCGGGTAAAGGGTCCAATCTTACACCCGGTTTTTTCTTTTCAGTACCTCCTTCAGTCAGTCAATTTTTTCTGGAGCGCCAATTGTTGTTTTCAACTCATCCGTTCATTTTTAGTTTATTGATCAGGGCAGGATCACGATCCTGTTCCCTTCTTCTATCCTGTATTTAACAATATCACTCAGTCCATCCAGCACATCGGAGAGGGAGAGGTCCCGCCCGATCTTTCCATTGTAAACGCCTTTGGGCACGGCCCCGGCATAGCTCACTTCCACATCATACCAGCGGGCCAGCTGTCGCATCACGGTGGTCAGGTCTGCATCATTGAACACAAATACACCGTTCTTCCAGGCAATTACCTCTTTCACATTTACGTCCTTCAGCACTTTGATCTCTTTGCTTTCAGCCGACAGCTGCGCCTGCTGACCGGGCTGCAGCAATTCCATATTGCCGGCATGGCTCACCAGTACGGCGCCCTGCAGCAGCGTGGTATTGGTGCTGGGCTCATCAGCATAGGCGTTGACATTAAAGCTGGTGCCCAGTACCGTTATTGATGTTCCCTTCCCGACATTAACTATAAAGGCCGCATCCTTACTGGCTGCCACTTCAAAATAGGCTTCACCCGTTACCTCCACTATCCGTTCCCGGCCCCTGAACACAGTTGGATACCGCAGCGAGGAACCGGCATTGAGCCATACTTTGCTGCCATCCGGCAGCATGAGCTGGAACTGCCGGCCGCGGGGCGTGGTCATGGTATTGTATACCAGCCGGGTGCTGTCTGCCGGGTTTGTCCGGGTATCATAGCTCAGCTGCCCGTCCTTCAGCATCACCTGGCTGCCGCTCTGCATGGCCACCATGCCATTGCCGGCGCTGTCCAGCACCAGCCGGGTGCCGTCAGCCAGGGTGAGTATGGCCCCTTCCCTGCCGGGCGCTACATCTATTTTGGAAGCAGCTACCGGATCCACTGCCACCGGCATACTGCTGGCTGGCCGGTTCAGGAACCAGGTACCTGCACCTGCGGTCAGCAGGACCACAGCCGCCGCCACCCAGCCATAGCGGGCCATCCAGGAACGGCGTACAGGAATTACCGGTACGGCAGGCTGCAACGGGCTGGCAGTGGCTGCGCGACCGTTCTGATCAGCCTGCAGTATATTGTCCAGTACGGGCTGCCAGCGCTGCGGATCATAACCGGCGGTCAGCGTGCCTTCCTCCAGCCAGGACTGGATGGATTGCAGCAGCTGCTGGTGGTGCCGGCCTTCTGTGGCCAGCAGCTGCAGCTCCTGCCATTCTGCATAGCTGATCTGTCCGGCAGCATACTGGGCTACCAGGTAGTGTATCCGTTCTTGTTGCATATGGGTAAATTGGGTGGCAGGTAATCGTTACCTGTACTTAGAAACCATGGCGAAAAAAAAGTACTACTGCTGCTTATAACAAATTTCTGGCAATAGCCTGGATAAGGCAAAGGGGGATCCAGAAACCTTTTCCGCGCAGGTGCTGGCGGATCAGTTCCATGGACTGGGCAATGGTATTCTTTACCGTGGATAAGGAGATTCCCAGCTGCCGGGCGATCTCGGCCTGTTTAAGGCCCTGCTCCCGGTGGAGCTGCCAGATCAGCCGGCGCTGGCCGGACAGCTGGTGGACGGCCTCGCGGATAGCTTCGCGTACTTCCTTACGTTCTGTTTCCTCCAGCACATCCGGTTCTGGCACCCCTGCGCCGGCCACTACCCGGATACGCCGCTCTTCCCGCAGCTGGCTGCGGAAAAAATTGAAACAGAGATTGGAAGCAATGGAGAAGATCCAGGAACGGGGGTACTCAATACCCGGTAACTGGTCCCGGTTAAGCCATACCCGCAGAAAGGTTTCCTGTACAACCTCTTCGGCAATGCTATCGGATTTTACCAGGGCCGCCACATGTGGATGCAACTGGGCCGTATAGTGATGGAAAAGACTGGCGAAAGCCTCCTCATCTCCTTCGGCTACCTGCAGGATCAGTTGCTGTTCATTATGTAATGGCGTTGCAGGCAATGGTAAAAGGGCGTTTTGGTTAAGAAAGGAAGGCTAAGGTAATGATTGGACGGAAAGAGGAAAGGGTCAACATGATAAAAATACGAAAATGCGGGATATACTGGTTTCCGGCGTAAGCTGGTTCGTCCCAAAATAAAAAAGCGGCCGTACCAGGATGCTGGTACGGCCGCTTACCGTTATAACAACAGAACGATCTATTTCTTAACATCAAAACGGTACATGGACACCGTTTTGTAGGTCTGGCCGGGACGCAGCACCGTGCTGGGGAAAGCAGGCTGGTTGGGGCTGTCAGGATAGTGCTGTGTTTCCAGGCAGAAAGCAGTGCGCAGGTCGTCCTTGACGCCGCCACGCAGGGTGTTCTTGCTTTGCATGAAGTTACCGGAATAGAACTGGACACCGGGTTCTTCTGTCCATACTTCCAGCACGATACCGGATTTATCGCCGGTAGCAGTAGCCGCTTTGTGCCAGCCGCTGCCTTTGAGTACATAGTTATGGTCATACCCTTTGCCATAGTTCAGCTGGGTATCTGCTTCATTGATACGCTGGCCAATGGTAGTGGGCGTGTTGAAATCAAAGGGAGTACCTGCCACGGGCGCAATAACGCCGGTGGGGATCAGGGTGCTGTCAACCGGGGTATACTGATCTGCATCGATCCAGAGGGTATGCTCCAGGATGCTGCCACTACCTTCACCGTTGAGGTTGAAGAAAGCGTGGTTGGTCAGGTTCATCACCGTGGGCTTATCAGTGGTAGCCTCATACTCCATCTTCAGACCGTTGTCATCAGTGAGGGAGTAAGTGACCTTGATCTGTGCATTACCGGGGAAACCTTCTTCACCATCTTTGGAGAGATAGGTGAACACAATGGAAGAATCATTGCTGCTGGCCACATCCCATACTTTATCCTGGAAACCGCTGACGCCACCGTGCAGGGTATTGGGACCATTGTTGATGGTGAGCTGGTAAGGAACGCTGTCCAGTGTGAACTGGCCATTTTTGATCCGGTTGCCGTAGCGACCAACAGTGGCGGAGAAATAGGGTTCTGTGGACTCTTTGTACTGACGGGCGCTGTCAAAGCCGATCACCACGGGTGTAGGTTTACCATTTTTGTCGGGCACTACCAGGGACACAAGACGCGCGCCATAAGTGGTAAAGGCCGCCTCTATGCCATGGGCATTTTTGATCACTACCATAGAAGTTGTTTTGCCTCCGATGGTATCGGTAAAACCGGCCGCGGAGGGTAAATGTGTTGATGTGGATCTGTCCTGCTGGTTACAGGCTGCAAAGGCCAACAGGGCAATAACCGCTAATGATTGGTTCAATCGTTTCATTCTTAAATATTTATTCAAGATAAGAGACTATTTTGTCAAATGTAGGGAATTGGGAGGGAATGGGCATTGACCCTGGTCGGAAAAATAGGGAATGAACGATTTTTGAATCAATAAGGCCGGGCCGGCAGGCTTTGGTGCTAAAGGCGGGATGTTAAAAAAAACAGCGGAGCCGAGACTCCGCTGCCGATCAATGGTTTTGCAGGCAAACAGTTGTTCGCAGGCTATTGGACTTTTCATGCGGTAAAAAAGAGCGAGGATCCAAATGATGTGTAGAGCGACAGCGGATTCATTGGACCCTCAGCTCAACGGTGCAACGACTCCCAGTATCAAAAAGCCGTCACAGGAGAGAAGCAAGAAAGATGGATAAGCCCGGCTGAGGCCTGCCCGAGGGCTGACCCGGCCTCAACCGGTGCCGTACATTCTTAGAACGGGTAACAGATGCCGGCGTTCAAGGATCGGGCGTATATTTTTCATGGCTATTCTTAATCTGCTTGATGCCCGGGAATTGTCTGCATCCCCATTTTTGCCAGCGCTCACTGATGAAGCTCCGTTTTTTTCTGCAGGGCGGCCCGCAGCATATCCAGGGCAATCTGTTTCTGGCGCCGGACGGTCACATCCTTGATATTGAGGTCCTGCGCTATTTCCCGGGTGGTCCGCTGCCGGAAGAAGAACTGGTCAAATACTTCCCGGCACTGGCGTGGCAGGATATCCATTTCCCGGCAAACAGACACAATGGCTTCGGTTTTTACCTGGAGGAAATCATGGTCGGGATACAGGAGCGTATCCGAGAGGTAAGCCATTTCCCGCTGGACCTGCTCCTGCCTTTTGGCCGAACGCAAAAAATCCACCGCTGCATTGTGTGCAGTGACATACAGGAATGATTTAAT
Source organism: Candidatus Pseudobacter hemicellulosilyticus (assembly GCA_029202545.1). Taxonomy (GTDB): domain Bacteria; phylum Bacteroidota; class Bacteroidia; order Chitinophagales; family Chitinophagaceae; genus Pseudobacter; species Pseudobacter hemicellulosilyticus. The sequence goes on from CP119311.1 coordinate 6,501,389, forward strand.
GTTCTTCAGTGTGTTGAAGTGCCGGTTCTTGTTCATCAGTTTGATGAACGTGTTACTGATGATGTCCTCCGCTTCTTTGTTGTCCCCCGTGATCTGCCTGGTAAAGCCTACCAGGGGGTCGTAAAACAATTCATAGAGCCTGGCGATGGCCCCTTTTTCTCCACTTTTGACATCAGCTACTAACCTTGCTTCATTGTCATCATAAACAGAGCCCATGTAACTACATTGTTTTCAATTAAGATAAGGGTACTGGTTCAACAGCTTGCTACTATCGGGTATGCACAGGTTATTGATCTGTTGGCTGATCCGTTGCGCTTAAACACCAATAGCTCCAGCAAGAACGCTGAAGCCCTGTTCAATAATTAAACAGTAAGCGGGCCTTTTCGCCCATATCCGATCACAAAAAAAATTTGAATTGCCCGACTACGGTCAATTTAGAAAGATTTCGGGTGATTTTTCCGTACGTTTTAAACGGGCAGGTGTCTTTATATAAGGGTATTCATATACCCAGATTTGAAGCAAACTATCTAAACAAACTTATCTATGAAATTATGCTTGCCGGCATCACTCAACCCCAGCACCAGCGCCGCCACCCGGTCTTATTGCTGTCCTGTACAACATTCATCCACCACACATCGTGCATCTATGACACATTGACCCTTATTCTTTCTTTTACCAACCGCTTCTCCCAGGTTTTCCCCATGATGATACGCACCAATTCCATAACCCTTTCCTATCCAACGCCAGCAGGGTGTTGGATAAAAAAAACAAAATTATGTGTTATCAGTTAAACCAAAAGACCCTCCTATTACAATTCCGGAACGGCGATGAAAAAGCATTGCAAACCATAATGGACTGTCTCCGTCCCCAACTCCTTAAACAAGCATCTGCACTCGCCAATAACGCACAGGAGGCAGAAGAGATCGTTTCCGACGGCTTCTATAAACTCTGGAAATTCCGGGAAACCTTCCACTCCGTCAGCAATATGTCCCGCTATCTTCGTACTGTGGTCAAAAACTCCGGCATCAATGCAAGCAAGTTCCATCGGCGCCAGAAAGGGCTGAAGGATATGCTGCATTACCTGATGGACAAAAAGGAAGAGACGGCCATCAATGGCATGAGTACTGAAGAGATCCTGCATATGGTGTACGAGGAGATCATGCTGCTGCCACCCAAACCCCAACAGGTAATTATGTTGCTGCTGGACGGGGTCAGCTACCGGCAGATTGCCACCATCATGCATATGCTGCCGGCTACGGTGCGCACCAACAAGGCCCGCGGTATTGAGCAGTTGCGCAAAAGGCTCCGGGAAAGGGGGGTGCTATAACCCATAAAAAAACCAGCCCGCAGGCTGGTTGAAGCTTTTAAAGCCATTCTCCCGCTGTTTCAGCCGTCAGCAGCGGAGCGCTCTGCCGGCAGCGCACCAGGGTGATCCGCTGGAAAAGGGACTCCCGGTAGCGGTCGCCAATGGGCACCGTTCTTTCCTCCATATAGATCCGCTCCTTGTCAAAGGAGTGGATATTGCCCAGGCACACGATATAGGAACGGTGGACCCGGCAGAAAGCATCAGCCGGCAATAACTGTTCTATCTGGCGCATGGACACCAGGCACATATAGGTGCGGGACCGGGTCACCACCTGTACATAGTTGCTGCGTGCCTCTATGAACAGGATATCACTGAAATCAACCCGTACATATCGTCCCTGGTCCTTGATAAAAAAGAATAGTTGCATGGCATTTTATTCTAACACTTACAGTTTTATAGAGAAAGGAATATCCTTTGGCGGCAGACATTGTTCATCTGTACAGGCCATAAACGAAACAGTGCCGCTGATATTGGTCTTGGCAGCGCCTTTCACTTTTACCAGCTGCACAAAGTCCACCTTGTTATTGTAATATTTCACATCTACCCCAAATACTTCTTCATGTTTCTGCTCCAGTTTGCCCATTTCTTTTGGCTTGCCGGTAATGGTGAGCAGGGGATTTTTAGCAAAGCTGATCACTGTAGGCGCAGGTCCTCCATCCGGGGTACTCTGGGAATAGATATGCCAGCCATTATCCACAGTGGCCGTAAGCCGTACCTCATACATATTATCACCGGTCTTTTTAGCGGAGAATTGCCATTTTACAGGGTCCTGGGCCATTGCATATAACCCACCGATCAGCAGGGTGGCCATCAAAAGGAACTGTTTTACCATAGCGTACATCAGTTTAGTTGCTATAAAGACAGCAGAACAGGTCAATAAGATTACCTGCCGGCAAAATTTTTACAATAGTTTTTGATTTCCTGGTCAATAACCGCCAATTCCAGCAAAGAACAAGCCGGATTTCCCGGGATGCTGACCGGCTATGGAATCCGGTTCCTGAAAATCAGCAGCTTTTCGTAAGTTGTAGCGGTAAAATCTAAACGGCCCTTTGTTTGACTGAACAGGAATTGATACAACAGCTCCGCCAGGGTGACGACCAGGCCTTCAGGACCCTGGTGGAATCCTGCCAGGACCTTGTTTATAATACTGCCCTCGGTATTGTACAGAACCCCGCCGATGCCGAGGACGTGGCCCAGGAAGTATTTATCCAGGTCTACCGCTCCATTGACCAGTTCAAGGGCGATGCCCGGCTGTCTACCTGGATCTACCGGATCACCACCACCAAGGCGCTGGACCATATCCGCAGTAAAAAGCGCAAAAAAAGGTTCGCGTTCATCACCAGCCTTTTTGGTCCTGGCAATGAAGTACTCTATGATCCCGTGGATTTTAACCACCCCGGGGTGTCCCTGGACCAGAAGGAACAGGCGGCCGCCCTTTTTAAAATGATTGCCAGATTACCCGAAAATCAAAAATCGGCCTTTATTTTGCATAAGACGGAAGAGCTTAGTTACCAGGAAATTGCGGATGTAATGGGGTTAACCGTCTCCGCAGTGGAATCCCTGCTTTTCCGGGCCCGTCAGAACCTGAAAAAAATGCTGGAAAACAGTGGCTCTCCAGATACCTGAAAAATCGCAGGTTTCTGTGAAAGCTGACGTCAAATAAATAAGTTTTATATAAATTCACAGATCATGTCACGTGAGTCCAAAAAGATTGAGGAAGTGCTGAACAGCCTGGATGGCCTGCAAAGGGCCCAGGCGCCGGCCTTTTTCTATACCCGCCTGAGAGCCCGGATGGACAATGAGCTGGAAAATGCCCGTTCCGGCCTGCTGGGCCGCCTGCTCACCCGTCCTGCGCTTTCCCTTTCCCTGGCAGCCATTATTGTGCTGCTGAATATTACCACCATCACCCGGATGTGGAACCAGGACAGCCAGTATACGGAAAGCAGCCAGCAAACCGCTACTACCGATTATGCCCTGGCCACCTATGCGGTCTATGATGAAGGCGGCCTGGAACCCTGATATCCGTCCGTGAAAACCCACAGACAAAAATTAGCAGATGCAACAATTCCCTAAACAAAAATGGCTACTGGTACTGGTCTTCGTCCTGCTGATCACGAATATCATCACCCTGTCCATCTATTGGCTGAAGGAGAAACCACCCCATAAACCGGAAGGCGTCAACCGCGAGAAAAGAATGGGCCAGTTCATGGTCACCGAGCTTAAACTTTCCCCGGAGCAGGAAACTGTATACTGGAAAATGAGGGATACGCTGGTGAATGAGCAGCGGCTGGTCATGGATTCTGTCCGCATTGTCAAGAAGCAATTCTACGATCTCCTGAAACAACCCAATACTTATTCCGATCCTTTACTGAAGGCTAAAAGCGCGGCAGTGGCCGTACAGCTGAACAAACTGGACCTGCTTACCTTCCGTCATTTTGAAAAGCTGAAAGCTATTTGTACGCCGGAGCAATTGCAGCAGTACGACCGGGTAGTGGAAGAGATCGTAAACCGGATGTCCAGCTGGCGCCGTACAGAAAAAGGAGATTCCACCAAACCTAAGGAGCAGCGTCGATAATATCCCAGAACTGTTCCACCCGGGCTTCCCAGGTATTCCGGCCCGCCAGTTCCATCCGTGCAGCACGCAGTGTTTCACTGTCCGTGTCAATGGCCTGATCAATCATCTGCAGGAATTCCTCATGGCTGTCAGCCACCAGCGCCACCTCCCGGAAAGAGTAGATATCCTCCGAAAAATGCGTGGCCACCACAGGCTTGCCCGCAGCCAGGTATTCATTGATCTTGAGCGGATAAATGCTCCTGGTCAGCGTATTCTTTTTGAAGGGAATGATCACACAATCAAAATACTGTAAATAAGGCGGCAGTTCCGTGATCTTACGCGGACCTGCAAACACCACGTTCGGCAGTTTATCCAGCCCTGCTTTCAGGTGCTCATCGCCCTGCACCGGCCCTACCAGGAACAGGATCTTATCACTATGTGCAGTGGCTATCTTATGCAGCAGTTCAAAATCCGAGCGGTATTCAATACTACCGGTATACCCGATGATCTTTTTAGTGATACCCTGCAGCTCCACAGGCCTGGGCAGGATCTCTGTAGCAGCTCTCCGGAAAATATGGGTATCGGCCGCATTGGGATGGAAGAATACCCGGGGGGAAAAAGCTGATTTCAGCCGGGTCAGCTCTTTAGAAGTGCAGAGCGTATAATCAAAGTTCCGGATGATCTCTTCCTCCAGCTTTGTTCCATGGCGGTTGGAATAGGCCACCTGGGAGATATCGTCCATGGACTGGTATACGGTCCGCAGGGGCTTTATATCAGCCGGCATTTTCCGGACAAAATAGGGATCAAAGAAATTGACATAGATAAAGTCCTTCAGCTGGTAATCCCGGATCAGCTGCCGGATGGCCTGCAGCACGATCCCGTCATTGATGGCCGCGAGGCGGTTGTACAACCAGCCTGGCGGCAGGAAATTGATGGGAATGGTGAGCTTAGGCGTTACCACTGTGATATTGGCCGGCAGGGAAGCCGGCTGACTGTAAATATTTTTCCCATTCAGCAGGGCTTCTTTCCGGTGCTGTATCTGCGGAGTATGGCGCAGGTTGCGGTAGTCCTTCCAGGAGAAAGGATGCTCCACATAGAAAACCCGGTTCTTCCGGGCAAATTCCCTGGCCAGCGAAAGGGCCGGCGAAGAGATCTCGGAATCCCAGCGCGAAAGGGTAAAACAGATAATATCACAGTTCCTGTTCATATCAGGCGAGGGCTTTGAGTTGTTGCATGCAGCGGTGGAGGCTATCCTTCCAGTCCGGGATATCGCAGTTAAAGCTGCTCCGGATCTTGCTGGTATCCAGCAGGGAGAAGGATGGTCTTTTGGCCGGGGTGGGATACTGGTCCGTGCTGATGGGGTTCACGGTGCAGTCAAGGCCTGCCAGGTCCCTGATGGCCACGGCAAAATCATACCAGCTGATACGTCCCTGGTTGCTGTAATGGTAAATACCGGGCAGCCAGGCTTCCGGACCACCGGTAACGATCCTGCTGATCATGGCAGCCAGATCAGCCGCATAGGTGGGGGCGCCTACCTGGTCGCTCACCACATTGAGGGAAGGGCGCTCTTTCATCAGACGCAGCATGGTCTTCACAAAATTATTCCCGAACTCAGAATACACCCAGGCGGTGCGGATAATGATAGCATCGGGATCCTTCATCAGGCAGAGCGCTTCTCCTTTGAGCTTGGACAGGCCGTATACGTTCATGGGATTCACCGGCGCTGTTTCGGTATAGGGCTCGGGTGAATTGCCATCAAAAACATAATCGGTGGATACATGCACAAACTTTGTCCCATGCTGCTTACAGGCGGCAGCCAGCAGCCCTACCGCGTCCCCGTTGATCAGGTAAGCTTCTTCGGCATCTGTTTCTGCTTTGTCTACGGCCGTATAGGCAGCGGCGTTAACACAGTAAGCAGGACTGTACTGGTAAAAGAATTTTTCCACGATGGCCGCATTCTGGATGGGCAGATCATCGCGGTCTACCAATATATATTCCCTGTCTGTATCTGTGCGTGAAATGGTTTCCATTTCCCTGCCCAGCTGACCGTAGGCGCCTGTTACCAGTACAATAGGTTTTGACATATGTAAAGATTATCCTTCGAACTCAAAATTGTTTTTGCAATCGGTAAAGCCGGGATTGGCGGCATCCTTTTCAGAGATGATCGCCTTATCAGCAGGTATCTGCCAGTCTATCTTCAGGATGGGATCATTGTAAATGATACCGCCTTCGCTTTCCTTATGATAGAACGCATTGCATTTGTACAATACTTCCGCCACTTCACTCAGCACGGAAAAGCCATGGGCAAAACCGGCAGGAATATACAATTGCTTTTTGTTATCGGCAGAAAGCTCAATGGCGAACACTTTACCATAGGTAGGGGAACCCTTGCGGATATCCACCGCTACGTCCAGTATCTTCCCGTTGAGCACACGCACCAGCTTGCTTTGCGCATGGGGCGTCAGCTGGTAATGCAGGCCACGGATCACGCCATAGGTGGAGCGGGAGTGGTTATCCTGTACAAAGCCACTGATGCCCTGCTGGTTGAATATTTTCTCATTATAAGCTTCAAAGAAAAAGCCCCGGGAGTCTTCAAACACCATGGGTTCAAAGACCAGCAGACCGGGTAAACCTGTTTCAGTAAATGGCATGAATAAAGGGTTGTTTCAGACGAGTTATCTGGTTGGTAAAAAATCAGCGTTTGTTGTACTGGCTTTCATAATAGTGCTGGTAATCGCCCGAGGTCACGTGCCGCACCCATTCTTCATGGGCCAGGTACCAGTCTACGGTTTTTTCCAGTCCTTCTTCAAACTGGAGCGAAGGTTCCCAGCCCAGTTCTTTATTGAGCCTGGTGGCGTCAATAGCATAACGCTGGTCGTGGCCCGGCCTGTCCTTCACATAGGTGATCAGTTTGGCTGCGGTGCCTTCAGGCTGCCCTAATTTTTTGTCCATAATGCTGCAGAGCAGGTGAACGAGGTCAATATTCTTCCATTCATTGAAACCGCCTACATTGTATTTCTCCCCTTCCTTTCCTTTGTGGAAAATGACATCAATAGCACGGGCATGGTCCTCTACAAAGAGCCAGTCGCGGATATTGTCTCCCTTTCCATATACCGGCAGCGGCTTACCGTTGCGGATATTGTTGATCATAAGGGGGATCAGCTTTTCCGGAAAATGGTTGGACCCGTAGTTATTGGAGCAGTTGCTCATGACCACGGGCAGGTTATAGGTATGGTGCCAGGCCATTACAAAATGGTCCGAAGATGCTTTGGAAGCAGAATAGGGGGAACGGGGATCATAGGACGTGGTTTCTGTGAAGAAGCCTTCTGCGCCCAGTGAGCCGTACACCTCATCAGTGGATACATGGTAGAACAGTTTACCTTCCAGGCTTTTGCCGGCCCAGGCCTGGCGGCAGGCATTGAGCAGCGTGCAGGTGCCCATTACATTGGTGCGTACAAAGGCCAGGGGGTCAATGATGGAACGGTCTACATGGCTTTCGGCAGCCAGGTGGATCACGGCATCAAAGGCGTACTGTTCAAACAGTTCGGCAATGCGTTTTTCATCCAGGATATCTCCTTTCTCAAAAACGTAATTGTCCTTGCTTTCCACGTCCTTCAGGTTTTCGAGATTACCTGCATAGGTCAGCGCATCCAGGTTGATGATCTGGTATTCCGGGTACTTGTTTACAAACAGGCGCACTACATGTGAGCCAATGAAACCGGCGCCGCCGGTGATCATGATCTTTTTGGTAAAGTTTGCCATTATAAACTCCAGTATTTTCTGCTATAGATATTGTTTTTAAAAATCCCTTTCAGGTCTGCTATCAATGCATGCGGGGCAGTAATGGCTGCCAGTGCTGCATCGTCCAGCTCCCTGTAGGAAGTATGCGCCACCGTTATGATCACGGCGTCATAATCAGCAGCGAGTTCCCTGGTAAGGCCCAGGCCGTACTCCTCCTGTACTTCTGCAGCATCAGCGTAAGGATCTTCAAGGTCTACGCGGATATTGAATGCCAGCAGCTCTTTCACCGTATCCACGATCCGGGAGTTGCGTACATCAGGGACGTTCTCCTTGAAAGTGACCCCTTTTACCAGCACTTTGGGCTGGGATGCGTTGCGCAGCACATGGGTAATGATCTTCCGGGCAACATACCTGGCCATATCATCATTGATGGTACGGCTGGCTGCAATCACTTTGGATTCATATCCCAGGGAGGCTGCTTTGTACGTAAGATAGTAAGGGTCTACGCCAATGCAATTACCCCCTACCAGCCCTGGCTGGAAAGAGAGGAAATTCCACTTGGTGCCTGCCGCCTCAATAACGTCATAGGTATTGATCCCCATGCGGTCAAAAATGAGGGACAGCTCGTTCATCAGGGCGATGTTCAGGTCGCGCTGGGTATTCTCCACAATCTTGCTGGCTTCGGCCACCCTGATGGAAGGGGCCTTGTGTACGCCTGCCGCGGCCACCAGTGCATAGACCCCGGCAATGGTTTCCAGTGCTTCGGCATCATTGCCGGACACTACTTTCACCACTGTCTGCAGGGTATGACGGGTATCGCCGGGGTTGATCCTTTCAGGAGAGTAGCCCAGTTTGAAATCGATGCCGGCGCGCAGGCCGGATACGCTTTCCAGAACGGGCACACAATCCTCTTCCGTACAACCGGGATAGGTGGTGGATTCATACACCACATAATCCCCTGGCTTCAGCACACGGCCAACCGTTTCGGAGGCGGCCAGCAGCGGTTTCAGGTCCGGCACATTGTACTTGTCTACCGGGGTAGGCACTGCAATGATGTAGAACCTGGCGGAACGGAGCGCCTCAGGATCGTCCGTGAACAGGACATCAGTTCCCTGAAAGAACTGAGGGTCCAGTTCACGGCTGGGATCCGTTCCCGCGCGCAGCATGGCTACCCTTTTGCTGCTGATGTCAAAGCCTGTAACGGCCAGTTTCCTGGCAAAAGCCAGTGCAATGGGTAGTCCCACATAACCCAAGCCGATCACTGCCAGTCTTCCCTTCTTATCGATCAGTTCCTTATACATAACCTACGGTACGTTAAGTTTAGTCAATTCCGGCTAAGGGCAGAACAGGCAGGGCCTGTTCTTTATTTATTGCTTACGAACTCTTTCGGCTGTTTGAACCATTCATCGGAGGGGAGCGACTTGAAATAATCATAGGTGATCTTCAGTCCTTCCGTCCTTTTCACCTTCGGCTGCCAGTCCAGTACTTCTTTGGCGCGGGTGATATCCGGCTGCCTTTGTTTGGGATCGTCCACAGGCAGGGGCTTGTAAACAATTTTCTGGTTGGTGCCGGTGAGCTTGATCACTTCTTCCGCAAACTCCTTCAGGGAGATCTCATCGGGGTTACCGACGTTCACGGGATTGTGGTAATCGCTCATCAGCAGGCGGTAAATACCATCTACCAGGTCGTCCACATAACAGAAGCTCCTGGTCTGGGATCCGTCACCGAATACAGTGAGGTCTTCTCCCCTTAATGCCTGACCGATGAAAGCGGGCAGTGCGCGGCCGTCATTGAGGCGCATGCGGGGACCATAGGTATTGAAGATCCGGATAATGCGGGTCTCCACACCGTGGAAATTATGGTAGGCCATGGTGATGGCTTCCTGGAAACGTTTGGCTTCATCATACACGCCGCGGGGGCCTACGGGGTTAACATTTCCCCAGTATTCCTCGGTCTGCGGGTGAACCAGCGGATCGCCATAGATCTCGGAAGTGGAGGCAACCAGGATGCGGGCTTTTTTTGCCTTGGCCAGGCCGAGGCAGTTATGCGTGCCCAGGGAGCCTACTTTCAGGGTCTGGATGGGGATCTTCAGGTAATCGATGGGACTGGCCGGGGAAGCAAAGTGCAGGATATAGTGCAGTTCGCCCGGCACATGGATGAATTTGGAAACATCGTGGTGATAGAATTCAAAATCCTCCCGTTTGAACAGGTGTTCGATATTACGGAGATCACCCGTGATGAGGTTGTCCATGCCAATGACATGGTAACCTTCTTTAATGAACCGGTCGCACAGGTGAGAACCTAAGAAACCAGCGGCCCCGGTAATGAGTACACGTTTTTTTGCCATGCGGTGTAATTATTTAGTGCCGTTATTGGGCGCTGCGGATGCGCGACCGATACTTTCATAATAGAAACCTAATTCTTTCACTGCTTTTCCTTCAAAGAGGTTACGGCCGTCGAAGATCACTTTGTTCTTCAGGGCGGTCACCATTTTCAGGAAGTTGGGCTGGCGGAACTCGTTCCACTCAGTGGCAATGATCAGGGCGTCAGCGCCTTCGAGACAGTCGTACTGGTTCTCGGTGTATTCAACTTTATTCCCGATAACAGCTTTCACATTGTTCATGGCTTCGGGGTCAAATACGCTGACAGAGGCGCCGGCAGCGGTCAGTGCGTCAATCATATATAAAGCCGGGGCTTCGCGGATATCATCTGTATTGGGTTTGAAGGCCAGACCCCAGAGGGCGAACTTCTTACCTTTCAGATCATCGTTGAAGAATTTGTTGATCTTGGGCATCAGGTGCAGTTTCTGACGCTCGTTCACATCCATAACAGCGTTCAGGATCTGGAAATCATAGCTTACTTCGCTGGAGGATTTAACCAGGGCCTGTACGTCTTTGGGGAAGCAGCTGCCGCCGTAACCGATACCGGGGAACAGGAAGCGCTTGCCGATGCGGTCGTCACTGCCGATACCGAGGCGTACGGAATCCACATCAGCGCCCAGGCGTTCGCAGAGCTGGGCTACTTCGTTCATGAAAGAGATCTTGGTAGCGAGGAAGGAGTTGGCAGCATATTTGGTCAGTTCGGCTGAACGGACATCCATATTGATAATGGGGTTGCCGGACCTTACAAAGGGAGCGTAGAGGTCGCCCATTACTTTTCTTGCCCTGTCGGAACCAGCGCCGATCACTACGCGGTCGGGCTTCATGAAGTCGTCCACGGCCACGCCTTCGCGCAGGAACTCGGGGTTGGAGACCACATCGAATTCTCCTTTGTAATTTTTAGCAACAGCAGCATGTACTTTTTCGGCAGTACCAACAGGAACGGTGCTTTTATCAACAATCACCTTGTATCCTTTCAGGATCTTGCCCAGGTGTTCAGCCACGCCCAGTACATATTTCAGGTCAGCAGAACCATCCTCACCGGGAGGAGTGGGCAGCGCCAGGAAGATGATCTCAGCGTCTTTTATGCCATCTTCCAGGCTGGTGGTGAAGCGCAGCCTTTCTTCTTTCAGGTTGCGGAGGAATAACTTTTCCAGTCCGGGCTCATAAATAGTGATCTGGCCATTTGACAGTTTCTCCACTTTGGATTTGTCAATGTCTACGCAGGTGACATCATTGCCCGTTTCTGCAAAACAAGTACCGGTTACCAGTCCGACATAGCCGGTGCCTACAACAGCGATTTTCATTTTGTTTGTTTTTTTTAGGGTTCCAGGTGCCTGCGGCATGCAAAGCGCCAGACCAGGTAATAAAAGCAGCAAGGGCATGCAACTTTCATTCCCGATTTTCGGCTTTCCACACCAGACCTTAAAACATTTACCTTACGAATACTTATTTAATAAACTCCAGCACTTTGTTGGTGATAAAGCTGAGTTGCTCTTGGTCTAATTCGGTATGCATAGGAAGCGAGATCACCCGTTCTGTGAGCCAGTCGGTTATCTGGAGATCGTACGCTGATCCGCCAAATGCATCAAACATCTGCTGACGATGGGCGGGTACTGGATAATAGATCATGGAAGGAATCGAATGACCAGCCAGGAACTGGTTGAGCCCGTCACGGTCCACATCTTCCAGCAGCAGGGTGTACTGGTGGAATACGTGGTGGCTGTACGGTGCGCGATACGGGGTGGTGATCTTCGGATGACCGGCAAATGCCTGGTCGTAGAAGTCAGCAGCGCTTCTGCGCGCTTCCGTATAGGCATCCAGCTTAGGCAGTTTGGCGTTGAGTACAGCAGCCTGGATGGAATCCAGCCGGCTGTTGCAACCCACCACATCATGATAATACCGTTTGCTCTGACCGTGGTTGGCAATCATTTTCAACCGGTTGGCTAACGATTCATCATTGGTGAATATTGCACCGCCATCTCCGTAGCAGCCCAGATTTTTTGAGGGGAAGAAGGATGTACAGCCGATGGCGCCAATAGTGCCGGTCTTTTTAGTGGTACCGTCACCAAATGTATAACTGGAACCGATCGCCTGCGCATTGTCTTCAATAACGGACAACTGGTAACGCCTGGCAATATCCATGATCGCTTCCATATTGGCCGCCTGTCCAAACATATGGACGGGCACAATCGCTTTTGTTTTGGGGGTAATAGCTTTCTCAATGGCCACCGGGTCTATGCAGAAGGTCTTGGGGTCCACTTCCACAAATACGGGTTGAAGACGGAGGAGGGCAATGACCTCCGTGGTGGCAATATACGTAAAAGATGGTGTAATCACTTCATCGCCCGGCTGCAGGTCCAGCGCCATCATGGCTATCTGCAGGGCGTCAGTGCCATTGGCACAGGGAATAACATAGGGAATATCCAGGTACTGGGACAGGCTTGCTGTAAAATCAGTAACAGCCTTGCCGTTGATAAAAGCAGCGTTGTCTATCACTTCATGGATCCGGGTATCAATGTCCTGCTTAATTTTGGAATACTGCTGCTTAAGATCAACCATTTGTATCGGCCGCATAACTCTTCGTTTGCTTTAAAATGGGCACAAACCTACAGTAAAAAACTGGTTTCTGCAATGGTATATACCGGGTTATCAGGGAAGTGGACCAGTTAACCTACATTTGTTGATAATTATTTCACATCGTGCACCTGTTTTTCTATACCATTTTCTGCTGGCTGTACCAGCTGGCCGTCCGGATCGCCGCCCTCTGGAACCCCAAAGCCCGGCGCTGGGTCCGCGGCCGTAAAGGCATTTTCCCTCAGCTCCGCACCCAGCTGGAAGCCCTCCGGGCCCCCCTTCCCCAGCCTTCCGGCCAGGAAGGGATACCTTTTGCCATGGCCAGCGCCTCCCCCGCCCAGCCACCCCTGATCTGGATGCATTGCGCCTCCCTGGGGGAATTTGAACAGGGAAGGCCCGTCCTGGAAAGCCTCCGCGCCCGTCATCCCCATGCCCGTATCCTGCTGAGCTTTTTCTCCCCCTCCGGCTACGAGGTCCGGAAAGAGTACCCCGGGGCGGACCTGATCACCTACCTCCCCATGGACAGCAAGGCCAACGCCCGGCAGTTCCTGGACATCGTAAACCCCAGCCTGGTGATCTGGGTAAAATATGAATACTGGTATTATTACCTCACCGCCCTCAAAAAACGCCAGATCCCTACCCTGCTGATCTCGGGCATTTTCCGGCCCGGCCAGCCCTTCTTTAAATGGTACGGACGCCTGCACCGCTATATCCTGGACAGCTTTACCCACCTCTTTGTCCAGAACCAGGCCTCGGCCGATCTCCTGCAAAAGATAGGGTTCAGCAGACAGGTCACCGTCAACGGGGATACGCGGTTCGACCGGGTAGCCACCATTGCAGCGGCCTTCAGCCCCCTGCCCAATATTGAGGCTTTCTGCGGCCACCACCCTGTAGTTGTGGCCGGCAGCACCTGGGATGCCGATGAGGAAGAGCTGGACCATTATGCCAATACCCATCCGGAACTCCGCTTTATCATTGCCCCCCATGAAATTGGGGAAGACCACCTGAAAGATATCGGGAAACTGTTCAAATATTCGGTCCGCTACTCCCGGTGGACGCCGGGGGACGCTAATGGACATCCCAATGGCGGAACACCCAATACCCTTATCATTGACAATATAGGGATGCTGTCCCGCCTCTACCGCTATGCCCATATCACCTATGTAGGTGGCGGCTTCGGGAGCGACGGGATACACAATGTGCTGGAAGCAGCCGTATACAGCAAACCGGTAGTGTTTGGCCCCGTATACGATAAATTCCAGGAGGCTACCGAACTGCTGGAAACAGGCGGCGCTTTCAGTGTAGACAATGCGCTTGAACTGGAAAAGACCTTCAATGACCTGTTGAAAGACCCCGGGTTATACGGGCAAAGCGCTGCGGCTGCAGGCCGGTATGTGCAGGAGAAAACAGGCGCTACGCAGGCCATCCTGCAGTTTATAGCCGCCAGTAAGTGGGTGTGATCAGGAAAAACGACGTTTCACCAGCTGGTAAAAATGCCGGGTAGTGGGCTTCAGTTCATCCCAGCCCAGCTTCACCTTCAGCTCCCTTTCAATCCAGTATTCTGCTTCGGGGAATATGCGGAAACCATTGATGGTTTTTATACTGCGCTCATACATCACTTCATCACCACGGAACAATTCACTGATGAAGACAAAACGATCATTGATCCCAATGGCTTTTTTCAGGTCGCGCACGGGGGAATCCGTCAGGCGATGCCCAACTTCCACCACTTCTTCTTTTAACTTATCATTAAGAGATGAAACGGCTGCTTCGCCCATCAATTCATTCACTTCTTTGCCATTGGCGGTCTGGTGCGCCAGCGTGGGGATCTCCTTCAGCGGATCAAAATGCCAGCCATTGGCAGCAGGGGCGGTACCGTTGGTACCATTCACCGGCAGGGCCGATCCATTGACAGGAACCGGCTCAGGTTCGGGTACGTACGCTTCCTGGGGCAGCGGCGCCGGCATAACGGCTTCCTCCGGAGCAGGCAGTTTTTCTTCCGGTAAACGCACAGGCCTGCTTTCTTCCACCACAACAGGATCAGCCACCACAGCGGTTTCATTCACAGTTGAATAGCCATACCTGCCGGCAGGCATGACCACTGCTACTTTGGAACTGCCCGCTTTTTTACGGGACGCAGTAGCCAGTTGCACCAGCTCCGCCTCCAGTAATTGGGTGGTCACTAATAGTTGTGATGGATCAGCATTTTGTTCGAATTGTTCGTTTAATTTGCTGATCAATTGTTCTAAACGCTCCATAGACAAGTGGGTACTTTTTATGGGTTTGTGTTTGTAGGATAAAGTTAACAATTATTATACCTATTTCCGTTAACATGTTCATAGAACCTAATATATCCGGTGAGCGGCGCGGCTTTATAGAAGTGATCTGCGGCTCCATGTTCAGCGGAAAAACAGAAGAGCTGATACGCCGGTTGAAAAGGGCGCGTATCGCAAACCTGAAAGTGGAGATCTTCAAACCAAAGATCGATACACGCTACGACGAAATACAGATTGTATCACATGATGAGAATGCTATAGTGTCAACCCCTATTGATAATTCCCAGACCATTCTCTTATTATCCAGTGGAGTGGATGTGGTAGGCATTGATGAGGCGCAGTTCTTCGACGACCAGCTGCCCGATGTCTGTGATCAGCTGGCCCTGCGGGGTATCCGGGTGATCATTGCCGGGCTTGATATGGATTTTATGGCCAGGCCCTTCGGACAGATGCCCAGGCTCCTGGCAAAGGCCGACTTCATCACCAAGCTGCACGCTATCTGTGTACGCTGCGGACATATCGCCAATTATTCTTACCGCAAATCAGCGGAAGGTCCCCAGGTATTATTGGGAGAGAAAGATGTATATGAACCCCGGTGCCGCAAATGTTATTATGAAGGCCTGGGCAAAGGCTGAGCTATTGCAGGATGATGGAACCGGTATTGGTGATAGTGATCGGCGCATTGTTCTGCAGGCCCTTGACCTCCTGCCGGATCTCCCCTTTCTTCACAAGCCCCGAAACGGGATCCAGCTCCAGCTGGCTGGTCTGTGTTCCTTCCAGATGGGTGTCCCCCATCTTGCCAGTGAGGGTAGACCGGCCTTCCAGGATAATACCCTGCTTGCTGATGCCGGTCACTGTAAACACGGTCTGCACAGTGAGGGGATAGCCCTGGTTCACCTCCACGGTCCGCTCCCACTGATCGCCTGTCTTCACCGGTTTGCCCGGGTAGATATTCATGGATAATTGCAGTGTTTTTTTCACGCTCTCTTCGTTGAACTGGCCGCTGGCCGTTGACCGCACCAGCTCCAGCTGGCTGACAGGCAGGTCGAGGTCTGTGACCACAACTTGCGCTATCCGGTCAGCAATGGAATCCAGTCCACTCACTGCGCTGATCTCTCCCAGCTGGTTCACCCGCATGGTAAAAGCCTGGCCCAGCAGGGCATGGAGGATCCTGCCCTGCAGCAGGGCTGTATTTTCCCGGATAGCCGCTTTGGTGGGATTGGGCTGATCTGTATCCAGCTCCAGCACCATGGCCCCTCCTGATTCCATCCGCAGGGAAAACCGATGGTAGGAAGCCGTCAGTATTTTTTCGCCCCGCTCCTCCCCGGTTTGCTGCAGGGACAACCCCATCTGCATGGTGCTGTTGACAGCCTGGCCCATATACTGCTGTTGTATGACAAAGGAGAAAAGATAGTTCATAGGTTTACCGGCCGGCGGATCAAAGCGCAGCTCAACCGGCTGCTCACCACAGGCCAGCAGGAACAGGAGCAGAAAAGGCGCCCACCAGCGGGCAGTATAACGAAACGCCATATACGGGAGTTGAGGGTTCAGTAAATGGCCGGCAAAATAACTAATTAACGGTTTCGGTGGCGAAATACTATTTTCGCAGCTGTAAACAAAACACTATCAGATCCCTGCAACATATACTGGCCCTTGTTCGCAAAGACCTGCTCCTGGAGATCCGTCAGCAGTATACCTTTTATGGTATTGTATTGTATGTGGCCTCCACCGTCTTTGTGCTGTACCTGGCCATGGAACAACCGGAAGCCCGGGTATGGAACGGTCTCTTCTGGATGATCCAGCTTTTCATCTGCGTCAATGCCGTAGCCAAAAGCTTTCTGCAGGAAAGCCGGGGACGGATGTTATACTTCTATACTGTAGCCGGCGCCCGTGATTTTGTACTGTCCAAACTGCTCTTCAATGCCGTACTCATGATCCTCATGAGCATTGTCAGCATGCTGCTGTTCCAGTTGCTGATGGGCAACCCGCTGGAAAATGCCGGGACCTTCCTGGGTATTGTATGCCTGGGCGGCTGCAGCCTCAGCCTGGTCTTCAGCTTCCTGGCCGCCATTGCCGCCAGGGCCCAGCAAAATGCCGCCCTGATGGCCATCATGGGCTTCCCGCTCATTATCCCGCAGCTCCTGCTGCTGATGCGTATTTCCAGCATCGCCTTCTCTGATGTGTTCCAGGCCGGTCTGGGACAGCTGGTACTGCTGCTGGCAGGACTGGATATACTGGTGGTGGTACTGGCCGTGATCCTGTTCCCCTTTTTATGGAAGGATTGAACAATTTTCCCG
The DNA here is from genome assembly GCA_029202545.1 of Candidatus Pseudobacter hemicellulosilyticus. Lineage (GTDB taxonomy): Bacteria > Bacteroidota > Bacteroidia > Chitinophagales > Chitinophagaceae > Pseudobacter > Pseudobacter hemicellulosilyticus. Next base: position 6,518,578 of record CP119311.1, read on the forward strand.
AATTCAGCGGCTTTAATTCGCTTTTACTATCCCTTTCCCCTAATTTTGCCCCACTTAATCAGGTAGTTGGCGAACACCCCTTAGATACTTGTAAGGCCAATGACCGCTAACAAATGCCCGGAATATATGCGCCAGTACTGGTGGAAAATACTAAGCATCGTTTTACTGCTGTATACAGTGATTGCAGGCTTCCTGATCCCTGTGCCCGAGATCGGCAATCTCTATGAGACCATCCGGAACCTCTTCTTCCATGTACCTATGTGGTTCAGTCAGCTGGTGCTGATCACCGTTTCCCTGGTTTACTCCATCCTGTTCCTCCGCAAGCCCAGGCCCGAATACGACTTTTACGCCACTGAATTTGCGCGTACCGGCACCCTATTGGGTTGCCTGGGACTGATCACCGGCGCTATCTGGGCCAACTATACCTGGGGAGTTCCCTGGAACAATGACCCCAAACAGCTGGGCGCCGCCATTGCCCTGCTGATCTACCTGGCCTATTTCGTGCTGCGCAACTCCATGACCGACCTGGACAAAAGAGGCCGCATAGCAGCCGTTTACAATATTTTCGCGTATTTCATTTATGTGCCGATGATCATGGTGCTGCCCAGGCTGGTGGAATCCCTCCATCCCGGCGGCAAGGGTGTGGAAGGTAATCCCGGCCTTGGCGGGGGCGACCTGGATCCCACTATGCGGGTGGTTTTCTGGCCCGCTGTACTGGGCTGGACCCTGCTGGGCGTCTGGATCAGCACCCTGCGCTATCGGCTGAAACTGCTGGAAGAACAAAAACACTTCCAATAATACCGGATGATGAAGAAAAGTATTGCAACGCTATGTTCTCTTTTACTGGTGCTGGGCGTCTTTGCCCAGGACAGCACCTCCCTGGCTCCCGATGGAGCGGCCAATACCGGTCTGCGCGCTGATGGAAAGATCTATGTGGTAGTGGCCGTGCTGGTCACCATATTACTGGGCCTGTTCCTGTACATATTCCGGCTGGACCGGAAGATCACCAGACTGGAAAAGCAACCTTAGCGGCCAACTGCTGCCGCTCCTGTATTGACGGCTTATAATAGAAATTACCAAACTGCGTTAGTGACGTGGTTCTTCAAAAAAGAGCCGCTTTCATTATAGACGATTCACATTTAAATAGCTTAATCATGTCAGAGTACAGTTTTTTTGGCGCGGTGGAGAAAAGTTTTGACAAAGCCGCAAAATTCACCAAATGGGACCCGGGCATTCTGGAGCAGATCAAACAGTGTAATGCTGTTTACCGGATGCATTTCCCGGTCAAGGTGGGTGATAAGATTGAAGTGATCAAAGCCTACCGGGTGCAGCACTCCCACCACAAGCTGCCCTGTAAAGGTGGGATCCGCTTTGCCATGAGCGTGAACCTCGATGAAGTAATGGCGCTGGCGGCACTGATGACCTACAAATGCGCCATCGTCAACGTTCCCTTCGCAGGCGCCAAAGGCGGCATCACTATTGATCCCAAGAAGTATGACGCCTATACCCTGGAGAAGATCACCCGCCGTTACACTTCCGAGCTCATCAAGAAAAATTTCATTGGCCCCGGCATTGACGTGCCCGCCCCTGATTACGGCACCGGTGAAAGAGAAATGGCCTGGATTGTAGATACCTACGCCAGCATGCGCCCCGGCGAAATTGACGCCATGGGTTGCGTAACCGGTAAACCAGTTACACAGGGTGGTGTACGCGGCCGCCGCGAAGCTACCGGCCTCGGTGTATTCTACGGCCTGCGCGAAGTATGCCATATGCCGGACGTAATGGAAAAATTAGGTATGACCATCGGCGTCAGCAACAAACGCGTAGTGGTACAGGGCCTCGGCAACGTAGGCTATCATAGCGCTAAATTCTTCCAGGAAGCCGGCGCCAAAGTAGTAGCTCTCGCTGAATACGAAGGCGCTATCTGGAGCAACGACGGACTGGATATAGAAGCTGTTTTCCAGCATCGCAAAAAAACAGGTTCTATCCTCAATTTCCCCGGCGCTACCAATTTTGCTAAAAACACGGACGCCCTGGAAATGGAATGCGATATCCTGATCCCCGCCGCCCTGGAGAACGTGATCAACGGCGAGAACGCCCCCCGCGTCAAAGCCAAAGTGATCGGTGAAGCCGCCAACGGCCCGCTGACCCCCGAAGCTGACGAGATACTGGCTAAAAAGGGTATCCTGGTTGTCCCGGATATGTACCTCAATGCCGGTGGCGTAACCGTTTCCTATTTTGAATGGCTGAAAAACCTTAGTCATGTACGTTATGGACGGATGGAAAAACGTTTCACCGAAAACCTCAACGCCCAGATCCTTGGCCAGATTGAAGGACTGACCGGCAAAACCGTTAACTCAAGGGAAAAAGAACTGATCATGCACGGCCCTGAAGAAGTGGACCTGGTCCGCAGCGGCCTGGAAGAGACCATGATCACTGCTACCCGTGAGATCATGGAAGCCTGGAAAGCCAATCCTGAGATCCCCGATATGCGCACCGCCGCCTACCTGGTTGCTATCAACAAAGTGGCTACCAGCTATGCAGAACTGGGTATCTTCCCGTAACGATCCACTTGCCCAACGATTTGCTATCCCATCCTTCCGGATGGGATTTTTTTTGAAAAAATAATAACGCTGATCAACAACCGAAATAATAAATTATCCGTATCTTTGAAAAACCAAATCGATGAGTATAGGTATTAAGCTGAATTTTGAGGACCGGTATGAGGTAGAGCAAGTAGATAACTCGCCCCGGAATTACCAGTTTTTTACAGAGCTGACTTCCGGCGAGAAAGTATTACTTGGCGTAAAGATCAGCCTTCAGGCGCATCCGTTGATGTCCAACGTGTACAACCTGGCTTTTGGTCCTGTTGACAAATATAATAACATTAATGATCAGTCGAAATTACAGCACAAGAACTATTCCAAAGTTTTTTCGACGATCATTTATATCGGGACAATTTTCCTGATGGAAAACCAGGATAAATATTTGGGAATTGATGGATCAAATAATGCCCGGGCTTATTTTTACTATCGTTCCCTGCAGAATAACCTGGCTTATCTCGAACAATTTTTTAAATTACAGGGAGTCCGGTATTATGTCCGGCTGCTTCGTAAGGAAAATCCGGAGGATCCGGGCCACCTGATCGATGCAACCGATATGGCTACCAGGTTATACCCTATCCTGCCCACAGAAGCTGTTCGGTTTGACAAACTGTATAACTATATTGTCTTTAATTTATCCACTGCAAAAACCAATGTTTATGAAGCAAAAAAAGCAGATCATTTCGCCTGAATACCGGGACCGCATCCTTCGGGAGGCCCTGGAAGAAGGTAAACTCGCCAGGGAACGAGGAAAGAAATCGAAATTAAATAAAAAGCCTTTCACCCTTACCTCCGGCGGCTGGTACTCCCTCCTGGATGCCGTCAAAACCCAGGACCAGGCAGATTTTTTCATGAAACAACTGATCGAGAACAGTAAATGAGCCCCCTCCCCACCATCCGAAATGCCAGCCCCGAAGACCTGGCCGCCATTGTAGCCATCTACAACAGTACTGTTGCCGGCCGCATGGTCACAGCCGATCTGGAACCTGTTACCCCAGAAAGCCGCCTGCCCTGGTTCCATGCCCATAACCCGGAGAAAAGACCTTTATGGGTAGTAGAAGATACTGAAGAGGACATTATCGCCTGGATGAGCTTCCAGGACTTTTATGGCCGCGCCGCCTATAACGGCACTGCAGAGATCAGCATTTATATTGATCCCGCCAGCCGCGGAAAAGGACTGGGTAAACAGCTGCTGCGCTATTGCATGGAACAGGCGCCCGCCCTCGGCGTACACACCCTGCTTGGCTATATCTTTGCGCATAACGAACCGAGCATCCGTCTTTTTGAACAACTGGGTTTTGAAGAATGGGCCCATCTCCCCCGCATCGCCCTGCTGGACGGCGTAGAGCGCGGCCTGAAGATATTAGGGAAGCGATTGTATTAAAACAGCAGCACTGCCGGCCGGCAGACCGGGGGCATTTCCGATCAGGAACCCAGCTTTTCATCTTCCCCAAACAACAACTCCTTGTACCGGTTATACAGGTAGGACACCAGCAGCAGGATCACCCCCAGGGAAATAAAGGATACCGTTTTGATAATGGTAGAGGACCCTGCCAGGTCGTAGAAGAATAACTTCAGCAATGTAATGGTAAACAGGACCATGGCCGCCAGCCGCAGGTACCGCCGCTTTTTCCAGATGCCATAGCTGATCAGCCCCAGCGCAAATACCCCCCAGATAATGCTCAGCCCAAAGCGGTACTGATCAACAGCCCCCGACACGCGCATCCAGCAGATATATTCTGCACTGGCATAGCCAAGCCCCATCCCGCAAAGCAGCAGCCACCAGGCATTGCGCAGCATCGGTTCCCGAAAATAATTTTTGATGGCCCCGGAACCAGCCCAGCACATCAGGATCAGTAATCCCAGGACCGCATACCGGATCAGCCAGTTGGTCCGGCCAAAATAAAGGCCGGCTCCATTCCTTTCAAAATAGTAGGCCGTCATATCATTTAACTGCGGCAGTCCGGCCAACAACAGGACCCAGCAGATCACAGCAGTACACAGCAAGCCCGCAATGGCCAGCGGACGCTTCCTGAACCAGCGGGCATTGACCAGCAGCAAAAGGATCATATACGCCATTGCATGCAGAAGTAGCACAATGAACAGGAAGGGGTCCACCTCTTTGCCCCAGAGACCAAAACTGCCATCTGCGCCCCGCAGCTGCGCACGTAACCTGCTGAAAGCATTCACTATTTCCAGCACCACTACTATATATCCGGTGGCCACCAGCAGAAAAGGCAGGAAATTGCTATACATCAGTCTGGTCATCAGCGCCTGCGCCTTTTCCTCCTGCCAGTTAACTACAGGCAGCGGGTTGCGGAGATTGACCCGGATCATATACCCAAAAGCCGCCATGATCAGCAGCCCTGAAAAAAAGACAATATTGCGGAATGGTAGTTCCCCGCCCTTCCCGTTGGTTACGGCAATCAGGTACTGCGTCCAGTCCATCAGCAGGCTGACGACGCTGAGACATAACAGCAAAGCGCCAAACTGTTCAAAGACCGGCCTCTGCCAGCGCCGGCTCACCGTCAGCAGCAAGGCCGCTTCCGCCAGCCAGAGCAAAGTGATCCAGTTGCCCTCAAATTGTACCGGGATGGCAATGGTCAGGAATACCAGGGCCAGCCCACCCACCAGCAACTGCAGGGCTTTATCCGCCAGGCCCAGCCGCCGCAGCAGCAGGCTCACGCCAAAATGCAGCAGGGCGTTAGCAGCTGTGAACAGTCCCAGCCATTTTTCCCCGGCAGCCGTATCCTTAAGCAACCCGATACCTATACCGTAAAAGAGGAAGGCATTGGTCAGCAGCAGGATCACATCGCCAATAATATATTGCTGTCTCCGCACCAGCTTATAGGCCAGCGCTGTGGCATAGAACTCAACAAAGAACAGCCCGGCGAAAGTCCAGGCCAGGGCCTGGTGCTCTGCCCGGTAGTCCGTCAACGTCCAGACCAGGAAGATCAGCCAGGTAACCGAATACGCTACATAGAACAGGGACTTCCAGTATTTCCGGAAAGAAACGATCAGTATGCCTGCATTAATGATCGTGATATATACAAACAATATGGAAAAGCGACCCGAATTATCACTCAGCAAAAAAGGGATTGCATAAGCGCCCACCTGCGCCAGGTGCGCAATAACGGACCTGTTATACAGCAACGCCGCATATATAATGACCGCCGTGATCACCAGCATCAGGCCAAAGGCCGCCAGCTGCGGCAATAACTGGTAAAATGCATAGGCCGTATAGGTAATAAAATAAAGGACCGATAAGCCTCCACCCATCAGCACCGCACTGTAGCCGGGATATTTTTGCTTCAGCCTCCAGGCTATACCTGCCAGCACCAGGCCGCTGATATAGCCATTGATGATCCTCACCACGGGACTCACCATATTGTGCTCAATGGCATATTTGGCGCCAATGAAGATCCCTACTATCGTGATCAGGATACCTACTTTACTGGCCAGGTTCTTCCCAATAAATTCTTCGAAACTTGTGTTACGGGATACGGGCGCCGCAGGAGGTATTTCAACAGGCCCGGCAACCGGCGGAGCAACAACAGTGGCTTGTACATCCTTTATTGCCGCTGGCAGCACCCGCTCCGGCACTACAAGATTATCATTGACCTCAACAATGGGCTGAACAGTCGTTGCAGGAACAACCGGGGGAGGCGAAGTAAAAGCCTGCTCATTAATCACCTGCTTTGTCAGGGCCTCCAGTTGCGCTTTCATATCCTGCAACTCCCGGCTGACGCCGGCTTGCTGGGCTTCGAGTTGCTGTATGCGGTATGTCAGTTGCTCTATTCTTGCTATGATTGCATCCATAGAATAGGGTTGGGCTTATTTAAAGATAACTTATTTTTCAAATGGGGGCAAAGCGTCAATAGCCTGCAGGCGGCCATCCTCCTTCCGGAAACCCGCATGGTAATGCCCGTTACTGATGACCAGGTAATCTACCGGCACCGCTATATTGTACCGCAATACCTGTTGCAGGACCTCCTGGGTCAGCGGCACATCGGTAGACTTACACTCTACCATCAGCCAGGGCTGGTGATGGGCATTGTATACCAGGATATCAAAACGCTTCTTCAGCTCGCCCAGCCGCAGCTCTTTTTCCACTGCTATCAGGGAAGCAGGATAACCCTGTACCTGCAGCATGTATTGCAGCAGGTGCTGACGCACCCATTCTTCAGGCGTCAGTCGCACCCATATCTTGCGGAGCTCATCAAAGATGAACTCCTTATCATTTTCCTTTTTCAGCCGGAACGGATGTGCCGGGTAGTCAATGCGGACCATATCCGCCAAAGCTACCACCAAAACCATAATTAACCACTGACAAACACCCTTTTTCAACCCGAAACAAAATGCCCGGATTTACCCGAAATAGCCGAAATTTATCCATATGAAAACCAAAGAGGAAATTGTTAAGAACTGGTTGCCCCGGTATACCGGCCAGCCACTGGACAGCTTTGGAGAATATATCCTGTTGACCAACTTCGGGAACTATGTACGCATGTTCGCCGACTGGCACCAGGTACCGGTGATCGGGGAAGACCGGCCCATGATCTGCGCCACCGCCGAAAATATCAGCATCATCAATTTCGGGATGGGCAGCCCCGGCGCCGCCACCATCATGGACCTGCTCACCGCCATAGAGCCCAAGGCCGTACTCTTCCTGGGCAAATGCGGCGGCCTCAAAAAACGAAATAATATCGGTGATCTTATCCTGCCCATTGCCGCTATCCGTGGCGAGGGTACCTCCAATGATTATTTCCCGCCCGAAGTGCCGGCCCTGCCTGCTTTCGCATTGCAGAAAGCCGTGTCCACCACCATCCGGGACCATGGGATCGACTACTGGACCGGTACCGTTTACAGCACCAACCGCCGGGTATGGGAACACGATGAAACCTTTAAGGAATACCTGCAGCGTATCCGCAGTTATGCCATTGATATGGAAACCGCTACCATCTTCTCCGTAGGCTTCTATAACAAGATACCTACCGGCGCCCTGCTCCTGGTAAGTGATCAGCCCATGATCCCGGAAGGCGTCAAAACAGAAGAGAGCGATAAAAAAGTAACCTCCTCTTTCGTTGACAGGCACCTGCGCATCGGTATTGACTCCCTGAAGCAGCTGATCAATGACGGCCTTACCGTACGCCACCTGAAATTCTGATCCGCATGCCCTTACCCCTGCTGCACATAGATAACCTGCAGATAGATTTTGTTGGCGACGCCGGCGTCAGCAGCGCTGTATCCGGCATCTCTTTCCAGGTAAACAGGAACGAGATCCTGGCCATTGTAGGCGAGTCCGGCTCCGGTAAATCCGTGACCGCCCTCTCTATCCTGCAACTGTTGCCTGCCCCGCCGGCCCGGTACAGCCAGGGCGCCATCTGGTTTTCCCCCAACGGACAGGCATCCATTAACCTGTTACAGCAAAGCCCGGCACAACTCCGGGCCATCAGGGGTAACCAGATCGCTATGATCTTCCAGGAGCCCATGACCTCGCTCAACCCGCTGTTCACCTGCGGTAACCAGGTGATGGAAGCTATCCGCCAGCACCAGTCCCTGTCGGCCAAAGCCGCCCGGGCTAAGACCCTGCAGCTTTTTGAACAGGTACAACTGCCCGACCCTGCCAGCCTCTTCCATCGCTACCCGCACCAGCTCAGCGGCGGACAGAAGCAACGGGTCATGATCGCCATGGCCATGAGCTGTGAACCCGACCTGCTGATCTGCGATGAGCCCACTACCGCCCTGGATGTCACTGTTCAGAAAACCATCCTGGGCCTGCTCCGCTCCCTGCAGGCCAGTTCCGGCATGGGCGTTATTTTTATTACCCACGACCTCGGCGTGGTGGCCGAAGTAGCCGACCGCGCCATCGTATTATACAAGGGCAATATTGTAGAGGAAGGCCCCGTAAGCCGACTGTTCAGCCAGCCGCAGCATCCTTATACCAAAGGATTACTGGCCTGCCGGCCCGCGCTCCATCCCAAAGGACAAAGACTACCGGTAGTGAGCGATTTCCTATCGCCCGCTCCCACCAGCCCGAAAGAAGTTTTGGGACGAACCAATGAACAACCTGCCAATACCCCCTCTCCCGCTGCCAGGAAGGAGAACAGTTCCACAGCACCACTGCTGGAGGTTAACAACCTGCGCGTTTGGTTCGCCCATAAAAAAGATCTGTTTGGCAAAAGCATGGAGCCGGTGAAAGCAGTAGATGATGTAAGCTTTACCGTATACAAAGGAGAGACCCTGGGACTGGTAGGTGAATCCGGTTGCGGAAAAACCACGCTGGGCCGTAGCCTGCTGCAACTGATAGCGCCTACCGGCGGCAGCATCCGCTATAACGGGCAGGAACTGACCACCCTTACACCAGCCGCATTAAAAGCCCTGCGCAAAGACATACAGATCGTTTTTCAGGATCCATACTCTTCCCTCAACCCGCGACTACCCATTGGCTCAGCCCTCCAGGAACCACTGGAAGTACACCGGCTGTTGCCTACGGCCCGCCAACGCAAAGAGCGCGTGATGGAACTGCTGGAAAAAGTGAACCTGCTGCCGGAACATTTTTATCGCTACCCGCATGAGTTCTCCGGCGGTCAACGGCAGCGGATTGTAATAGCCCGTACCCTGGCCCTGAACCCGGATTTTATTATCTGTGATGAATCCGTATCCGCCCTCGATGTGAGCGTGCAGGCGCAGGTGCTCAACCTGCTCAATGAACTGAAAAAAGAATTCGGCTTTACCAGTATTTTCATCTCCCATGACCTTTCTGTAGTGCGCTATATCAGCGACCGGATCATGGTCATGAACAAGGGAAGGATAGAAGAGATCGGAGAAGCGGAACAGGTGTATGCACAACCCCGGAGCGCCTATACCCGGCGGCTGATAGCCGCCGTGCCGCAGACGCCGGCCATTCAGCTGTAAGCAAGGATGCAGCAGGCGGGCGACAAGGCCCCACCTGTACCCGGCAGGAAATTGTCCCCTTTTTGTTTACCACCTAATAACCAGCAGCAACGCAGGAACCTGCCTGAAAAAGAATATTTGGGACGAACCAAATAAGCAAACAATATTTCCTCAATCCCGAAACCTGCGCGCCTTCACTATTTCCGGTAAATATTCTTTGCTCCATTCCATGTAACGGGTATCAAAAAAATTGCTGGCTATCGGGTGCCTGCTGTACATCATTTCTTTCAGCAGCTGCTGCAGCTGCTCGCTGACCGGTTTGTCGCTTTTCAGCTTTACCGAACCCATTCCGGTGAACTCCTCTTCTACCAGGTCAAGACTATCCTTATCCGCCGGCAGCAATCCTGCATTGGCAATATACCAGTTGTCTTCATCCCGGGCAGGCTTATATTTAAAGAAATAGTACAATCCACTACCTGCAGGCAGCTTTTCCAGGAAGGCCAACGAGTCCGGTTTTCTGTATTCCCCAGCCACCAGGTATGCCCGGGCCATAGCTTCCTGGTTGCGGTAAGCAGCAGGGAAATGCTGCAGCAGCCCGCCTTTTTTCAGGTAAGCATATAGTTTGGAACGGTACTTATCGTCCGCAGCAAAGGATTGCAGCAGGGTATCAGCTACCGGTACGCCATTGCGCAGCAAGAGACCCATATTGTTGAATAAGAGCTTGCGGTCCCCGGTTTCCATCAGCTGCTGGAAGAACTGCTGCACACCCGGTTGCTTTTCCCGGAAAGGCAGTAAGAGCACCGCGTACTGATCCAGCAGTTTATTACCCGATTCCAGCTCCTCCTCTTCCTCGTCTTCCACCTCTTTATCATTGGCATACAGCATGGCCAGGTCTTTCCTTCCTGCTTCCTGTAATTTCCTGCGCGCTTCTTCAGCCCGCTGCTTTTTCAGCAATTGTCTTCCTTCCAGGAAGAGCTTGAGAAAATAGCTTTCATAGTCTTTTCCTTTCAGGTAACCGCTATCCACCATTTTGGACAGCAGGTCCAATACAGGGACCTTGTAATCATCCAGGTTGCAGAGCTGCAGCAGGTCCGGGAAGAGCGTGCGGGTAAGCGCCAGGGAATCATGTAAACGATCCAACGCAGGACTTTCGTCTTCATAATTGACAACCGGACCATCCACATGATCCAATGCCCCAACCGAATAATATCCCGGATAGGGTTGGTCCAGCACTATGGGCGGCTCCTGCAGCATGATCTCCTTATAGGCCTGGTAAGCGGCCCTGGTGCGTTGCGACAGCATGCTGGACAACACCAGGTCCTGCAGGAACACGGTATCCCCTGCCTTCCAGTACAATTGCTTCAGGTAAGGAACCACCACGGGATGGTCCAGCCGGCCCAGGGCACGGACCAGCTTATTTTTCAGGGTCAGGTAATTCAGTTTTTTCCAGTGCAGGGTGTCCAGCGCCGCTATCAGCAGGGGCGCATCTGCAGCATCAAAGGGAACAGTACCAAACTCCTTAATGGCCCGCCGGGCTATCAGGGTATCCCTGCTGAGCAGCTCCTCCAGCACCATGGCTGATTTGGATTGGAAAAGGGAATATAGGGCCAGTGTATCCGCCGGCCGGAAACTGCTGAAGAAATCATTGACAAAACTGCTATAGCGGGTAACTGTATCTGCAAGGGTGGACAATAGGAAGAACCGGGACCCTTTATGCAGCATCCTGAAGCGCAGGAGCCGGCTGCTACCGGTATCGGACACCTGAATATCCTGTACATTGTAACCATTGTCCAGCGTGGAAAATTCCCTGGACCGCAGTACGAAAGCACTGTCTGCATTGATATCACGCTCAAACATTTTATTCCACCAGTCGGCACTGTCTTTTTTATACGTATACCTCGACAGGCTGCTATGGACCACAAAAATACTTTCACCGGTAGTATCCTGACTGACGGTCAGGGTTTCAAAACGGGGATCCTCCTTTTTTTCAGGATCTTCCTCAAAGCTCATATATTCAGGAATGGACAATCCCGCGATAAGCGGCTGCTCCGCTTCCGGAACCTCCAGGCGCACAGACGACCTGACGGAAAAGCCCATACCAGGATGGGACAGCTCCTGCGCCGCAGGATACTGGTAAGGTATCAGCGCAAAAGAGTTGAAGAACCGATCAATGCCGGGATTCTCCCGGCTATACCTGGCCACCAGCACAAAATAGGCCGCTCCCCGGACCATAAAACGTACTTTGGTCAGGGCGCTGTCGGTATGTTTATACACCACTTCCAGTGCGGGTAAACCCTGGACCAGCAAAAAACGACGGCTAAGCGCGCGATCAATATATTCAGTGCTGGCATAACTCTCCTCCATCAGGTTCAACAAAAAGCTATCTGTTTCCAGTTGACTGTATTGGTGCAGACTGGCCTTCATGACCAGGAAACTGGTCCCTTCTTTTTTGTCCACCGCAGCATATTCCAGCCTGTCCTTCCCCGTATTGTTATCCCGTAAAAAGGCAGGTGTATGCGGCAGCTGTATGGAAAACCCACCGGTAGGCGGCTGCCAGCTGACCCAATCGGGACTACCGTACTCTTTCAGGCGGACAGAGCCAAAGAACCTACCGGCATCCGGGCTGCGGGTAATATAATTGCCCACGCCGCTCATCTTGAAAACAACCACTTCAAAAGGAGTGACAAAAACCTGGTATTGCTGGTAATCGCCCCGGCGGGTTTGCGCCAGGATATCCAGTCCCGGGTAACCATTCCTGGTGATGGGCGTCTTCTTCCGGATCTTACCCGGAATATATTCATAGAGCCAGTGGTCTATCTTGTCCAGCAGGGCTGCATTGCTATGCCCCCAAAGACTGCTGTTGGTCTTGATGCGGGTGACCAGGTAATAGGTCCCGTTGACCATATCCGCATACTGTACCACCTGCATGCCGCTCCAGTCCGTGAAATGATAGAATTTATTACCGGGGATGGCTACTTTGTACAGGCCGTCGGCAGCCGTCTGCGACTGGAAAATATGGTCTACCCGCAGCCGCTCAATGGACTCTTTCTGGCTGCTGTTGCGGTTGTCCATGAACACGGGCCTGACGGTATAGCCCATCTGCCGCAGCAGGGCAATCACTCCCCGCGGCCCCGGCAGGTGGGCGGCGCCTACGCCCACAAAAAGGGAAGAGCGGCGCATGATGGAATCCATACTGGCAGCCTGGATCTCGTTGCGCCTGTACAGGAATTTTTCCCGGAAGCTTTCAGAGCGCATATTGATGGTTTCCAGGGAATCCAGCAGGTCCAGATCACCCTTACGATAGGCATCCTCAATCAGCCTGGGATTATTATACACCTGCTGTTCTATGTCATAATAATATCGCCGCCTGTTCTTCTGCTCCTTCCGCATATCCCGGTAGGCTTCCACCAGCAGTCTTTCACTCTCCACGAAGCTCTCCACACCACTTACCTTTTTACCCAGTTTGCGCCCCACCTGGAATATGTACATATCCAGGAAAGTATCTTCCTCAAAATCGCTGGTCTCCCCATACGTTCTGTACAGGAGATTATTGACCATGGAAGGTTCCATGGACAGGGCAGCTTTCACCAGTTCCTCATAGCTGTCGATGGCAAAGCTGCTGGTATACATTTTATCGTCCGGCGCTCCTTTCACCATATTGATGGTTGAAGGGGTATACGCATTCTTCCTGCCACTGTTCCGGGCTGGATTGAAGAGGGTTGATCTGCTGTAATCCTCCTGCCAGGTTTCGGGATTGGTTTCCAGCGCCACTACTTCCGCATTGCGGATAGCGTTATAAAAGGAATCGCCCAGGTGAAAAGCCAGCTTATCACTGACATGCATGGTGCCAAACAGGTAGGAAGGCTTTTTCATGCCTTTGCCCGTGATACGCCAGAGCAGACTGGGGTAATTTTTACCCCTGGCAGTGGCAGGGCGGGCAGGTTCGCCGGGAAGAACAGGTTGCTGTGCTACAGTTGCAGAAGCCAGTCCGAGGAGTATAAACAGGAGGATACAGGTGCTTCGGTTCATAGAAGGAAATATATTTAAAAATATGGCCAGCCACACGCCGTATCATTTTTTTTATTATTTTCGGAAATTCGCATACCTTTGCACGCTCGAAAAAGCGCTCAACATGTTATCAAACCTGGTGCCGTAAGACCTCGTTTGTACCGGAATCCCCGATGTACCCGTTCTTACTCCCTTGTTGGTATCATGTGGCACACTATAAAAAATAATTCGCTACATGAAACTTTCACAGTTCAGATTCGATCTTCCTCTCAATCTTATTGCCCAGCACCCTACAAAGAAACGTGAAGATGCACGCCTGATGGTTGTTCACCGTCAGACCGGTAACATCGAGAACAAGTATTTCCGTGATATCATGGATTACTTTGACGATAAGGACGTTTTTGTAGTCAACAATACCAAGGTATTCCCGGCCCGTATGTATGGCCGCAAGGAAAAGACCGGCGCCAAGATCGAGGTATTCCTGCTCCGCGAACTGAACAAGCCCAACCGTCTCTGGGACGTGATCGTTGATCCCGCCCGTAAGATCCGGGTAGGTAACAAACTCTATTTTGGGGAAAATGACGAGCTGGTAGCAGAAGTGATAGACAACACCACTTCCCGCGGCCGTACCATCCGCTTCCTCTGGGATGGCACCGATGAAGAGTTCCGCCAGATGCTGGAATTCCTGGGTGAAACACCCCTGCCCAAATACATCAAACGCAAACCCGAAGCAGAAGATAAAGAAAGGTACCAGACTGTTTACGCCAAACATGAAGGTGCTGTAGCAGCGCCCACTGCCGGTCTCCACTTCAGCATTGAGCTGATCAAAAGGCTGGAGATCAAAGGCATCCGCTTTGCCGAAGTAACGCTGCATACCGGTCTCGGTACTTTCCGCCCCATTGAGGTGGAAGACCTCAGCAAACACAAGATGGATGCTGAATACTACCGGATAGAAGACAATGCCTGCAAAGTGGTGAACAAAGCCATCCAGGGCGGCAACAGGATCTGCTCCGTTGGCACCACTACCATGCGCGCCATTGAGTCCTCCTATACCGCCGAGAAACTGCTGAAACCTTCCGAAGGCTGGACCAATATTTTCATCCACCCGCCTTACCAGTTCAATATTGCAGATGCCCTGGTGACCAACCTGCACCTGCCCAAGACCAGCCTGCTGATCATGACCTGCGCTTTTGCCGGTTACGACCTGGCCATGGAAGCCTATAAAAAAGCGATCAAGGACAAATACCGTTTCTTCAGCTACGGCGACGCCATGCTGGTAATCTAACCCATGAGCAAACAGAAAATACGGATACTGGAAACCATCCGCCAGGGTCAGGTAGGTGGCGGCGAAAGCCATTTGCTGAGCCTGGTGGAGAACCTGGACAGGGACCGGTATGAGCCTGTGGTATTATCCTTCACCGAAGGGCCCATGGTTGACCGCCTTAAAAGCATGGGCATCCAGACCCAGGTGATCTTTACCGAAAAACCCTTTGATATCAGCAAATGGGGAAAGGTAAAGCAGTTCATCCGCAGTAACCGTATTTCACTGGTCCATGCCCATGGCACCCGCGCCAACAGCAACGTGTTCTGGGCCACCAAACAACTGGGCCTGCCACTGGTCTATACCGTCCATGGCTGGTCCTTTCATGATGATCAGCAGCCCCTGATCCGGAAGGTCCGGGTCATGGGCGAAAAGCTGCTCACCCGCCGCTCCGACGTCAATATCTCCGTGTCCGCTTCCAACCAGCAGACCGGTAAAAAATATTTCTCCAGCTTTCAGTCTACCGTGATCAATAACGGGATCGATCTCCGCAAATTTGATCCCGCCCGTTCCTTTGCCAATATCCGGCAGGAGCTGAACATCCCGGCTGACAGCACCCTGGTGCTGTTTGTAGCGCGCTTTATTCACCAGAAGCAGCCGCTGAAGCTGATTGCCGCCTTTATCAAAGCCCTGGCGCAAAGGCCGGACCTCCGCCTCCTGATGGTGGGTGATGGCGATCAGAAAGCCCAGGCCCAGCAAATGGTGGAGCAGGCCGGCATCACCGGTAAGGTGATCTTCCAGCCCTTCCGTGCGGACGTTCCGGACGTGCTGGCCGCCGCCGATATTTTTGTCCTCCCCTCGCTCTGGGAAGGCCTGCCCATCGGGCTGCTGGAAGCCATGGCCATGGGTAAAGCCATCATCGGCACCCAGGTGGACGGCACTTCTGAAGTGATCCGGGCCGGACAGAACGGCCTGCTGATCCCTACGGCCAACCTGGAAGAAGACCTGGCCGCCGCCATCCTGCAACTGGCCGCCGATCCCGCCGCCCGGCAGCAGCTGGGCCAGCAGGCCCGCGCTACTATCAGCAGCGGCTACAGCGCCGCCAATATGACCCATGAAATAGAGACCATCTATGAACGGCTGCTGACGCAGTATGCAAAATAAAAAGCCCCGCCTTCCGGGGAAGACAGGGCCAGGTATATATTGAGCGTGAATTGTTTTATCTCCTCCTGAATTCAAAAATATAGGTCCTGTTACCATCGTAGATATAGGCTTTGAACCGGTTGGTGCTGACAAACAGGATCTCATCAAAATATTCAAAGCGGGTATCCCGGTTGCCAAAGTCCACTACGTTGACACGGAGGTTGCGCACAAGGCGGCTGTCGCACTGCTGGTTGCCGTTCTCATCCACGTAGCAGTCGGGGATATTCTGGCGGCGGATGGACCAGTCGCCCTCATAATAGCCGCCATAGCCGTCCTCCCAGGACATCCGGCCTGAGCCATAGAAGGTGAAGAGGCCGCCGTCAAAAGCAATATTGGTACTGCCCCTGCCAATTTTTTTGACATTGGTCAGTTCCCAGGCGCCTTCAATGCGATCTTCATATGGTTTAAGAACATCTTTACTGCAGGAGCTGGATCCAACAGCAACAAAGAGGAGTAAAATGAAGGAGTATAGCTGTTTCATACAAATGGGTTTTATACAGGTATGACTCCAAACCTAATGCCTTAGTTACTTTTGTAAAAGCCGGGAAAGGGCCATTTAACTTAATATTCTGTAAAAGGTTTGCGGCTGGCCAATTAAACGATAAATTTGATAAGTGGCGCAGGAACGATTGCCTGCCGGCGTCAAAAAAAACGGTTCTGCCAGCCCCGGCCAATGGTTCCCAAAAATCACCCGCCACACCAGTAAAGGACGCTATCAAACTAACGAACTATAACAACCGAAACAATGAAACAGTTCCTTTTCCTGCTTGCACTGGCTGGTCTTTCCAGCCCGCTCTCCGCCCAGACCACCATCCCATTGTACGATCATATTCCCAACTCCCTTCCTGGCGCTAACGAAGAACGTTCCCAGACGGACGCCAATGGCATCACCCGTATCTCCGCCATCAGCCAGCCCACCCTGGAGATCTACCTGCCGCCCAAAGAAAAAGCCACCGGTACTGCCGTGGTGATCATTCCCGGTGGCGGCTATTCCATTGTAGCTTATTCTCATGAGGGCACCGATGTAGCTAAAAAATTCAATGAAATGGGCATCGCCGCCTTTGTGCTGAAGTACCGGCTGCCGGAAGATAAGCTCATGCCCGATCGCTCCATCGGTCCTGTTCAGGACGCCCAGCGCGCTATCCAGCTGGTCCGGGAACGCGCCGCCGAATGGCAGGTAAACCCTGAAAAAGTAGGTATCATGGGCTTCTCCGCCGGTGGTCACCTGGCTTCTACCGCCGGCACCCATTTCACCCATCATTATATTGAGGTTCCGAAGAAGACCAATCTGCGGCCCGACTTTATGCTGCTCATCTATCCCGTGATCAGTTTCCGGGACAGCATCACCCATATGGGCTCCCGCAACCGCCTGATCGGCGAACACCCGGCAGCTGAAAAGATCAAAGCATTTTCCAATGATGAGCAGGTCACCCGCCAGACACCACCCACTTTCCTGGTGCATGCCCGGGACGATAAAGCCGTGCCTGTAGCCAACAGTGAACGGTTTTATGCCGCCCTGCAAAAGCATAAGATACCGGCACAGCTCTACCTGTATGAACAGGGCGGCCATGGCTTTGGTATGAACAATAAGACCAGCGAAGTGAAATGGATGGAACTGGTTCAGACCTGGCTGAAGGAACAGCGCTTCCTGTAAGCCTACCGAAGCTTTTGCTGCACCTGCTGGAATGCCGAGATGAACATTTTGAATTTATGATCGGTCTTGGACCAGGCGATCCGTTCCGTTTGCATAAAATGGAGTAGTTTGTCGTACGCTGCCTGCTGGTCCTCCTCATCAAAGAAACAGGCTTTCCATTCATCCGGCCAGTTTTCAAAAGGCACCAGCTCAAAGCCGTTGCCATACATTTTCAATGGCCCGCGCAGGCTGCGCACGTCCAGGGAATTCTTACCGGTCTTCAGGCCCCAGTCAAAATATTTCTCCCAGTACCTGAAATGATTTTTAAGGCGGTCCACAATTTCTTCGGCTGTTTCCTTTTTCACCGGCGGAATACGCCAGCGGTTATTCTCCATGGTAAATGGATCATTGATATCGTCTTTATAGGGGCTTACGGTACCTTCAAAATAATTGACCGATTTATCCTCATTGGCGGGCTCCAGGTCCAGCGCCATTTCCTTCTCCCCTATTTTGTGTACGTAAATTCGCCTGGCTTTACCTTTAACATTTTTCAGTACAATGTATTTACCATCCACTGACCATTCCCCATAGTCAATACTGCCCATATAGCTGGTGTACCTGGTATCTTTCTGGAGATTGATAAAATAAGTTGGGTCAAGAACAGGATCGGCAGCGCTGCCCGTAGGCCTCGTACCGGCATTTTCCTGGTAGGTATAGAACCAGCATTTGCTCAATTGGGCTTTTTTATCGGTACAGGCGGCTGAAAAAGTTATTACTGTCAGCAGGAGGGCGAGATAAGGGATATGCTTCATGTCAGGGGTTTGCAGACACAAATAAAACGAACCGCCGGGAAAATAACAAATCAGCCCCGGGATCAGCAAAGCATTGGGTTGCGTATCCCCCGGAAATAGCGCCGGGTCCTTTATGGCAGCACAGCCGGCTCCCGGTAATCCCAGGGCAATAGATGAGCAACTTTTTCGCTCCAGCCCCAGTATTCTGAGAGGATCAGGTTCTGCGGCGGCTGGTAGCCGCCATTGCGCTGGATGGTCACCGGCTGCTCTTCCAGCAGGGACAGCACCGAGCGCTGGAACCAGGGCTTGCGGCCTTGTTTGATATAGTGCAGGTATTCTGTTTCCTCCCTGGAATTGATGGCTGTGACCTGTAAGTAATCCTGGAAGAAAAGGACTTTGGAAGAATCATTCCGCGTGACCAGTAAGCTATCGGCCGTCATGAAGGGACGACTCACCACCGACAATGAATCCCCCGGGTGGGCAGGGTCCGGCGCCTTGCGCATCCGCTGTACTTCAAACCCTTCCTTCTTTAACCGGTCGGCATAGAGGCTGCGCATAAAATGCATCAGCGAGCCGCGGTATACTTCCTGCCGCCGTTGCAGCAGGCGGGCGGGCGGCTTTTTCTGGCCGGCCGTCAGGTCCTCAAACAGGGTATATCCCCAGAACAGCTGGGAGCGGGTATTCCAGTTATGCACAAACATTTCCAGCTGGTACTGGATCCGGTAGCCCAGGACCTTGTTCTCAATGATCAGGGGCTCGTCTGCATACACTTCCAGTGTTTTAGCAGCCTTGTTATGACGGAAGCGGAGGACTTTATAATTTTTGATCACGCAGTTTTCTGCGGCCTTGGAATTGCCAATGAAGTTCTCCCGGAAAAAACGGCCCCAGATCCGCCAGCCGTCTTTCAGGAACGGCGATACCGTCACCGTTTCCAGCTCCATGGGTTTGGGGGATAATTCCATGTCCAGGTTCAGCGGCAGATCGGCCGCGGTAAACTGGTGTACCCGGGTGGTATACCCTACGGAAGAGAACACCAGCTCGTAGGCACCGTACGGAAGGTCCTGTAAACGGTAATGCCCGTCCGAATCCGTCATGGTCCCTTTGGATGTACCATTGAGGAACACACTCACGTTAGGAAGGGGCAAACCCGTACCTGCACTGGTCACCAACCCGGAAATGTTTTTCACAGACTGCCCCAGGCTGACCGATGACACAGTCAGGCATAGAAAAAGGTAGATATACTTCATCAGCGCTTTTTAAGTTTCATGCGCTGCTGAATAAGCTTTTTTACTCCAGATTAAACATTCCCTTATTCAACAACTGCAAGGTCTGCGTTTTGTACGATGACGGCACCAGGATGCTCACGTTGTGCCGGCTACCACCATAACTAACCATTCTCACAGGTATTGGAGTCAAAGCTTCGAATAATTTATGCAGGACATTGGGTGTTTCAGCAATTTCGTTGCCTACCACAGAAATGATAGTGTGGTTATCTTCCACCTCAATTGTTCCGAAGGGTTCCAGTTCTTTCACAATGGCCTGAAGCTGTGCGGCACTGTCAATGGTAACAGAAACAGCCACTTCGGAAGTGGTGATCATATCTATCGGCGTGCGGTATTTTTCAAATACCTCGAAGATCTTACGGAGGAAACCGAAGGCCAGGAGCATGCGGCTGCTCTTGATATTGATGGCAATAATACCATCCTTGGCGGCCACGGCTTTGGCGCCTACGGAGCCAGCTTCCTGCATGATAACGGTACCGTGCGCCTCAGGCTGCATGGTATTGAGCAGTTTTACCGGCACTTTCTGCTGCTGGGCAGGCCAGATACAGGTGGGGTGCAGGATCTTGGCGCCAAAATAGGCCAGCTCGGCAGCTTCTTCAAAGCTGAGCTGTTCAATGGGCAACGTCTTTTTCACCACACGGGGGTCATTGTTGTGCATGCCGTCAATATCCGTCCAGATCTCGCACACGGAAGCATTGCAGGCGGCCGCCACCAGGGATGCCGTATAATCACTGCCACCCCTTTTCAGGTTGTCCACTTCGCCACGGGCGTTGCGACAGATATATCCCTGGGTGATGAATAATCTTTTATCCTTATGCAGGTCCAGCTGGTGCTGCAGTTTGGGACGGATGCTGCTGAGCTGCGGTTCATCCTGGATATCAATGCTCATGAATTCCAGGGCGGGCAGCAGGGCATGGTCCACGCCATTTTCGGTCAGGTATACACTGAAGAGCTTGGTAGACAACAGTTCACCCTGGGCCAGGATATCCTTGCTCAGCGCTTCACTGAAGGAGATCTTCAGGATGATATTGAGAAATTCAAAGTGTTCAGCTACAATTTGCTTCGCCTTTTGCAGACCGGCATCAGACTTGACCAGTTCCTTGATGAACGACTGGTAATGGGCTTCCAGCTTATCGATCTGTGCCTTGGCTTCCTCACGGTTACCGGCAGCCATGGCGTCTCCAATGGAGACCAGCGCATTGGTGGTACCGCTAAGGGCGCTCAATACAACAATTGTGGGTTCCGGATCTTTGGTGATCAGTTGGGCCACCTGGTGCATACGTTCCGGCTTGCCTACGGACGTGCCGCCGAACTTCATAATTTTCATATCTGTAATATACCCTGGTCTTTTACGGGCAGGCGCAAAGATAAAGGTTGGAACTATATGATGGTCCACCCCCTGGAAATATACAAGGGCCTATCGGGAAACCCCTATCAATTCAATGTTGCATCATTAAAGATCAATGTGTTGGGAAAGGCAGTTCCAGCTTCTGCGCCAGCTGCTGCAGGTCCGTGACCACCGCGCCCAGCAGCGGTATACCCTGCCGGATGCGTACAGCCTCCATTTCCCTTTCCGGATCGCCGGGGATCAGGACGGCTTCCTCACCGGCCACGGGGCGGGCGCTGCGGAAGCGGGTGATCCATTTGTCCATATGCTGTTTGAAGTCTTCGGCAGGCCGGAAGGCGTCCACCCGCATGGCGCCGAAGAAATGGCCGATGCCATTACCGGGCATATTTTCAGGCATGGGCACATAGGCGGGGAAAGGCGGTACCCAGGGGCCGTAATTGGCGCCGCTGAGGACGGCTGAGAAGATATCCACTACTGCCCCTAATGCATAGCCTTTGTGGCTGCCGTGTTCCCGGTCGCCGCCCAGGGGCAGCAACGCACCGCCGGTCTTCAGCTCATGGGCATTGGTGGTGGGCTGGCCTTCTTTATCCTGCACCCAGCCCAGCGGGGCTTCCAGGTTCTTACGTTGCAGGATCTCCAGCTTGCCATTGGCGGCTGTGGTGGTGGCCAGGTCGGCCACAAAAGGCGGCTGCCCGCCTGCCGGGATAGCCACACAGATGGGATTGGTGCCCAGCAAACGCTCCGCCGAGAAGGTGGGCGCTACCAGGGCGCTGGCATTGGTCATGGAGATCCCGATCATGTCCTGGGCCAGGGCCATCATAGCATGATAGCCGGCAATGCCGAAGTGGTTGCTGTTCTGTACGCTCACCCAGCCAGTGCCTACCTGCCGGGCCTTGTCGATGGCCACCTGCATAGCATAGGGCGCCACCACCAGTCCCAGTCCGCTGTCCCCGTCCACTACGGCCGTGGAAGGCGTTTCATGGATGACGCGGAGCTGTGGGCGGGCATTGACCCTTTTGGCTTCCCAGAGACGCACGTATCCCGTCAGGCGGGCTACGCCGTGGGAGTCCACACCCCGGAGATCGGCAGACAATAAAACTTTGGCGGCTGTTTCCGCATCGGCATCGGGACAGCCGATGCTGCGGAAAACGGATTGGGTGAACTGTAACAGTTCTTCATAAGAGAATACTTCGGACGACATGCCGCAAAAGTAACGGTAAAAAAGGAATGCTGCCCCTTGCAGCTTAGCTGCGGTGCAACAGTGATCCCGGCAAGGGCTTGCAAAAATGGCTGCATAGCAGCAGAAGCACGTATTTCAGGGACTACCAATGCAAGGACGCCCGCTAACCCAGGCAACAAAAAACTGTTGCAGTGGTTGCAGGCTGCTGTCCACTGTTGTTTTATCGGCCATACAAAAGAGGCCAGCTCAAAAGCATGAGCTGGCCTCTTTTGTATAATGCGTTTTTAACGCAGCTTCATTTTCTCCGGATCCCACTTGATCACCTTCTGCTGAAAATAGCTGTCGTTCGCCGCCAGGCAGGGCGCCGCCGCACGAAAGCCGAACTCCGGGCCTTCAGTGACCGCCTTGCCCTTGCGCACTCCTTCCACAAAGTTCAGCCAGTGATCGGCCGATTCGGAATAACCCTGCGGAGCCGCATATTTTACAGGATCTTTTTTCTGCGACTGCTGGTCTGCTTTGGACCAGCGCTGCTCGTACTGTGTTTTCAGCGTTTCCTGCATAGCCTGCGGATAGGTAGTGACGGCATCCCAGCCCCCAAAGCCCGGTGCTTTGGGCAGGATACTATGGTTGATGATAAAATCATTACCGCCCATTTCCAGCACGCCTTCGCTGCCAATAAAACGGGTAACGCTTTTACCGCCATTGCCGCTGATGAAATTCACGCGCAGCATCACCTGGAAAGCAGGATGCTGCGGTGTTTCCGGGTAGTTCATCACGGCCGTCATAACGTCCGGCACATTGCGGCCGTCTTTCCAATAGCTCAGCTGACCTGATGAAAATATGGTATCCGGTCCGTAGGAATCAGTAATGGTATGAATACCCGACAGCAGGTGAACAAAGAGGTCCCCGGCCACCCCGGTGCCAAACTCTTTATAATTCCGCCACCAGAAGAATTTCTTAGGATCATACGGTGTTTTGGGCATACCGGCAATATAACGGTCCCAGTCAACCGTTTGGGGCGAACCATCGGTAGGCATGGTGTATTGCCAGGCCCCGTTAGCACTCTGCCGGTCGAAGCTGGCCTCAATGCAGTTCAGCTGGCCTATCTCTCCTGCCCTGTACAGTTCCCGGGCCTTGGCGTATACGATGCTGCTGACGCGCTGGCTACCCACCTGCATGGTCTTGCCGGACTGCTGCCGGGCCTGGATCACAGGCAGCCCCTCGCTGATCTTATGCACCATCGGCTTTTCACAATAGACGGCCTTGCCTTTTTTGAGGGCGTCAATGGAAATGCGGGCATGCCACTGATCACTGGTAGCTATGATGACGGCATCAATATCTTTTCGTTCCAGCAGTTCCCGGTAATCCTGGGTGGTGAACAGGTCTTTGCCCCATAATTCTTTAGCCCTTTCCAGCCGGCCGGTATAGAGATCGCAGACGCCAGCCAGTTCTACCCCGGGAATTTTGAGGGCGGTATCCAGGTTGGCATGGCCCATAATGCCCAGGCCAATGCAGGCAATGCGCAGTGTGTCGTTGGCAGTGATGGGCTTTTCATAGTGGAGGATGCGTTCTTCCATTTTTTCTTCATTGGCCAGTGTGGCAAAGGGGCTGGCCGATAACAGCAGGGCAGAACCACTCAGCTGTTTGAGGAATTTCCGGCGGTGTGAGGAACCAGGCATAAGAAAGGTATTAAGATGAAAGGATCAGTTGATTTATTTAACAGCAGCTACCTGCTGCTGGTAGAAGGTCACAATCTCCATTACATCGGGCACATTATTGGCCCAGTTGGACTCATGTTCTATGGAGAACATGCCTTTGAATTGTTGTCTTTTGAATTCGGCAAATACTTCGGGGAACCTGATCACGCCCTTGCCGGGAATGGTATCGGCGGCCTGGGGATTATTGAATGCCACTACATCTTTCAGGTGCGAGCCGATGATGCGGCCTTCCAGTTTTTTGAGGCAGTCCACCACATCCAGTCCGCTACGAGCCCAGTGGCCCAGGTCGGCACAGGCATAGAGGTTAGGGTGTCCTTTCATAGCCGCTATCACGGAATCCGGGTGATCATAGGGGCTGCTGCGGGGATGGTCATGAATGGCTACCGGAATACCGTACACTCCGGCCAGACTATCGGCAATGCCCCAGTGCGACTTGAGCGGCTCGGCCGTAATATACTGAACGCCCATGTCCCTGGCCAGCTGAAAGGTCTGCGCCCATTCCTGGACCGATTGCGGTACCACCACGCCAAAAGCCACCATGGTCATGCCTTTGGATCGCAGCAGCTGTTTTACTTTATCCCTGCCTTCGGTTGACAGGCGGATGCCGAAAGTATCTCTGGAATCCCCGCCAATGGGCTGTCCCAGGAAGGCTTCTATGTTTTTGATGCCGGCGCTGTCCGCTTTTTCTACGGCTGTGAGGAAGGGATATACATGGAAGGTCCAGAACTGGATACCTAATTTCCAGGAACCGGTAATGGCTGTTGAATCGGTAGTAGCAGCGGCGGTCTTGTCTGCGGGCTGGTCGTTGCAGCGGACCAGGCAAAGGATCAGCAGGCAAGCAGCCGCGCTCCTGTACAGGAATGATTGCATGAACAACAATTGTTTGGTTGAAAAAAAATGGATACGTGCTGCTGAAGTTACTAACAAATGAAGGAAATAAGAAGGAAGAATTACATTTGTACAGATGAAGTGCCCGTACCGGTTTCCTGCCGCCAGGAAGACTATCTGCGGGCCTTGCATCCGGCCAGAATACACTAAAAATATGCGGATGAAAAGATGGGTGCTGCTGATCCTGCTGGGCATTGGACAAGAACTGGGGGCTCAAACGGGCCGCGACCAGCTATACAGTGGTTTTGTATTGCAGGCCAAAAGGGACCTGCTGGCGCAGGACCTGCGGGAACGGACGGTGGGACGCACTTTTGCACTGACGCCGGACAGTGATAACGAGGACCGCTTTGAATCGGCCTGCCTGGCTGTGACCCAGTTCCAGCTGCGGAGCGAGGAGAGCCGCCAGGGATTACAGAAACTCTTTGACCATTATGATTCCCTCGGTTATGATACCCGCTGGGCATTGCTGGAAGCGACCTTTGCAGTATATCCGGAGACCTTTATCAAGGAGGTGCAGCGGGTAGTCCAGACCGAAACCCATCCCAAACTCTTTGCTATCAGTGTAGTGTACCTGTACCGACAGGACACCAGTATCGACCATACCAATTCCCTCAAGATCCGGATGGTAGAGCAGTTCCCCGGTTATGATACCCTGCCCCTCCTGCTGGAGCTGGAAAAATGGCTCAACCGGTATACGCTCTATCAAAAAATAAAAACCCCGGCCTTACCGGAGCTGTTTGCCTATAATAAGCTGGCCGGACAGAAAATGATCTATTCCTTTCAGCGCTGGGACCGGGATCAGCCTGGCATGGCCATTGTCCAGCAGGCTGATGGCCGTTTTGCGCGTCATCCTGATGGGCGGCTGATGGTCTTTGAGCAGCTGGCGCGATCGGCTTCGGCCCTTCCCTATTTCCTGACCAACGGCAACACGCCGCAGGGGGTGTACCGGGTCACAGGCATTGGCGTTTCCCGCAATAATTTTATCGGGCCCACGCCCAATATCCAGCTGCAGTTGCCCTATGAGGGCAAGTGGGGGAACTATTTCCAGCTGACGCCCGGCAGTCGCTGGGACAGCACACGCGCCGCCCTGGACGCCTACCAGTTGCTGCTGCCGCCGCGCTGGCGTAATTACGGCCCCATGCAGGAGGCACTCTATGCCGGTAAGATTGGCCGCCGCGAGATCATTGCCCATGGCACCACCCTGGACCCGGAATATTTTAAGGATAAGCCTTACTATCCGCTCACGCCTTCCATGGGTTGTCTCTGTGCCCGGGAATTATGGAATGGCAGTACCGGCCGCCTGCTGGTGAGTGAGCAATGGAACCTGTACAGTGCTTTTACGGCCACGCCAGGCAGTAAAGGTTACCTGATGGTACTTAATGTGGATCATGAGGACAGGCCCGTAAGCCGCGCAGACGTGGAGCGCTGGGTTGCGGAGTATGAGAAGAAAAAATAACCCGCTGAAAAATTCAGCTGTTTTGTTTTTGGGACGAACCAAAAAGCAAACGCCACAAGCAGTAGCTGGCTGCTAACGCAAGCTATTCACAGCTTTTTGGGACGAACCAGAGAACAGCCTTAGAATAGTTGGAGTGCCACTTTGGGCTCGCCTCAAACTCCTGTCCGGACCTTGTTATTGCAGGTTTGTTCAAGCTCTCTGTAACCGCCTTTTTGGTTCGCCCCAAAGTTTTATTCCGATCCTTTAAAAAGGCATGCACTGCTTACTAAAGCCATATCTTAATTTTTTTCCCAAACTTTTCCTCCGGTCTTTTTTATCCCAGGTTTGTTCTGCTACGTAACGCATGTCTTAGGTTCGTCCCAAACCTTCAGACTACTTAAAAACAAATCGGGGCTTCCCTGCTGGAAAGCCCCGATTGGCTATACTGCACAAAGTGTTACCACAAAAAAACAGGTCAGTTTAGAATGGCAGATCGTCCATGGGTTCATTCATAGGCGCACCACCACCTGTATTGACAGCTGGTCCGGCAGGGGCGCTGGCATAGTTGCTGTCACCGCCACCATAACCACCACTGCCACCTTCCGTACGGGCGCCCAGTAATTGTACGTTGAGTACACGCAGGGTCAGGGAAGCACCGGTAGTACCATCATTCTTGGGATAGGTCCTTACCTCTGGTGTACCTTCTACATACACCTGGGTGCCTTTGCGCAGGTAAGGGGCGATACCAGTACGTTCTGTCCAGTAAGCACATTCCACCCAGATAGTCTTGTCTTTCTGGTTTCCCTGGGCATCCTTAAATTTTTCTGTATGGGCCACGTTGAAATTGATCACATTCTTCCCGTTCACTGTGTTCGTGACGCAATCCTTACCCAGATTGCCGATTACCTGTAGTTTAATCATAATTTACTTTTTAGCTGCGTACTTAAAATTGTTTCTATTAATGCCGGCAAGATACGTTTTCCGTACGAGCCACCAGCAGCCGGTCCCGGCCTGTGGATATCCTTTTGAAAACTCCCGCTCCTACCGGGCTGAACCGGCATCTATCAGCCTGCCGAAGAACAGGGCGTTCAGGAATAATTTGGTGCCACCCAGCCAGTAAGCCCGGAAATTGGGATTGTCCGCCAGGGATATCACCCGGCCCCCACCCAGGGTGCTGACCTGTACCGCTGCTGATTGCTTCAATACTTCGTAATTGCCTTTCGTGATAAAACCGCTTTGCAAAGGGCTATCTCCATATACGAAGGGCTGCGCATACAAGTTTTTAGTTTTTTCCACGAAAATAGATGTGGATTTAAACAGGTCTATATTCGGGTAATTATACCCGTAAGCAAGGGGATGACTACGGTCAATTGTTGCGCGAAAGATCGCTCCATTCATGCGCTTTGCACCCTCGCGGAACTCACGCTCCGCATAGACCGCTTTTACCAGCGTATCCTCTTTGGCCTTCCGGAAGCTCAGTTCGGTGAGCCCGTTCTGCGCCGCCCAGGTCACTGCCTCTTCTGTCAGGACCAGCGTACCGCCACCCTGCACCCAGCTTTTCAGCTTTTCCTTGTTCAGCTCATTGTAATTCCCGCCCACCATGACCAGGGTATTGTAGCGATCCGGATCCATCCGGTTAAAGGTGCCGATCTCCAGCTGCGTGGCCGGTATCTGGAAGCGCTGGTCCAGCAGGTGCCAGACCTCGCCTGCATCAGTAGCATTAACGCCAGGCCCTACCAGCAGGGCGATAGCAGGTGGTGTCAGTACCGTCATGCGGGCGCTACCCAGATCAACACCGGTAGAAGCCGCACCCGTAGGCAGGGCTAATACCTCCAGCGCATTGCGGGAAGCCACCTTTTGCAACAGGGCATATACCTGCTCCGGTGATCCTTTCTGCAGGCCCACCGGCACCAGGATACTGCCATAATCAAAGGACTGCTGCCCCGCCGCTGTGCGGATAGCAAAAGGGGCCGTAGCTACTTTAGTGAGTATGCCGGCCATTTGCAGCTCATACAAAGCCCGCGGTGCATAGTAGCTGTCCCAGCGGAATACATAGGCGTAGCGGCTCAGGCCACCATTCACCGTACCCGTTGGGAAATGTACAGTATCAATAATAGCCCCCAGCAGTCCTGGCTTGTACTGCCCTGCCCCCAGTTCGGCATAAGGCAGCCCAAAGGCCAGTGGCATTGTCCAGGCCGTAATATCATAAAATAGACTATCCTTATACGTGAGTGTCTTGTCAAAAATGCCGCGGATCAGCCGGTACTGCGGTTGTGCAGCGGGTACCAGGAAGGCTTTCTCTTTCTCAAAGCGATACTCCCCGGCAGTCAGGTTCTCTTTCAGCGCATGCACTGTAATCTGGTGACGGCGAAGCATCTCTGTGAACAGGGCCGTTTTGGCCGGATCAGCTGCATCGCCATACACATAGCCTTTGACCGGCGCGGCTGATGCTTCGCTGACCGCGCTTTTATAGAAGTCCCTTTGCCAGGCCAGCAGCTCCTTGCGTAAAGCTTTGGCGCCGGCCAGCGTGGACAGGGTGGTCACAAACTGGTTGCGGATAGTGAAGGGGAACCGCAGCACGCCGTTGATGGTCTGCTGGGCATGGCCCCTGGAGGAAGCCTGCTCAAAGAGAATACCGATGCAACCCTGCACATCCGGGTAGGTAGAGCCCTTGCCATAGTAGAAATCATCATAGCTCTCCTTGGTAAAATACAGGGAGCCGATACTATCCAGGTAGGCGGCATGGAACTCGCCCAGTTTTGCTGTCAGCTCCTGGTTACGGGCGGGGGTGAGCGGGTTGACGCGGGAGGGAACGCCGGGCTGGAAAAAGAACGTGGCGTTGCTGCCCTGCTCGTGGTGATCCGTAAGGATATTGGGTTTCCAGGCATGGAACCAGCGCAGGCGGTGCTGGCTTTCCACATGAACGGCCGGGAGCCAGTCGCGGTTCAGGTCAAACCAGTAATGGTTGAACCGGCCACCAGGCCATACCTCGTTGAACTCGCGACTGAAAGGATCAGTGACCAGCTGCTGGCTCTTGTGCTGGTTCACCCAGGTACTGAACCGCTGCAGTCCGTCCGGGTTAAAAGCGGGGTCCAGCAGGATCACGGTGCTGTCCAGCAATTCCTCAATGCCCTTGCCCTGCGCTGCCGCCAGGTAATAGGCGCTAAGCAGGGCGGCGTTGGCGCCGCTGGGCTCGTTACCATGGATGGAGTGGCCGATATAGACCACCAGGGGCAGCTGGTCAATATCCAGGGAGCCGGACCGGGCCGGGTCCGTGAGCAGGACATGCTGCTGGCGGATGGTTTCCAGTTTCTGGTGATTGGCCGGAGAAGTGATGATCAGCAGCACCTGCGGCCGCTGCTCATAGGTAAAACCCATGGTTTCCAGCTTTATCCTGCCAGGCGCGGCGGTGGCCAGGGCCTGCATATAGTTGACGAGGCGGTCGTGGGTCACATGCCACTCGCCCGGTTCATGGTAAATAATGTCTTTGGGTTTGGGGATGGCCGGATCATACTGTACGCCGGCAGGAAGGTAATACCCCAGGTCCTGGCTATAGGCTGCCAATGGTCCCAGCAGCAGGGCCATTGCCACAAAAAATAGCAATTTTCTCATATATGTCTGATTGGTAAACGATTAGGTAAATTAAGCAGATTTTTCCAGCTCCGGGCAACCTTTCCCCCTTACAGTATGTTGATGTATCTTTGCTCCCGCTTCGCCCGGAGCCTGCCCGCAGGCTGTCCGGAAGGATAAAGGAAGCTGTCATTTTCTTAGTTAACAGTATCGAGTTATGAGCCGGAAAGGTAAAGTTTTAATGGCCATGAGTGGAGGGATCGACAGCACCGTTGCTGCCCTGATGTTACACCACGAAGGATATGAAGTGGTAGGGATCACCATGAAAACATGGGATTATGCCGCCAGTGGAGGCAGCAAGAAAGAAACAGGCTGCTGCAATGTGGACTCTTTTAATGATGCCCGCATGGCGGCCGTTCAGCATGGCTTCCCGCATTTCATCCTGGATATCCGGGATGAGTTCGGAGATTTTGTGATCGATAATTTTGTGGACGAATACCTGGCCGGCCGCACGCCCAACCCCTGTGTGATGTGCAATACCCATATCAAATGGCGCGCATTGCTGAAAAGGGCCGATGCCCTGGGTTGCGATTTTATTGCTACCGGCCACTATGGCCTGATCCACCAGCATACCAATGGCCGCTATTATATCAGCAAGGGCGTGGATGACACTAAGGACCAGAGCTATGTACTCTGGGGCCTGCAACAGGACCTGCTGAGCCGTACCCTGCTCCCCCTGGGTAAATTCCGGAAGACCGAGATCAGGCAGATGGCCCACGATTATGGTTACCCGGAGCTGGCTAAAAAAAGCGAAAGCTATGAGATCTGCTTTGTGCCCGACAACGATTACCGCGGCTTCCTGAAACGCCGGGTGGACGGGCTGGAAGAAAAAGTGGCAGGCGGTAATTTTGTGGACAAAAACGGTAAGGTCCTGGGCCAGCACAAAGGCTATCCCTTTTACACCATTGGCCAGCGCAAGGGCTTGGACATCACTTTCGGAAAGCCGGTCTATGTCACCAATATCATCCCTGAGACCAATACCGTGATGCTGGGTGATGAGGCTGATCTGAGCCGCCACGATATGCTGGTAGGTAAGATCAACTGGCTGAAATACGATGGCATTACTGAAGGCATGGAAGCCCTTACCAAGATCCGCTATAAGGACAAGGGCAGCCTGTCCAACCTCTATGCCCATGAGAATGGCATCCTGGTCCGCTTTTATGAGGACGCCAAGGGTATTGCCCCGGGACAGAGCGCCGTGTTCTATGAAGGCGATGATGTGATCGGCGGTGGCATTATCCAGCGTGGCCAGCCCCTGTTTTGATCAGATACAATAAAATAGCCATATACATCGTTCTAACCGGGAACCCAGATCCCGGTTTTTTACGTATGTTGCAGTTCCAATTAACTGATTTTACTATGAAAAGACGCTTACTGCCGGCAATCCTCCTCGTTGCATTGCTGGGTGGATTGATGAGTTGTGAGAAAACAGAACAATATCCCTCTGATCAGTTAACGGATTACTTTGTGATGGAGCCTGGTAAAACCATTACCTACCGGCTCGATTCCCTCATTTTTATCAACTTCGGTCAAAAAGACACCACCATCTCCTACCAGGCCAAAGATGTGGTGGACGCTTCGTATACAGACCAGGCCGGTCAGCCCGCCTGGCGGGTGATCCGCTACCTGCGGGACCTGGAAAGCACGGATGATAAGGACTGGCAGGTAGATATGTCCTACCAGGTAAAATTCAGCGGTAAACATGTGGAACTGCTGGAAGATAACCTCACCTACCGGAAATTACAGCTGCCCATTACCATGGGCTTCAGCTGGCAGGGTAATAACCTGTTACCCACTAACCCCTTCCGGGTGCGCTACCAGTTCAGTAATGACAATGATATCCGCTCCTGGGATTATATGTATGATGAAGTGGGCGGCACAGAAATTATCAACAACAAACCTTACGAAGACGTAGTAACCGTATTCCAGGCCGGCGACTCAGTCAATGTACCGGTCATTATTCCCAATGCTATTGGCTACAAAGATCACTGGGTAGAAAAATATGCCAAAAATATAGGCCTGGTGTACAAAGAAGTGGTACTATGGGAATACCAACCTGCCAACGGCACTACGCCCAGCTTCCGCGCCGGCTTCGGTATCCGCATGTCCATCCTGGATCACAACTAAGGTTCCCGGGAATTCCCCACTGCACAGCGGGCCAACTGGTTCGTCCCAAAATTCTTTTTATACAGTATTGGATTGGAACAACGCTGCAAACAGGGTATCCGCTTTGCGCTGATAGCCAGTAAACAATTCCTTTTTCACCAATTGCAGGGTGCTGTTGGCCTGAATAAAGGCAATCATGTCCTCATTTTCTTCCCGGAATACAGAACAGGTAATATACAGGAAATAGCCGCCGGGCGCCAGCTGGCGCAGGGCAGCCTGTACAATCTTCTTTTGCCGTTCGCTGTAGCTGCGGATCCCTTCAGGGGCAAAAAAGAAAAGCTGGTCCGGTGTGCGGCCCCAGGTACCCGAGCCGGTGCAGGGAACATCCGCAATGATCAGCGGAAACAGTTGTTTTCCGCCATCCCCGCCCGGAACAGCCGCCTTATCGGGAGGCAGCTGGGTAAGGTCTGTGACCAGGGCCTTATACTGCAGCATGCCTGCCAGCCGGAACCGTTCCTGCAGGTTATGGATAATACTTTCCCGCTTATCCGACACCGTTAGCCTGATGCTGGGCCCCAGCAGGTCCCAGGCCATGATGGATTTACCACCGCTGCCAGAGCAGCAATCCCAGACAGCCGGTTTCTCCGGCAGCTGGTCTTTGACCAGCAGCAGTAACTCCCCTACCCGCTGGGAGCTATGATCCTGTATCACGGCTTCCTGGTCAATATCCAGTACTTTATCAGCCCTGGAGCTATTGGGCAGGGCCAGGCATTGCGGCCCCAATACTTCAAAGGATAGGCCTTCCAGCTGCAGCTTTCGCTGCACGCCGGCTTCCTTACCGGGACGCAGGCGCAGGAACAGGTCCGGCTGTATCCCGAAAGAAGTGCGGAAAGCGGCCGTATCAATGCCTTCACTGAGCCTGTCGGCCCAGGGAAAGATATTTGCCAGTTCCGCTTCTCCTGTTCCGGCAGGCGCCGGTGCAGCTTCTCCGCCGGCAGCCAGCGCCAGTTTTTCGGTCACCGGCAACTGGGTCAGGGCATTCCATTCCGGCTTCAGCTGTTCCAGCAGTTCTTCAGGCCCCTGGGCGCTGACAAACACACCGGCCAGGATCCGCTCCTGGAGAGGCAGCTGGCGCAGGGAATGCCCCAGCCGGAAATAGCCATAACAGAGCCGGGCGATCTGCCGCCGGTCATTGGAACCGAATTTTTTCTGGCGCGAAAAGAATTGTTTCAGGAATATGCTGAAAGGGACCTTGCCCTGGTATTGTTCCAGGAGCTGGCTGGCATTGGACAGGTAAGAAAAGTAACGCATCTGGGGGTACTATTAACAGCAAGCGTGCCAGTTATGAAGAAACCTGGCACGCTTGCATAGAATCCTAAAGTATATTGATCCGGATCAAAGCTCCAGCAGTGCTTTCACCGGGTCTTTGCCAAAGAGTAATTGTTCTGGGTTTTCCAGCAGGTCTTTCACGCGTACCAGGAAGCTGACAGATTCCCGGCCGTCAATGATTCGGTGATCATAGCTGACCGCCAGGTACATCATGGGACGAACCACCACCTGGCCACTCACTGCCACCGGTCTTTCCTGGATCTTGTGCATACCCAGGATAGCGCTTTGCGGGATATTGATGATGGGCGTGCTCATCAGGGAGCCGAATACACCACCGTTGGTGATGGTGAAAGTGCCGCCCTGCAGCTCTTCCATGGACAGTTTATTGTCCTTGGCCTTATTGGCCAGCTCAATCACTTTTTTCTCGATCTCCGCCATGCTCAGGCTTTCCGCGTTGCGGATCACCGGAACGGTAAGGCCACGGGGGGTGGACACGGCAATAGAGATATCACAGTACTGGTGGTATACCAGGTGATCCCCGTCAATATAGGCGTTCACGGCAGGCCATTCCTGCAGGGCAATGCAGACAGCCTTGGTGAAGAAGCTCATAAAGCCCAGGCCCACGCCGTGCAGCTCCTTGAACTTGTCCTTGTATTTGGATCGGATCTCCATGATACGGGTCATATCCACCTCATTGAAAGTGGTGAGCATGGCCGTTGTATTCTTGGCTTCTACCAGGCGGCGGGAAATGGTTTTCCGCAGCTGGCTCATTTTTTCTCTTTTTTCTTCGCGGCTGAAGAGGGGGGCGCCACCAGTCACTTTACCGGGGTTGCTCAGAGCGGCCAGTACATCATCCTTGATGATCTTGCCCTGGTAACCGCTGGGAGTAACCGATTTGGGGTCCACTTTTTTATCAGCAATGATGGCCGCCGCCACAGGAGTGGCTTTGATATCATTGGGAACAGCAGTAACGGGCGCCTGGCTGGCGGCGGGCTGGGCCGGGGCAGCTGCCTTTTCTTTAGGTGCGGGTTCCTCAGCCGGGGCGGCTCCTTCAGGTTTGGGCGCCGTTTCATCGATAGAGGCCAGTACATCCCCGATCTTCAGGGTATCGCCTTCATTGATGCCGGTCAGTTTCAGGATACCTGCCTGTTCTGCATTGACTTCAAATGTAGCTTTCTCGCTTTCCAGTTCTGCTATCACTTCATCCCGCTCTACATAATCTCCATCCTTCTTTGTCCATTTCAATAAAGTGACCTCACTGATTGATTCACCAACTGTCGGAACTTTAATATCGATCATATACTGTGTTTCTTTAAAAATCCAATGAATACAAGGATGCATGTATCAATGGCCTTTGCCAGATACCTTAACCTGTTTAAATGGAGAAAGCCGTATCAATGATCTCCGTCTGCTCCTGGGCATGCACTTTCGCATAACCGGTGGCGGTAGCTGCGCTGGGCTGACGACTGATAACACCATAATTGATGCTCTTCAGGTTCATCTGCAGGAAGCTGGCGGCGCCCATGTTCAGCGGTTCTTCCTGAACCCAGAACCAGGTGGCCTTGCTGTATTTGGCATACAGGGCTTCCAGCTGCTTCAGCGGCAGCGGGTATAATTGTTCTACCCGGATGATGGCCGTATCCTGGATATTCTCTTTCTGCTGACGCTCAGCCAGGTCAAAATAGATCTTGCCGGAGCAGAACAGCACTTTGGTCACAGCGCCGGGATCTGTTATTACAGCATCATCAATCACTTCCTGGAAGCCAGCTTCCAGGAAAGCCTGTTTCGGGCTGTAGCTGCCCGGGTGGCGCAGGTTGGCCTTGGGTGAGAAATTGATCCAGGGTTTGCGGAAACTCCACAGCATCTGCCTGCGCGTAGCATGGAAGAAGTTGGCCGAGGTGGTGATATTGGTCACTACCATATTCAGCTCCGCACACATCTGCAGGAAACGCTCCAGGCGTGCGCTGCTATGCTCAGGTCCCTGGCCTTCATAGCCGTGCGGCAGCAGCATGCCTACCCCGTTCATACGGTTCCATTTCTGTTCGCCGGCAGCAATGAACTGGTCAATCATGGTCTGGGCGCCATTGGCAAAATCGCCAAACTGCGCTTCCCATAATACCAGGGCATTGGGGTTGGCCATGGAATAGCCATATTCAAAACCTAATACTGCGTATTCACTCAGTAAGGAGTTGTAGATCCGGAAATGTCCTTTGGCGCCGGGAATACTGCTGAGCCTGCTGTAGGCCTGGTCCGTATTCTCATCGCGCAGCACCGCATGGCGGTGGGAGAATGTGCCGCGGCATACATCCTGGCCGCTCATCCGCACATCATAACCATCCAGCAGGAGACTGCCATACCCCAGCAACTCGCCGGTAGCCCAGTCTATCTTGCCTTCTTCGTTATAGATCTTTACTTTATCGTGGATGATCTTTTCTACTTTTTTCAGCGGCTTGAACCCTTCGGGCCAGCCCATGAGCGCACCGAAGACGGTTTTGAACTGCTCATCGCTGATGCCGGTCACGGGCGACTGGTCAAAGTCCTCCTGTGTAGCTTTTTTCAGGCTTTTCCAGGCCAGTTCAGGCGCCTGGTAATGGTAAGGCAGAGGATTCTGTTTTACATCATCCAGCCTTTCCTGCAGATCCGCCCAGAATTTCTTCTCCATCTGCTTGGCCAGCTCCCTCGCGTCAGCCTCCCCTTTTTCCAGCAGGAAATTGGCGTATACCTCACGGGGATTCTGGTGCTTATCGATCAGGGAGTACAGATGTGGCTGGGTGAACTTGGGATCATCGCCTTCATTATGCCCATGGCGGCGATAGCAGACCATGTCAATGAACACGTCGGAATTGAATTCCTGCCGGTAGCGGGTAGCAATCTCCACGCATTTCACCACGGCTTCTGCATCGTCCCCGTTCACGTGCATGACAGGGGCCTGGATCATAGCGGCCAGGGAAGTACAGTAGTCGGAGCTGCGGGCATCATCAAAATCGGTGGTGAACCCGATCTGGTTATTGATCACAAAGTGCATGGTGCCGCCGGTGTAATACCCTTTGAGGGCGCACATCTGTGCTACTTCATACACTATACCCTGTCCGGCGATGCTGGCGTCGCCATGGATCAGGATGGGTAATATCTTATCAAAATCGCTTTCATACAGCACGTCCGCCTTGGCGCGGGCAAAGCCTACTACCACGGGGTCCACTGCTTCCAGGTGCGAGGGGTTGGGCATCAGCTTGAGGTGGATGGTCTTGCCGTTGGGCGTAACCAGTTCACTGCCGTAACCCATATGGTATTTCACGTCGCCGCTGCCCATGGTCTGGTCCAGCTTGGCGGTGCCTTCAAATTCGCTGAAGATCTGCTCGTAGGTCTTACCCAGCACATTGGCCAGCACATTGAGGCGGCCGCGGTGGGCCATCCCGATGGCTACTTCCTGTACATCATGGTCGGCAGCGGTATTGATGATGGCGTCAAGGGCGGCGATGGTGGTTTCCCCGCCTTCCAGCGAGAAACGTTTCTGCCCTACGTATTTGGTATGGAGGAATTTTTCGAAGATTACGCCCTGGTTGAGCTTTTCAAGGACGCGTTTCTGCTGGTCAATGGGCAGGGGGACGGCAAATTTCCGTTCCATTTCATTGGCCAGCCAGTCCACTTTTTTCTGGTCGCTGATATATTTGAATTCAATCCCCACATGGGCGGCATAGGTCTGCTGCAGGTGGTTGAGGATATTGCGGAGGGTAGTGGTGCCCAGGCCGATCCGGTACCCTACCTGGAATTCTTTGTCCAGGTCTTCTTCCGACAGGCCATAGAACGATAGTTCCAGGTTGGCGTTACGGTCTTTACGGGGACGGATGGGGTTGGTCTTGGCAATCAGGTGGCCCTTGTTCCGATACCCCAGGATGAGGCGGTATACGGATACCTCCTTTTTCCAGTCGATGCCCGAAGCGGGCGCCGCGGCGGCAGTACCGTTACTACTGGCAGCCCCGTTGGTGGCTGCTTTCCCTTCACTGACAGCAAAATCAAAACCTTCAAAGAATTTCTTAAGATCGGGATCAACGCTACCCGGGTCCTTTACAAAATCCTGGTACAGACTCTCAATAAATGCAGGATGAGAGTTAGTTATGTAGGAAAAGTCCTTCATGGAGAAGCAATTGAATTCAGAGTATTAAAAATCGGGGGTACAAATATAGCCACGAAACGTTGATTAACTCAGAATGGCCCTATTTTATTGCATTTTAATGTGTTCGGGGGGCCGGTTGAGTACATCAGCAGGGTATATAACAACCAATGTGCGGTGCTGGTTCAGCTCTTTTGCACAGGTTTTTAGGAAAACGAACCTTTTTATTTGGAAGATTTGCTGAAGGCGCTTACCTTTGCCGTCCTAAATTTTGGATACGAAATGGCAAATCACAAGGCTACCAAAAAAGATGTGCGTCAGGCCGCTAAACGTCGCGAAAGAAATAAATACTACGGTAAAACCACCCGCAATGCTATCCGTGACCTGAAAGCATTGAAAACAGGTTCGGAAGCCGCAGACCAACTGCCTGAAGTAGCATCTCAGATCGACAAACTGGCTAAAAGGGGCGTTATTCACAAGAATAAAGCTGCTAATCTGAAAAGTCAGCTGGCGAAAAGGGTGAATACGCTGGTTGCAGCTAAGTAAGT
Source organism: Candidatus Pseudobacter hemicellulosilyticus (assembly GCA_029202545.1). Lineage (GTDB taxonomy): Bacteria > Bacteroidota > Bacteroidia > Chitinophagales > Chitinophagaceae > Pseudobacter > Pseudobacter hemicellulosilyticus. The sequence continues at coordinate 6,556,550 of CP119311.1, forward strand.
AGTACGTCTTCACTGAACTTATTAATATAGTGCAGTCCCGCTGTAAAGGCGGGACTTTTTCGTTTTGCTTTTCTCTTTAGCGCAGGCACCAGGTTTACCCGTCCGGCTGCTCCTTTTTAGGCTGGTCCGCTTTAGGCTACAGTATTGGTACGTTTGGCCCCATCCTTCCGGCCAACCTGGTCCAATCCTTATTGTCAGCCTGACTGCTCCGGTCCCTGGTTACCCAGCAGCCCCTTACAAAGGCGCTCCGGGACAAGCTCCGCTGGCTTACACCCAGGCATCTTCTCCCCGGCACTATTGCCCCGGCCCCCTGGAATAAGCTTTTATCTGGTTCACCAAGACCTAACCTATTTCTACAAAAAAAACGACATCCTCTCCCAATATCTCATAGAACACCAGCACTAATTGCAATTTTTCAGGAACAAGGCACTCATTTATGAGTTCAGCAGGATCATTTATTCATATGTAATTAAATTAACAACCATTATTATTGAGGGTAAACATGACCGTTATAGCCTTCACTCCTCAATTATTTCTGCCGTAGCCGCCCCCCAAAAAGGCATGTTATGACAACGTATGTACGCAGAACCAAATGCAGCAGGGGCCTGCATCAGATTAAATTTCACTTAACCCGCTCGTTTAGCTTTCCCTACGCTGTAACTTTGTTCCAGCTTGTTACTTGTCACTTGTCATGTCATGTTATGAATAAACAAATTCTTCTCACAGGAGCAGGTTTGTTGTGCGTGTACCATTTGTTTTCACAACATACGCTTGCTCCTTCCGCCGCCCAGGCCATGGCCCTGCCATTGTCTGCCACTGCACCGGTACATAAAACTGCCGGTCACTTTATTGAGCTGGACGAAACCCTGCTGCGTGCTGATGGCACCCTCACCGGCCTGTCGTCCACAGGAGATACCCTCTTTGTAAGCGAATACCATAAGGACCAGTTGCATGGCGACTGGCGATCCTGGTATCCCGCCAAAACAATGCTGGACTCCGGTCGCATGGCCAAAGCTATTCCGGACGGGGAATGGAAAGGCTGGTATCCCAACGGTCAGCTGCGCTTCATCCGCACCTATAATGCCAGCAAGCTGCAGACAGTGAACCATGAGATCCGCCGCCGCCACGGTAAAGTGACCTATTACCCTATTACGGATATTGCTAAACGTGATCTGCCGGCTGCCCGCCAGCTGCTCACCGCCGGCTATTCCTTCCGCTCCATCACTAACGAAACACCGGCACAGGCAGCCCCTGCTTCCCTGCGCCTCCGCGTTCACCACAATACCGAGGCCGGTCACAAAGCCTACCTGCCGCCTTTCACCAATTGCCTGCACCATGGCCTGTACATGAACTTCTACGCCAATGGCAATGTGAAAGATTCCGGTTATTATAAGAATGGCATACGGGATGGTATCTGGGAAGAATGGCAGGAAGAAGGCGCTGTCCGCGCTTCAGGAATGTATAGGAAGGGCGTAAAGCAGGGCGACTGGCGCCATTACAACGCCAGCGGTAAACTGCTGTACATCGTTTCCTATAAGAACGGCCGCGTGAAGCACACTATGCAGCTCAACAGGTACAGCTAAGCAGTCGGCTGGCAAGCGCCTTTCCGGGCTGTAGCAGTTACACGCAAAGCCAGTATTCGCTTTCGCCTGCCAAAACCTGCAACCACCCAATTATACGTATAGTTGACTGTTCCAACAGTCTTCCAATAAAAAGAGCCTGCCCCTCCATCCGGGCAGGCTCTTGACTTTTATCTTAGCTGCGCTTATTGCGTGATGCGGATCACGCCGGCGCCATTGTACGAATGATATTCGCCGTTATACATGGCTTCCGCACTCACTGGTCCCATAATAAAGCTACCCGGAGATACAGCACGTACCGCATAGTAATAGGTCTGCTTGCTGTTGTACAGGTCTACGAAGAGGTTGATCCGGTCGTCCCGCACATCCAGCGATGTAGGCGTTCCTGCATCCTTGATCCAATCCATACCGGGGATCTCCTTGGTACGCGGGTTCTCGATCTCAAAGCCGGCAGGCAGCAGGTCGGACACAGCCACATTCTCAATATTGCCGCTGTACAGTTTTTCCAGCGTCAGCTGCACCACTACCAGGTCGTTCTGCTTAAAGCTGTTGCCGCTGATCACCCGGCCATAGCGGTCGAAGAATTTCTTCCGGATGCGGATATAGCTGTCCTCTTCTTTGTATGAACCACCGGCGCTGATACCCTCACTCTGCCAGTAATAATAGAGACGGCCCTCCCCTTTGGCACTGATATCCACATTAGTGCCTCCCAGCTGTTTGGCTGTTAAACGCAGCGGCGCGGCTTCCGCCTTGCCCACTGTTTTGCCATTCACCGTGATAGTGGCATTGACCGTAGCCTTGTTGGCGGCACGGGCTATCTTACCCAGGGCCAGGAAACTAAAGGAACATTCCTGGGTGCTGTACCAGCTGCGTTGTTTCAGCTTATCGGCCACATGTTTGGCCATAAGTGGGACCTGTGCATTGGCAGGATCCACATCCAGCAAGGCATTCAGGGCAATGGCTTCATCCCGGATATCGGAATAGAAGCTACCTCCGGTCTGCGGCAGGGAGACCTCGCCACTGAAAGAAACGGGCAGCATTTCCCTGAACCTGGCCTTATCCCCCGCTACTGCATAGGATACGCTCAGCAGGTATTTGGCATCCAGGCTCAGCAGCTGCGGATTGGCCTTGTAATAGTTCATCACGGAAATATTGGGCCTGCCCGCCAGCGCCAGTACATATAGACTATAAGCCACTTCTTTGGGCGCTATTTTCTTTTGCTGGTCCTGGTTATAGTAATAGTTGATGGTCTCGCGATTGCGCAGTTTATTGTTGAGATAAGCCAGCGCCCCGTTGAGCACATTCTTATTCACCTCAAATCCTGCTTTCTGGGCTTCTACCAGGAAATGCGTGGCATATACGCTGGTCCACCAGTTCTCCGATCCTTCCCCATCCCAGAGCGTGATGGCGCCATTGTACAACTGGCGCAGCTTGATCTTGCGGATCGCTTCCAGCACGTTATAGTTGGCGTTGGAACGAGCGTTCTGCCGGATATTCATCTGGTCGGTCAGATCACCATAATACAATTGCGGGAAGGCGGCGGAAACCGTCTGCTCCGTGCAGCCGTAAGGATACTGCACCAGGTAGCGCAGGTGCTTACCCAGCTCCAGGGCCGGGCTGCGGCTCACCACCAGCTGGTAGTCCGAGCTGCCGGGCAGGAAATCGTTAAGCGGAATATTGATCTTCTGCCCATTGCCGCCGGTCAGGGAGCCACTGCCTGTCAATACCTGCAGGGGCGAGGCGGGACGAACGCTGATCTCCGTTTCATCACTGAATTTCTCTCCCAATCCCTGTACTTCCACTTTGATATGGCCCACATTGACAGAAGGCGCAGCCACTACCTGGAACAGGGCCCTGTTCTCTGCTTTGGCCGACAGGGAAACAGACTGGCTCTTACTGCCTACCACCTGCAGCGGGCCGCTGACAGTAAGCGAAGCTGTAGCCGAGGTAGACTTATCCGTGGTATTGGTAATGATCACCGGTACATTGACCGTATCCTTCGGACTGAGGAAGCGCGGCAGGGCGATGCTCAGCACCAGCGGATCAGCTACGGTCATGGCCTGCTCACTGCTGCCGAAGCGCTCATCCTTATACGCCACGGCCATCAGCCTGACCTCACCGCTGAACTGCGGGATATCAAATTCAAAGCTGGCCTCACCACTGCCATTGGCTTTGGTGATACCGCTCCAGTAAGAAACCAGTTTGATCCGCTTGGCAGGCATCGGGTTGGTACGTTTGTTCATATCCAGTTCTCCATCACCACCGGTACTGCTCAGGCGGGCACGCAGTTCGGGGAAGAGCAGCGGGTACAGGTCAAACGCGTTTACCTCCAGGGCCTTGCGGGCATAGAAATGATTATAGGGATCAGGTGTTTTGAAATCGCTCACCTGCAATACCCCATTGTCTACAGCTGCCAGGGTCACAAAACTATTGGGCGCAGCCTTCACTTTCACCACCTGGTGGGTGCGGGAGCGAACAGCTTTCTGCGCTTCTATCACCACGTCCAGTTTCCGGTTGCTTTCTTCCACGCGGATGCTCTGGAAGCCATGCGCCACCGTGAGCGGAATATCGCTCACCTCGTGTGGCTTGAAAAGAGTAGCTGTTACATATACATTGGGCAGGTGCTCGGCGCCCAGTTTCAGGTCTACCGAAGCAGTGCGTTTTTCTACATTGACATATTGATAGGATACTACCTTATCTGTTTCCATGGTCACCAGCATCCGGCCGCTGAAAGGTGTTTTGAACAGCACTTTGGCATTCTCTCCGGTCTGATAGCCGGCCTTGTCCAGCTCAATATCAATATTGCCTTCGGTATTCACTTCAAAGGAGCTGTTATCAGCACCCCAGGAGCCATAGCTGTAGAACTCTTTGCTGACATAAGCAGCAGCGCCCGGCACCGAGATCCTTAATTCATAATTGCCCGGTGAACGCGGCACAAAAGCATAAACGCTTTGCTCTCCGCTGATGTTGAGGGTTTGCTCCGCCACTACTTTATCATCTTTCTGGGACTCATAGCGGAAATAGCTGCCGCTGCGGGTCAGTACAGTCCGGTACTCATGTTTGATCACTTTGACCTGGGCTTTGGCGCTCACCACCTGCTCATTCTTGTCTACGGCAATGATGGGGAAGCGGACCGACTGGTTCAGCGGGTAATAGTAATACCCATCGCCACCAGCACCAAAATAAACGTTCTGGGTATAGATATCGGCCGTGGTATTGCGGCTCACCGGCCGGCCTGTTTCATCAAATACGGTAGCATAGAAACTGGCCTGCAGGATACCGGCATTGCTGAACATGGAAGGCACGGAATAATTGACCGAAGCCTTGCCGTCATTATCCGTACTGCCTTCGCTCACTACTTTATCCAGGGACAGGCCTAAATTCTCGATGGCGAAATTGAAGGCCGTATATTTTTTAGGACGGAAATATTTCGGACTTACCTGGATCTCCGTTTCATAATTACGGTTGGCGGCCGGCGGCCCAAAGAAGTTCTGGGCGCTGATGGCCAGGCTGGCCGACTGGCCCGGGGTCAGGAAGGGCTTATCCAGCGTAGCCGATACGCGGATCCTGTCCGGTACAAATTCTTCGATGCTGAAATTGCGACTGGCCAGTAACACATCATTGCTGGTAAATACTTCCAGTACGTAACTGCCGGTGATGGCTGATTCCGCAATATCCACATCGCCTTCCAGGGAACCCTGGGCATTGAGTGATTTACGGAATTGCTTCAGCTCTTTGCCATTGGGCAGCAGGAATTTCAGTTTTACGGGCAGCTCACCGGGCGATTTCCAGTCGCGGTCCCGGATGATCACCGAGAAGTTCACTTTTTCTCCCGGCCGGTAAATATCCCTCTCTGCATAAATGAAGGCGTCCAGGCCCGTACTGTTGCTGCGTTTGCCGCCCACTTCAAACCGGGAAGTATTAACGCGTGTATTATTAAAAGGCAGGTAGTTGAAATCTTCGGCTGTTTTGGCAATGATCATAGCAGGCTTGAAACCGGCAAACTCTTTCCGGGTGAAAGCCAGTTCGGCCACGCCCTGTTCGTTGGTGGCGCCCATGGCCAGCACCTGGTTATTGTTGCCATACGCTACCATGTTCACACCCGCCATTCCTTCAGCGGTCTTGATGGAATTGGCAAAGACCAGGATCTTATCTTTCCCTTCTTTGGCAATCAGGCCGATATCTGATTTGGAAATAAAGCGGCTATCACTCAGCCAGTAACTGGTGGCGGAGCGGATCTTGATATGGTAAATGCCTTTGAAATCCGGCAGGCGGTCTTCCGCATTGAAAGTGAACAGGCGGCTATTGCCATATTTTGGCAGGGTCCTGGTCTCTATCTCTTTTTCATAGATCACATCACCCACGGTCAGATCGCTCTGGTAGCTGTTGTAATCATCATAATAATAATCGTCCTCATCGTCTGAACCCCTTCGGCTATCAGTTGGATAATAGCCAAAACGCTGGGCGGCCAGGATATTGCTTTCATAGATCTTGGAGATGATCACTTTCACCTTGGGCACATTCACGATCTTCACTTCAATATTCTGTGCGCCCTTGCCGGAAAGATATACAGCCTTGCTGTTGCCGAAGCTCACTGACGGTTCCAGTTCGCCGAAGGCAATAGTATTGTCCGACTGCTCCCGCAGCGTGCCGCCGATACGGCCACGCAGTCCTTTCAGCAGGGAAAGCACATAGGTTTTATCGGCGTCAAAGTTGTCACTGCGGATGGCAAAACCATCTTCTGTTTCCTCTACTGTGAATTTTACAGCCGGATTGATCTTAATAAAAGTGCTGAGCTTGTCCAGGATCACCTGCTGGCTGGTACGCACATACACGGTACCGCCGCTACCATCATGCTCAGCGCTGACATCATTGACAGATAAATTAAAAGGTGAAGGAATGGACAACTTTTGTTCAATGGCAGCCTTGGTGCCATTCTGCCCGCCTTCCGGGATCAGTCCTTTCTCCAGGGTCACCTGTGTCTCCAGGTCTTTATCTTCTGCTTTCAGACCCTGCAGCTGTACAGAGATCCGGTTGTCATTGGCCAGGGTGATCATGGAAAAAGATACGGGCTGGCCGGCTACTTTCAGGCTCAGCTTATCCTTGATAGTACCGGGATTGACCGGGTAATTGAAATACAGGTCCAGCTGCGGTATGGGCGTATTGGAACGCTCATCCTTCAGCAACCAGGTGATATTGGTATTGTCCAGCTGCAGCGCAGGCGTATGGAAGCTGATACTGGCATCGCCCAGCTTGACCGATTTGACATACTGCAGCAGGTCGCTTTTCAGCGTGGCTTTGAAATCAGTGGCTGGCGGCAGCGGCTGCGCCGGCGAGAACACCAGCTGCTCCGGGCTCTCCCAGCGGAAGCGCCCCTTAATAGCAGGCTGGAAGCTGATATAGTCCGTGGAATCCCACTGGTTCAGCAGGGAATCTGCCACCAGGGCTTTATCGAAGCGGAAAACGAGATTGCCCAATGGCGGCACCTCTTCTTTGGCGTTGGTATAGTCAAGGCTGACAAGGCTCCGGTTGCAGGAGAGCACAAGTACAACGGAGATGGTGATTGCGGCAAACAGTAGTTTACGCATATAGGGCGATTATGTTGGTTTAAATGGTCCTTTAAAGTACTAAAAGCGGGTCAAATGTATTGATTTGTCCGGGAGGACAAAGAGGGATATATATTTTTTAATATAAGGCTAAGGAGGAATAGAGAGAGAAGGCATAAAAGAAATTTCAATAGTAAATTACAGCAAGGGAAAGCCCATTTGCAAATTTCCCGCGGCAATGATTTGTTAATTCGCAAAACCCGAAGCCTATGCGAACCACCCTAAAATGATAACTTGCATCTTCAGAGAAATATGGGCATGAAAAAAATCTTTCAAACAAGGACCGGCAGATGGCTGAAGCGCACAGGGATAGCACTGGCAGCGGCTTTCGGGCTGTTCCTGTTACTGAACTGGCTTTTTCCCCTGCCCGATCAGGTGGATTACTCCACCATCATCACCGACCGCAAAGGCGAGCTGATCCATGCCTACCTGACTACCGACCAGCAGTGGCGGATGAAAACAGAACTGGAAGAGATATCACCGCTGCTGCGCAAGACCATTGTAGCCAAAGAAGACAAGTACTTTTACTATCATCCCGGCGTCAACCTGCTGGCCGTAGGCCGTGCAGGGGTGAAGAATATATTCCGGGGGAGAAGGACCTCGGGCGCTTCCACCATTACTATGCAGGTGGCAAAATTGCTGGAGCCCAGGCGCCGCACCTATTTCAATAAATTCGTGGAAATGTTCCGGGCTTTCCAGCTGGAATGGAAATACAGCAAGGATGAGATCCTGCAACTGTACCTCAACCTGGTGCCTTATGGTGGCAATATTGAAGGCGTGAAATCCGCTTCCACCCTTTACTTCCACAAAAATCCTGATCACCTTTCATTAGCCGAGATCACGGCACTGTCCATTATACCCAATCGCCCTTCTTCCCTGGTGATGGGCCGGCACAATGACCGCATCCTGCAGGAGCGCAACCGCTGGCTGCAGCAGTTTGCCGAAGACAAAGTCTTTACCCGGGACGAGATCGCGGATGCGCTGGATGAGCCGCTGACCGCTACCCGTGGGGCCGTGCCGCGCTGGGCGCCGCACCTTTCCTACGCCCTGCAAAAACAGGGTGGCGATATCATTCACACGCCCCTTGATCTCAATATGCAGTTCAAGGTGGAAAAGCTGGTGGAGGATTATAGTCGCACCCTCACCCTCAAAAATATCCGCAACGCAGCCGTCATTGTACTGGACAACCAGACCCATGAAATACTCAGCTATGTAGGTTCGGCCAGTTTTTATGATACCGTTGATGCAGGCCAGGTGAACGGGGCCCGTGCTATCCGGCAGCCCGGCAGCACCCTGAAGCCCCTGCTCTATGGCCTTTGTATGGACGAAGGGCTGCTGACACCCAGGTCCGTGATCACGGACGTAGCCGTTAATTACAACGGGTATACCCCGGAAAACTATGATCGCCGGTTCAACGGTTATGTCACCACAGAATATGCCCTGGAACATTCCCTGAATATCCCGGCAGTGAAAAGCCTGCGTTTACTGGGAAAGGACCAGTTTGTCCAGAAACTGGCCTCCTGCAATTTCCGGCAGATCCGGAAAGACCAGAAAAAGCTGGGCCTGTCCATGGTGCTGGGCGGTTGTGGCGCCACCCTGGAAGAGCTGACAGGGCTGTATAGCGCCTTCGCCAATGAGGGCGTTTATTACCGGCCGCAGTATACCCTGTCCAAAGACAGTAACGCCAGGCCATCCGGCGTTCGTTTGCTGAGCCCTGGCGCCAGTTTCATGCTCAACGAGATCCTGTCCAAAGTGAACCGGCCCGATTTCCCGCTCAATTGGCAAAGCACGGAACGCATGCCCAAGATTGCCTGGAAGACTGGCACCTCCTATGGCCGCCGCGACGCCTGGAGTATCGGCTACAACAAACATTATACAGTAGGTGTATGGGTAGGTAATTTCTCGGCCCTCGGTATTCCCGAACTGAGCGGCGCCAATGTAGCTACGCCCCTGCTGTTCCGGATCTTCAATACTATTGATTATGACAGCGACCAGGAATGGTTCCAACAGCCGGCCGATGTAGATATCCGGATGGTCTGCTCAGAAACAGGCCTGCTGCCCGAAGCACACTGCAAACATACCGTGACAGATTATTTCATTCCCCTGATCTCTTCCACCCGGACTTGTCAGGATGAGGAAGAGCTGGCGATATCATCAGATGAGAAGCTGTCTTATTGCAAGGTCTGCGTACCGGCTGCAGGCTATAAAAAGAAGTGGTATAAAAAAGTGCCCCCGGATATGCAGCAGTATTACCGGGATCATCGAATCCTGTATGCCGCCATTCCCCCGCATAATCCGCAATGCGAGAACCTGCTGGCAGGGAATGCACCGGTGATCACTTTCCCGCGCCAGGGCGCTGAATACCTGATCAGCCGCAAGAACCCGGAGCCCCTGCAGCTGACCTGTAATGTAGGTAATGATGTGAGTAAGGTATACTGGTATATCAACAACCAGTTCTTCAAAGCCACCGATGCCCATACCAAGCAGTTCTTCATACCGGACGAAGGCCCGGTGAAGATCTCCTGCACGGACGACAAAGGCCGGAACCGCGATTGCTGGATCCGGGTAAAATATGTGAATCTTTAATCAAGCTTGGTAACACTGCCGCTGCCGGTAACATGGGTATTCACCTGTGCGCCGCCTTTGTGTTTCACACTGCCGCTGCCCGTGATCCGTACATCCAGTTTAACGCTGGCAAAAACGGTAGCATCTCCGCTGCCGGCAATCCTGATCTCGGTATTTTCCGTCTGCAGTTCACCGGCGCGGATATTGCCGCTGCCGCTGATCTTGGCCTTGAGGTTCCTGGTAACGCCTTTCAGGTCCACATTGCCGCTGCCGGCAATCTCTGACTCCAATTCCGGCGCATCCACTTCCAGGTTGATATCGGCACTGCCGGCAACACCCACTTCAATACGGTCCGGGTTGCTGATGCGGCTCTGGCCAATAATATCTCCCGACCCGCTGGAGCGGATCACCTTAAAAGTGGGGGCGCTGATATAAATCTTGACGTCTTTGGTGGTGCGCATCCAGGTATTGTCCCGCACCCCGATCCGCAGGATACCATCCCGCACTTCGGTCTCTATATAAGGCAGCAGGTTTTCTTCCGCTTCAATCTTCAGGGACTGGGCGCCTTCGGAAACATATAGATCAGAGGAACCGCTGGAACGCACCCCTTCAAAGCCGGGGACGTTACGGTCTTCAGTAACAACATGGCCGTTGCCTTTAACGGAATCACCGGAAAAATGACAGGCTGTCAGGTATAAAGAACTGAAAGCCAGTAAAAGGGCAATGCCCGGGAAAGGACGTTTTTGAAAGTAGATGATGCTCATGTGTGTTTGTTTAAGTAAGATAAAGCTGGCAAAAAAGCCGGACCAGCTCATTTGACGCAAGGATAGGGAAAACGTTACAACTTTCTTACCTTCGCACCACCATGACGGAAAAGATACTTATTCTCGATTTCGGCAGCCAATATACTCAATTGATTGCCAGGGCCGTCCGCGAGGCCAATGTGTACTGTGAAATTGTTCCTTATCACCATAAGATAGTGGTTGATCCTTCGCTGAAAGGCGTGATCCTGTCCGGGTCCCCCTTCTCCGTGAACGATCCCAAAGCCCCCGAAGTGGATATCAACAGCCTGCACCAGCAGCTGCCTATCCTGGGCGTTTGCTATGGCGCCCAGCTGACCGCCAAACTGTTCGGCGGCCAGGTAGCCAAAAGCAACAAAAGAGAATATGGCCGTGCCCTCATGCAGAAGAAAACGGACGATATCCTGCTGAAGGACGTCATGGATGCTTCCCAGGTCTGGATGAGCCATAGTGATTCCGTACTCCAGGTGCCTCCCGGTTTTGAGGTGCTGGCTTCTACAGAAAGCATTCCCTTCGCCGCCTTCAAAAAGAATGGCGCCAGCCTCCCCCTCTATGGCGTACAGTTCCATCCGGAAGTATACCATAGCACTGAAGGCAAAAAGATCATTAAGAACTTCCTCGTCAATATATGTGGCTGCCACCAGGACTGGACCCCGGCCCACTTCGTCACCGATACAGTGGAAGCGCTCCGCAACCAGATCGGCGACCGTAAAGTGATCATGGCCCTCAGCGGTGGTGTGGACAGCACTGTTGCCGCCACCCTGATCCACAAAGCCATTGGCGATCGCCTCTCCGGTATTTTTGTAGACAACGGCGTACTGCGCAAAGATGAATTTGAGCAGGTGCTGGAAACATATAATACCATTGGCCTGAACGTAAAAGGCGTGGACGCCAAAGACCTGTTCTACCGCGAACTGGAAGGCAAAACGGATCCCGAGGCCAAACGCAAGACCATCGGCAAGCTCTTCATTGATGTATTCCAGGAAGAAGCCAAAAAAGTAGCAGGTGTTGAACTGCTGGGACAGGGTACTATCTACCCGGACGTGATTGAAAGTGTATCTGTTCACGGCCCTTCTGTGACCATCAAATCGCACCATAATGTGGGTGGCCTGCCCGATATCATGCACCTGGAACTGGTGGAGCCCCTGCGCTTCCTGTTCAAGGATGAAGTAAGAAGAGTAGGTCATGAGCTTGGCATCCCTGCCGACCTCCTCAACCGCCACCCATTCCCCGGTCCCGGTCTCGCTATCAGAATTTTAGGAGAAATTACTCCGGAGAAGGTGCAACTTTTACAGAACGCAGACCATCGTTATATACAGGGTTTGAAAGATCACAACCTGTACGACCAGGTATGGCAGGCAGGTTCCATCCTGCTCCCCGTTAAAAGCGTGGGCGTGATGGGTGATGAAAGGACCTACGAATATACCGTTGCGTTGCGGGCAGTGACCTCCGTAGACGGGATGACGGCCGACTGGGCCCATCTCCCCTATGAATTCCTGGCCTTTATCTCCAATGACATTATCAATAATGTACAGGGGATCAACCGGGTGGTCTACGATATCAGCAGCAAGCCGCCTGCAACGATCGAATGGGAGTAAATCAACTACCATGAAATTAAAAATGGTGCTCATGGCCCTGTACCTCACGGTACAGGCCAGCTATTGCTTCTCGCAGCAGGACGACAGCCTGAACGTTCAAACCGTAGATACCGTGCGCGAACGCCAGCATATCGCCATTTTTGCGCCGCTCTACCTTGATTCCGCTTTTGACGCCGGGGGCAATTACCGCTATGCCAGATCATTTCCCAAATTCATCAACCCGGGCCTCGAATTCTGGGAAGGCGCTCAGCTGGCTATCGATTCCCTCAAAAAAGAAGGTGTAAAAGTGGATGTGCATGTGTATGACACCCGCTCCACCAAAAAGCCTTTCGCCTCCCTTGTAGCTGATCCCGAACTGAAGCAGATGGACCTGCTCATAGGCCATGTCAATGTGAATGAAGCCGCGTCCCTGGCCTGGCTGGCCAATAACCAGGGCATCCCCTTCATCAATGCCAACCTGCCCAATGAAGCCGGCGTATCCAATAACCCGCAGTATGTGATCCTCAACTCCACGCTGTATACGCATTGCAGCGGGATCTACCGCTTCCTGCAGACCAATTATTCCGTGTCCAATATCATCGTGTTCCGGAAGAAAGGCGCTACAGAAGACCGGCTGAAAGATTACCTCACACAGATAGAGAACAATACCGCTGCTATTAAGCTGAAGATAAAATACGTAACGCTGGAGAATAATTTCACCATCCAGCAGCTGCAGCCCTACCTGGACAGCAACAAGACCAATGTATGCCTGGCCGGCAGCCTGGACGCAGCTTTTGGACAAAGCCTCTGCCAGTTGCTTTCTTCCGTCAGCAGCAGCTATACCAGCACCGTGTTTGGCATGCCCACCTGGGATGTACTGGATTTTGAAAAACCCATGTACAAAGGCATCGAGATCTTTTACAGCACGCCTTTTTATATTAACCCGGCCGATAAGCTGGTAGCCCATCTCAACGACTATTTCCGCATACAATACTATTCCCGCCCCTCCGATATGGTATTCCGCGGTTATGAAACACTGTACCACTTCGCCCGCCTGCTGAATGAACACAAACAGAATATCAGCTCCAGCCTGGGTGATAAGAAATACAAGATCTTCACAGAAATGGATGTCCAGCCCGTACTCGACAAGAAGGATATGACCCTGGATTATTTCGAGAACAAAAAACTGTACTTTGTTAAAAAAGTGGACGGACAGGTCAAAGCTGTCTATTAATCTCCACAACTACAATATTCCACTGGCAAAACGAAGCAGGCATGGTTCCTGCTTCGTTTTTTTTATTTCTTACATTTAATTATGGCCCTCATAGAATTTTCCGATAAAGGACTGTACTGCCGCGCAGGCGGCTTTTACATTGATCCCTGGCGACCGGTGGACAGGGCCGTGATCACCCATGCCCATAGCGACCATGCCCGCATGGGCTCCAAAGCCTATCTCTGCCATACGCAATGCCAGCCCCTCTTACAGCTAAGACTGGGCGATAACGCTTACCAGTCCCTGGAATGGGAAACGCCTATCTATATCAATGGCGTCAGGTTATCCCTGCACCCGGCCGGGCATATGATCGGCTCCTCGCAGGTACGCATAGAACATAACGGAGAAGTGTGGGTGGTAAGCGGCGATTACAAAGTGGAAGACGACGGCCTCAGCGGCCCCTTCGCCCCCGTGCCCTGCCATACCTTTATTACTGAATCTACTTTTGGACTGCCTGTCTACGACTGGAAGCCCCAGTCCGAAATATTCACCCAGGTGCAGGACTGGGTGCGGCAATGCTTCCACAACGGCAAAAGACCGGTACTGCTGGCCTATAGCCTGGGCAAAGCGCAGCGACTGCTGCAATGCCTGCCCGAAGTGACCGACAGCATCTATGTGCATGGCGCTATCTGGAATGCGCAGCAGGCCCTGCTGAAAGCCGGCTGGGCCCTGCCTGATGTAAAACCGGTAACGCCCGATCTGCCGAAGGAAACTTTCCGCAACAGCGTGATACTGGCCCCGCCGGGAGCCGATGGTTCGCCCTGGATAAAACGTTTTAGTCCCAGCGCCATTGGCGTATGCAGCGGCTGGATGCAGGTCCGGGGAAACGTGCGCAGGAGCAATGTGGATGCGGGTTTCCCGCTGAGCGATCATGCAGACTGGAAAGGATTGCTCCAGGCCATCCGGGCTACGGGGGCTGAAAAAGTGTTTGTAACGCACGGATTCCAGTCGGCCCTGAGCCGCTACCTCACGGAAACAGGCATTGAGGCGGGAGAAGTGAAAACAGAATATGGGGACGAAACGGAGGAAACGGTACTTGGTTCGGAGATAGTGCAAACGGATACAGCTGAAGTTTCAAATGCTGGTGAAGAACAGGAGCATCCTTCAACACAAAACGATGAGCTGAAAGGCGGCGCAAACTATGATCCGGAGGACTGAACACAACCTTTGTTATAAAGAATAAGTTCAGCAGGCAGGCTGAATTTTCAATAAACAAGCATGAAGCAATTTGCAGACCTGGTACAAGTGTTGGGCACCTCTACCAAGACCAACGAAAAGCTGGAGGCGCTGTCGGCCTATTTCTCTTCCGCTACCGACAAGGACAAGGTCTGGGTGATTGCCATCTTCAGCGGCCGCCGGCCCAAACGCACCGTCAACTCCACCCAGCTATCCGCCTGGTGTAATGAACTTGTGCAACTGCCCGCCTGGTTGTTTGATGAATGTTACCATACCGTGGGCGACCTGGCCGAGACCATCGCCCTCCTGCTGCCGCCGGCAACAGAAAGCAGCGCTTCTCACCCCCTGCATTATTACCTGGAAACCCTTATCAGTATTGAAAAAGCTGAAGAAGCCATCCGCAAGGAATTTATCGTCAGCAGCTGGCGGACCATGAGTAAGGAAGAGCGCTTTGTATTCAACAAACTGCTCACCGGCGGCTTCCGCATTGGTGTATCCCAGAAAATGATGGTCAATGCCCTGGCCCGCTTCATACAGCTGGAACCCTCACTGATAGCCCACCGCATCAGCGGGAACTGGGATCCCGCCACTACCCCTTTCAACAGCCTGCTCAGCGAAGAGGCGGTCACCATAGATTTCTCCAAGCCCTACCCTTTCTACCTGGCCTATGCCCTGGAAGAGGAACTGCCGGAGCTGGGCCAGCCGGACCAGTGGCAGGCGGAATGGAAATGGGATGGTATCCGCGGACAACTGATCCGCCGCAATGATGAGCTCTTTGTCTGGAGCCGGGGCGAAGAACTGATCACTGATAAATTCCCTGAATTCTTCGCCTTCCGCGAGTTGTTGCCCAATGGCCTGGTGCTGGACGGGGAGATCATGCCCTTCAATGGTGAAAAGCCCCTGCCCTTCAGTGTGCTGCAAACAAGGATCGGAAGGAAGAACGTTACCAAAAAACAATTGCAGGAAGCGCCCGCCGCTTTTTTCCTGTACGACCTGCTGGAATATGAGGGCGCCGATTGCCGGGAACAACCCCTGCAATGGCGCCGGCAGCAGCTGGAAAAACTGCTGGCGCAATATAATAACGACCGGCTGCAACTATCGCCCATCGTGGGTTTCAGCAACTGGGAGCAGCTGACGGATATACGTACGGAGTCAAGGGAAAGAGGCGCCGAAGGACTGATGCTGAAACGCCTTTCTTCTGCCTACCAGGTAGGTCGCAAAAAGGGCGACTGGTGGAAATGGAAGATAAATCCGCTGGTGATCGACTGCGTTATGATCTATGCGCAGAAAGGTCATGGACGAAGAAGTAATCTCTATACTGACTATACCTTTGCTGTCCGGGACGGCGAAAAGCTGGTCTCTTTCACCAAGGCCTATTCCGGCCTCACCGACGAGGAATTCCGCCAGGTGGACGCCTTTGTAAAAAGGAATTCGCTGGAAAAATTCGGCCCCGTCCGTACCGTCAAACCCGAGCTGGTCTTTGAGATCGCTTTTGAAGGCATTGCCGCCAGCAAACGGCATAAATCGGGCGTGGCCCTGCGCTTTCCCCGCATGAACCGCTGGCGCAAGGATAAAAAGCCCGGGGATATCAATACCCTGGAAGACCTGCAAAAGATGCTGGAAATCTATGGCAAATGATCCGCCCCTCCCTAACTTTGCCCATTGGAAAAAAACGCTTGCAGCTTCACTCCACCATAGGATACCGTGTCATACAGGAATGGCTTGAACGCAAACAATTCCGGCCCTTTCCCTTCCAGGAACAGACCTGGCAGCATATCATTGATGGCAAAAGCGGCCTCGTGAATGCACCTACTGGTTTTGGTAAGACCTTCTCCGTTTTCCTCGGCTCACTGATCCAGTTCATCAACCAGCACCCGGATAATTATGCCACTAAAACAAAGAATGGTCTACAGCTGATCTGGATCTCTCCTTTGCGTGCCTTAGCAAAAGATGTGGGACGAGCCATGGAAGAAGTGATCACAGAACTGGGCATGCCCTGGAAAGTGGGCATCCGCAACGGCGATACGGATCCTGCCGAAAGACAGCGGCAGAAAAGACAGATGCCGGAAGTACTGATCATCACGCCGGAAAGCCTGCACCTGCTGCTGGCCCAGAAAGGTTATCCTGAGGTGTTCAAACAGCTCAAACTTATTGCGGCCGACGAATGGCATGAACTGATGGGCAGCAAACGCGGCATCCAGGTAGAGCTGGCCATCTCCCGCATCGTACACCTCCAGTATAACCTGTACCAGCAGCGCTGCCAGCTATGGGGTATCTCCGCTACCATCGGCAATATGGAAGAAGCACAGGGAGTGCTGCTGGCCTCATTGCAGGCTTTTGGCGGCGGGACTGGTGAAACAGTCCGTGCCGACCTCCGCAAAGAAGTGGCCATTGAATCCATTCTGCCGGATGAGATAGAAAAATATCCCTGGGCCGGTCACCTCGGCATCCGCCTGGCGCATAAAGTGCTGCCCATTATAGAAGCCAGCAAAACCACCCTCATCTTCATCAATACCCGGGGCATGAGCGAGACCTGGTACCAGACCCTGCTCAATATTGCCCCGGAACTGGCAGGCGCCATTGCCCTGCACCATGGCAGTATTGAACAGGAACTGCGATTCTGGGTAGAAGATTCCCTGCATGCAGGCAAGCTCAAAGCCGTGGTCTGCACGGCCAGCCTGGACCTTGGCGTGGACTTCCGGCCGGTGGAAACCGTTATCCAGGTTGGTTCGCCCAAAGGAGTAGCCCGCTTCCTGCAACGCGCAGGACGCAGTGGCCACCGGCCGGGCGAAGTGAGCCGTATCTTTTTCCTCCCCACACATTCCCTGGAACTGGTGGAAGCGGCCGCCCTGAAAAATGCCATCGAAGAAAATTTTATTGAGCGCCGTGATCCGCTCCTGCTCTGTTATGATGTGCTGATCCAGTACCTCTGCACCCTGGCCATCTCCGAAGGGTTCCGCCCCGCAGAACTGCTGGAAGAAGTACGGCAGACGTATTGCTACCGCGATATCACGGACCAGGACTGGCAGGAGATCCTCGCCTTCATTACTACCGGTGGCACGGCCCTGGCCCAGTATGATGAATACAAAAAAGTAGAAGTGATTGACGGGCTGTTCCGCATCACCAGCCGGAAGATAGCCATGCGGCACCGGCTGCATATTGGCACAATTGTCAGTGAGTCCATGCTGAAGGTCAAATTCCTGTCGGGCGGATTCATCGGCGTCATTGAAGAATATTTTATCTCCCGGCTGGAGCCCGGCGATGTGTTCACCCTATCCGGCAGGAACCTGGAACTGGTGATGATCAAAGACATGACCGTACTGGTGCGGAAATCGAACGCTACCAAATCCATGGTGCCCAGCTGGAATGGCGGCCGCATGCCGCTGTCGGCCAACCTGGGTAAAAAATTACGGGAAAAATTCGATGAAGCGCATGCCGTGAACAGGCAATCCGATATCGAGCTGCAGGTGCTGCAACCTTTGTTCCTGCTGCAGGAGCAGCTATCCCATGTGCCCAGGGCCAATGAGCTACTGATAGAACATATTGAGACCAGGGACGGCTTCCACCTATTTGTCTTTCCCTTTGAAGGGCGACTGGTCCATGAAGCCATGGCTGCTATCCTGGCCTACCGCATCAGCAGGATCACAAGTATCACTTTTTCCTTTGCTATGAACGATTATGGGTTTGAGCTGCTGAGCGATCAGCCCATACCGGTAGACGACACCAATGTCTATGAATTGTTCAGCCCGGAGAACCTGCTGCAGGATATCCAGCGCAGTGTCAATGCCGCCGAGATGGCGCGGCGTAAGTTCCGGGATATTGCGGTCATTGGCGGGTTGATCTTCCAGGGCTTCCCCGGCGAGCAGAAAAAGGCGCGTCACCTGCAGGCATCCGCCGGCCTCCTGTTCAATGTATTTGCGGAATATGATCCGGGTAATTTGTTACTTCGGCAAGCCTTCCAGGAGGTATTGGACCGGGAGATGGAGGAAGTGCGGTTACGCAATATGCTGGAGCGGATCCAGCAGTCGAGGATCGTGATCACCATACCGGAACGGCTCACCCCATTCTGTTTCCCCATCAAAGTAGACAGCATGCGGGAGAACCTGACCTCTGAAAAACTGGAGGACCGGGTGAAGCGGATGCAGGCACAGCTGGGGAAATAGAACTTCGTGCGTTACCAGTCGCTTCTCTCCGCAACAAGTAACAGTTCCTCACCTTCACAACAGGTTACCTTCACTCGCCTCCACAACAGGTTACCGTCGCTCGCCTCCACAGCGGGTTACCGTCGCTCGCCTCCGGCGAGTGACAATTATTCCTTCGCCTCCGGCGAACCTCTTCACAATTCCAGCACAGTTATCGGAGATCTTTCACAAGCGCTACTAAAATGCCAATGTTCCGGTTCCAGCACATATCCCGCCCGCACAGGGTTCTGATGAACATAGTCAACTTTTTGCCTTAACATATTCACATCACGAATAAATGATGCATGATTGGTTGATTGCCAAAAGCAAAATTGCTCTTTTCTCCGGTCAAACCTTGCATGGAAACGGAAGAGATGGAGCAGCCAGTCTTTCCGGCTTTCACGATTATTACCCTGGATAGCCGCGATCAATTCTTTAGCTGTAAAGCTCTTAAAATCCTTTAATAGCTTATTGAGTTGACCGTTGTTGTCAGCAGCTATCATATGCAGGTGATTAGTCATCAGCACATAGGCGTATAATTCCAGTCCTTTTACGCGCTGGCAAAAGGCTATATTTTTAATTACTATTTCTGCGTAATCCCGCCTGCTGAATACGTCAATCCAACCAACAACAGTGAGTGTTACGAAAAATAAGCCATCAAAATTGGCTTTTCTTTTTTCGGACATACATACACGTTTCCTGCAAGTTATAAAGATCAGGAAGGTTGTAACTGAATAAAGGAAGCTTTTTACAACGGTTTTAGTTGATATTTTTCCCGGTCTGTTATGTGGGCCTCCCCCTCTGGTGAATGTCAGATCGCCGGAGGCGAAGGAATAATTGTCACTCGCCGGAGGCGAGCGACGGTAACCCAGAACCGGAGCAGTAAATCCGTACCATGGTAAGTGAGGGTGTAAAAACTAACAGAGTCCCAACTTTTTTAGTAATTTCGTTCCCGCAAACATGCAAGCCCCCATTTCATACAGGCTGCGCGGCCAGCAACTCTGGCTATCTTCACACCGTACCATTTTCTGGGAAGAAGAAAAAGCGCTGATCGTATCCGACCTGCACTTCGGTAAGACAGGTCATTTCCGGAAATGGGGCATCCCCGTACCCCAGGGCGTTTATAAGAACGACCTGCAGCGGCTGGTAGGACAGCTGCAATATTTCCAGCCCAAACAGCTCATTGTAGTCGGCGATCTCTTCCACAGCCACCAGAACAAAGAGCTGGAACTGTTCCGCAAATGGCGCCTGGACCTGCCCGATCTCGATATCCGCCTCATCAAAGGCAACCATGATATCCTGCACGAAAGATGGTACCAGGAAACCAATATCAGCGTATCTGCTGAAACCCTTTCCCTCCGGGATCTGTTCGGGTTCACCCATGATCTTACACCCGGTAATATTACGGCTACCAGTGAGCATTATTATTTTTCCGGTCACCTGCATCCCGGCATCCGTATCAATGGTCAGGGCAAACAATCCCTGAGCTTTCCCTGTTTCTATTTCACAGAACGCTTCTGCGTGCTGCCCGCATTCAGCGAGTTCACCGGCCTGGCCATGATCAGGCCCACCGCCGGCGAGAACGTATTTGCCATCGTGAACAATGCGGTGATGCAGCTGCAGTAAGCCATTATTCAGATTGTTTTCAGATTTGACCAATACATTTGCCAATGAAAGTACTGGTAATTGAAGATGAAAAAGAACTGGCCGACAGCATCGGCGCCTACCTTTCCGGGGAGAATTACCGCTGTGAATTTGCCGCCAGCTTTCCCGAAGCCATCGATAAGATCTTCGGTTATGACTATGACTGCATCCTGCTGGACCTGATGCTGCCCGGCGGCGACGGGATCAGGCTGCTGGAGGAGATCAAGGCCAATAACAAGCAGGAAGGCGTTATCATCATTTCTGCCCGCAATTCTGTAGACGATAAGATCAAAGGCCTGCACCTGGGTGCAGACGATTACCTGGCCAAGCCCTTCCACCTGCCGGAACTGGCCGCCCGCATCTACTCCGTTATCCGGCGCAAGCATTTTGGCAATACCAATACCATCCGCCAGCATGAGCTAAGCATCGACCTCCTGTCCAGGACCCTCACAGTAAACGACCAGGAAGTGATCCTCACCCGCAAAGAATTTGACCTGCTCCTGTTCTTCATCAGCAATAAGAACCGCGTGGTCTCCAAAAGCGCCCTGGCCGAACACCTTTCGGGCGAAATGGCCGATATGTTCGACAATTACGATTTTGTATATGCGCATATCAAGAACCTCAAGAAAAAGCTCACGGAAGCCGGTTACGGCAATTACCTGAAAACACTTTACGGCAGCGGCTATAAATGGGACGTATGAAGAAACTACTGAACTGGTCCATGCAAAAATTCGTCGGGTATGCCGCTTTTGTGCTGGCCTGCAGCATCCCCGTGTATTATGTTGCTATCAGCCTGCTCTGGCAATATGAAATGGACGAACACAATATTGTGCTTACCCCTGAAGCTGGCCGGGAAGACAAATTCCTGATCATCGGCGCCGTCACCCTGCTGACCGTATTGTTCTTTGCCGCCCTGCTGGCCGGTTTTATCCTGCTCAACCGCAGGATCTCCCGGAAATTATGGCAACCCTTTTACCAGAGCCTGGAACAGTTCCGGAAATTTGACCTGGACCGCCAGCGGGCAGTGTCTTTCCCTCCCACCAATATTGAAGAGTTTGCCGATCTGAACCAGAGCCTGGAAAAGCTCATAGCCGGCAATATTGCCGCCTACGACCAGCAGAAGGAATTTGCTGACAATGCCTCGCACGAGTTGCAGACCCCACTGGCTATTGTCCAATCCAAACTGGAGCTGCTGCAGCAGGACCTGTCCCTCAATACCCGGCAATACCAGCTCATAGAAGAAGCACAGCAAGCGCTTTCCCGGGTGAACCGCGTCAACAAGAACCTGCTCCTGCTGACCCGTATCGGTAACAGCCAGTTCATGGACAAAGAGTCCATTATTCTTTCCGGCCTGCTTGCTCACTGTATAGAGCAGCTGCAGCCTTTTTCGGATAGCAAACAGCTCAGTATACAAACCAGCCTGGCGCCTGACCTGACCGTGCAGGGCAATAAGATCCTGGTGGAGCTGTTGCTCAACAACCTGCTCACCAATACCATCCGCCATAGTCCTGCCAATGGCAGTATCCATGTTGAACTTACTCCCGGCAACCTGATCATCAGCAACCCCGGGACTACAGCCCTGGACCCCGGGCGGCTGTTCAAGCGGTTTGCCACGGCTACCGATCAAACGCCCGGCACCGGGCTGGGATTGGCGCTGGTAAAACAGATCGCTGACCGGTACGGCTGGTCTATCCACTACCATTTTATTCAGGGCCGGCACCAGTTCACCCTGCAGTACTGATTCAACCTTTCTTCCAATTTGGGCGCTATTATGCAGTATAATCAGTTGCTCATGTCCCGGATATTATGCTCCCTCACCCTGTTCCTTTGCCTGTTTAACCAGGCCTATTCCCAACAGCCGGATAGTCTGCCCCTGCCCCGCAGCTACGACCGGTTCCATCATTCGCTCTATATTCCCGGTTCCCTGATCCTGGCCGGTATCCTTGCCAATGGCAATGGAGCTGAATCCTTTAAAAAGGAACTGGCTGAAGAACGCAATGAGCACTTCGGGAATTTTCATACCAGAATGGACGACTACCTGCAGTATTCGCCCATCGTGATCGCCTATGGGTTGGATGCCCTGGGCGTCCGGTCTAAAACGGACCTGCTGAACCGGACCGTTATCCTTGCCAAAGGAGAACTGCTGGTGGCCGGCGCCACCGGTCTCCTGAAAACGGCTACGCACCAGCTCAGGCCGGACAACAGCACGTTTAATTCATTTCCTTCCGGCCATACCGCCCAGGCATTTGCCGCCGCCACCTTCCTCAGCGAGGAATACAAGGGCCGCTATCCCTGGATGCCTTATGCCGCCTATGGAATAGCGTCTACAGTGGGCGCCCTTCGTATGGCCAATAACCGGCATTATATCAGTGATGTGCTGGCCGGCGCTGGTCTCGGCATCATCACCATGAAACTGGCCTACTGGACCCACCAATATAAATGGGGCAAACCAAAAAACAGGAAGACAGCTATCCTTTTTTAACACCCCCTATCAGGCCGAGAATACTGTTAAAAAAATTGGAGGTCACAAATTGTGATCTCCAATTTTGGGAATATCACCTGATTCAGGCTGGAAAGCCGGTTTCACTCCAGCTCTTCGCTTCGCCGAAACCCAATACGGGAGCGGGTTTCAGCAGGAGGAGCTAAAAGCGCCTTTATTGCCTCAAAAACGGCCTGGATATCTTCCCCATGCTTTTGTATCTGGTGATCATGCTGCAGCAGCTTTTTCTCTATCTGCTCCAGCTTTACAAAGATATCCTTATGCGTTAGCAACATCTCCCGCATGCGGCTGAACACCCTGACAATCTGTATGTTAACTGCTATTGCCTTTTCACTGTTCAGGATGCAGGATAACATAGTTACTCCCTGTTCGGTAAAGCAAAAAGGCGCGTAGCGCAACCCTTTCCTATCTTGTTTGGAGATCACAATTTGTGATCTCCAATTTTCGAACTCAGTTCCTGTCATTTCAAACATAAAGTCTTCCGGGAAACGGTTCAGGTTCCGACGAACAGCCTGTTTAAGCGTCCGGGTCTCCACTCCGTACATTTCCGCAAGATCCCGGTCGATCATTATCTTCTGACCCCGCACAATAAAAATCCTGTTTATAATGGTCTCTTCCCGGATAACCGGCAAAGATGAACTTTTTGGCATATTGGTTACTGTTAGTAATAAAGATAAAAATATTTATCAGATAACCCGATAAACTTTTATGCCGTATCGGCTGGGACCAGCAGTTATCAAAACAGAATCAATAACATTACTGATAATTCAGGAAGTAAATAAACCTCACCGTGAGTTCATTGCCATGCGGGGTGCCCAGCATCTGGCGCATATTGCTGGTATAGCCTTTGTAATCGGAGCCGGGGATCGCATATTCATAATCGGTACCCAGCCAGTTCTTCCAGCCAATGACCAGGCGGCTGCCGAGACGAAAATCCCAGGTATAAAAGACATCGAGGTTGAAGGCATTGTAATTGATGTTGTGACTGGCGCGCACCTGGTTGAGACGCTCTATCCAGTACCCATCCGGCTTTACATTATAGAAATTGGTATTATGCATCCGGTTCCAGAAATGACGCGCCCGGAAACTGATGTTCATCCTTGGCGTGAAATTATAGATCCCACTCAGCACAGCCGTTACATCCGTGTATTTACGGCGGGCCAGGATAGGCGCACCGGTACTTTCATCATTGATGAACGCATACCCGAACTGGCCGTTATCATATTGCCTGAAGAAATAGGCCGTCACATTGAACCGGTCACTGAAACGATAGCGGAGAGAGATATCAAAACTATAGTAGGGGTCATTGGGCATGGGCGTTTCGGCGAAGCTGGCCGACCAGTTCAGCAGCAACCTCTTCCGGCTGTCCGTGCTGCCTGCAGCCATCACAGAGTAGTAGGGGATCTTTTTCACCCGCTGCCGCGGAGAGGCCAGCAGGTCTTCCGGCGTCTGCAATTCAAAATAATCATTGTACCACAATGGAGCGATATCAGTGCTTAGTTTCAGCTCCCAGAAATTGTGGAACATCCACTGCGCAAAACCTTCAAACTTGGTCTTCTGGTAAGAAAAAGGTTCAAACAGGTAACTCTGTTCGGCCGACAGGCCATAGCGCTGGTTCAGGAAAGAGGGGGAGGCTTCAAAAATATTGTAGGAGATCTCTCCGCGGTTCACAAACTTATTGGGCACCGCCAGGTAGCCCAGGTCGTTGGGATCATACTTGGCCGATTGCAGTTCATTGCTGACATTGAACTGCAGTTTACCGCTCACCTTACCCAGCTTCAGCAGATTGGCAAAACCATTGTAATCAGCGCTGGTATCACGGATGCTGCTGAACCGGGGTTGCAGGAGCAGACCGTACATATTCTTTTGATCGTAGAGCGCAATATCCAGCGCAGCCACATTGGCATCCCGTTCCCGTCCGCTGCGGAGAACATTGGTGTTGGTGAACGTTATATAGGAACGGTTCTTCAGGGCCTGATCCAGGACCAGTATATTGTAATTGGACAGGGGTTCCGAAATAATAGTAGAGTCTTTGCCTGTAGAACGCCGGCGTACCCTGGCCCTGGCCGGGGCGGTGATAGCGTTGAAAACCCCGATGCCAAGGTTATTCCGGGTCCTGCCGGAAAACTTCACCGCATTGTACAGGCGCGTCACGGAAGGATTGCTGATCACTTCCCAATCAGTCCCGCTCCGGAACTGGCTCTGGATAGTATGGTACTGCTCCGGCGTTTTGCCGATCCTCCGGGAATAAAAGATCCCGGCCTTATTGAATAGCTCCGTGCCTTCGGTAAAGAAGGGGCGGTTCTCCCGGAACTGGATCTCGTAAGGGGTGATATTATTGACCACATTGTCGGAGATCACCTGGCCAAAATCCGGGATAAGCGTAGCGTCCAGGGTAAAGCTTTCGCTGATACCGTATTTCACGTCCATCCCACCGCTGCGCAGGGTTTCATAACTGTCCTGCTCGTCAATAAGTGGTGTTTCCCGGTAGCCGCCACTGACATAAGGAGAAAAGCTCAGGCGCAGGGGTGGCTCAATATCTGCCAGTCCGCCCAGGTTGCCAAACTGGTTCACCAGTCCTCCGATGGTGGGGTTGATGGGATTCCAGCAGCTGGTTTCATTCTGTCGCCTGTTAAAGCGCAGGAACTGGATACCCCATTGCTGTTGCTGCAGGTGGGCAAAGCGGATGGCAAAATAGGGGATCTTGATCTCCACTACCCAGCCATCATCCCGAAAGCCCACTTTACTGTCCCATACCGCATCCCAGGTAAGATCACCATAGACACCGGCGGCGGGCGTAACGGTTGGCGATACCCGGGCGTCACTTTGCACGTTTCGGGCGGTGACCAGGAACTGAAAGGCGTTCTGCCGGTCCTGGTAGGTATCAAGAAAAACGGAGAAAAAATCTACGTCGGCATTCTGTTCACTGTCACGGGCGGTGAACTGCCGGCGTACCTGTGCAGGATTGTCATAAAGGTAAGCACCTATATATATAGCGGTATTGTCATACAGGATCCGTACTTCTGTCCGGGACCCGGCAGGTTGGCCAAAAACGGGGCTATAGGTAATAAAATCAGTGGCCACAGGGGCCAGTTGCCAGTCAGCTTCATCCAGATTGCCATCAATACGCACTACACCGGTTCTTTTTGCTGCAAATGTGGACTTCAACTGGGCATTAGCCGATATGCCCGCACAACAAAGAATTATTATTGCAGTTAGTGCTCTACCCATCTCGTTGGAAGATACAAAAATAACCGAATTTATTTTTCGGAAATAATAACAGTCACCAATATTTGTATATTTCCTTCAGGTGGTACAGCAGTAAGCCCTGAAATGTCAGTCAGGAGACGATTTGAGCGGATATCAGTTGATCTTTTTCTTCAATGTGGACACCTGTTCCTGCAGGTTGCTTACCAGGCTTGCCAGCTGGTTCACATCCCATCTCGGTTGTACATTGGTCTTACTCATGATCAATGTCGCCTTCCACAATTCAATCACATCTTCAGCGTTGATATTATAAGGCTGATAGACCGGGTTATCGCTGATAAGGGTGTATTTGTTTTTAGCGCGATTGCTTCTCATCACCCTTTTATAAACGATCCCTTCATTCCGGGAGATCACAATATAGGTATTGTTGGTCTTCAGATCCTCTACATCTTCCACCCGCTCGCCCACTATGACAGAACCGCTGGGGGTAGGCAGCATGGAATCCCCTACAATCTCAAACGCACGGTAATGGCCGGGAGCCAGCATCGGTAAGGTAAAGGTGTTCAGTTCATCAATGAATTCCGGATCGGCATACCCAGCCAGGTAACCGGCTGCCGCTTTTACCGGGACAAACTGGATCTCATTGGTGCCGGATGCCAGTTTCTGCGCACGGCGTTTGGCCAGGTAATTGCCCCGGGTATCGCCCAGGTCTTTAAGCAGCAGTTCATCCAGGGAAAGTTTGTACAGTTCGCTGATGATTTCCAGCACATCAATACGGGGTTCTGCCCTTTCTTCCTCATAGGCGCCCAGCAGGGATCTTTTGATGCCCAGTTTGGCAGCAAATTCCTCCTGGGTCCATCCGCGCAGCTTGCGCAGGTATTTGAGATTTTTACCGGCGAGAGACATAGGCTAATAAATTTAGCGCTAATATACTAAGAATTTTACCAATCTATCCCAAATCCCTGTTTAAATTCAATAAATTTTGTGCATTATTCAATCATTGCCCAATTAAATCCGGGCTATTTCCCGTCATCCTGGCCTGCCAACCGGCCGCAAATTTTACGCTTCTACGCAAAAACACCTAACAACCTGAGGATGAACCAGCAGCACCCGGCCTGAAATAGCGCTGATCCCACCTCTTTTTTGTACCTTTGGCATCCTGTCAAATTGGCTCGTTATCATAGATAGCATTCTTTTTGACTGTATAATCCGGTTTTGCCAGCACCAACGCCGTTTTTTGTTGCCCAGAAGAACCCGTGCGCAGCGGCTGTAGCGTCAGGCAGACCGTTTTTTAATTGGTAAACATTCTAAACAATCCGGAATATCATGTTAGGCTTTATTTCGAAAATCTTTGGAGGCAGCAAGTCTGAAAAGGACATTAAGTCCGTTCTACCCATCGTGGAGAAGATCAACCAGCACTTTGCCACTTACCAGTCCCTTTCCAACGACGCGTTGAGAGGCAAGACCAACGAATTCAGACAACGTATCCAGGAACATCTGCAGGCTATTGACGACCAGATCAGCTCCCTTAACAAGGAAGCCGAAGCGCTGCCTTTCAGTGATATCACCGGCAAGGACGCTATCTACCAGGAAGTGGACAAACTGGCTAAGGACCGCGACAAACAGCTGGAAGAGATCCTGAAGGAAATACTGCCCGAAGCCTTCGCCGTAGTCAAGGAAACAGCCCGCCGCTTCAAGGAAAATGAAGTGGTGACCGCTACCGCTACCCAGCACGACCGCGACCTCAGCGTGAAAAGAGCCCATGTGACCATCAATGGCGATCAGGTATCCTATACCAATTCCTGGACGGCCGGCGGTAACGTGGTTACCTGGAACATGGTACACTATGACGTTCAGCTGATCGGCGGCTCCGTTCTCCACACCGGTAAGATCTCCGAAATGGCCACCGGTGAAGGTAAGACCCTGGTGTCTACCCTCCCCGCCTACCTCAACGCACTGGCCGGTCACGGCGTTCACATCGTAACGGTGAACGACTACCTCGCCAAACGGGACTCCGAATGGAACGGCCCCCTCTTTGAATGGCTCGGTCTGGTCGTAGACTGTATCGATAAACACCAGCCCAACAGCGCCGACAGGAGAAAAGCCTACCAGGCCGATATCACCTACGGCACCAATAATGAATTTGGTTTCGATTACCTCCGCGATAACATGGTCCATACCCCGGAAGAAATGGTGCAGCGTAAACACCATTTCGCCATGGTGGATGAGGTGGATAGCGTACTGGTGGATGACGCCCGTACCCCGCTTATCATCTCCGGCCCCGTTCCCAAAGGCGATGAACAACAATACCATCTCCTGAAGAACCGGGTACAGTTCCTGGTGGAAGAACAGAAAAAAGTGACCAATAAATACCTCAACGAAGCCAAAAAGTTATTTGGCGAAGGCGAGGATGATCCCAAGACCGGTGGCCTGGCGCTGATGCGTGCTTACCGCGGTCTGCCCAAGAACAGCGCGCTGATCAAGTTCCTCAGTGAACCCGGCATCCGCGTTAAACTGCAGAAATCTGAGAACTACTACCTGGCCGACCAGCAAAAGCAAATGCCCACCGTTGACCAGGAACTGTTTTTCCATATTGACGAAAAGAACAACCAGGTTGACCTCACCGATAAAGGCATCCAGGCCATCACCCGCTCCGGGGAAGACCCTGAATTCTTTGTACTGCCCGATATCGGCATCACACTGGCGGAAATTGACCGCAGCGAACTGGACCCCGAAGTAAAACTCCAGCAGAAAGAAGCTGTCCTCAACGATTATACCATCAAAGCCGACCGCATCCATACCGTTCAGCAGTTGCTGAAAGCCTATACCCTGTTCGATAAGGACGTGGAATACGTGGTCATGGACGGCCAGGTGAAGATCGTGGATGAGCAGACAGGTCGTATCCTGGATGGACGCCGCTATAGCGACGGTCTGCACCAGGCCATTGAAGCGAAAGAAGATGTGAAGATCGAAGCCGCCACCCAGACCTACGCCACCATCACCCTCCAGAACTATTTCAGGATGTACCATAAGCTGGCCGGTATGACCGGTACCGCTATCACCGAAGCCGGTGAGTTCTGGGATATCTACAAACTGGATGTGGTGACCATCCCCACCAACGTTAAAGCTATCCGTAAAGACCAAGAGGACCTGGTATATAAAACTAAACGCGAGAAGTATAAAGCCGTTATTGACGAGATTGAACAGCTGCGCAATGCCGGTCGCCCGGTACTGGTAGGCACCACTTCCGTGGAAGTGAGTGAGCTGCTCAGTAAAATGCTCAGCGGTAAAAAGATCCCGCACAACGTACTCAACGCCAAACAGCACGCCCGTGAAGCCCAGGTGGTAGCGGAAGCCGGTCTGGCAGGCGCCGTGACCATTGCCACCAACATGGCCGGCCGGGGTACGGATATCAAGCTGGGAACCGGTGTTAAAGAAGCCGGCGGTCTGGCTATTATCGGTACAGAACGCCACGAGTCCCGCCGGGTAGACCGTCAGCTCCGTGGCCGCGCCGGTCGTCAGGGCGACCCCGGCACTACCCAGTTCTATGTATCCCTGGAAGATGAACTGATGCGCCTCTTCGGCAGCGAAAGGATCGCCAGCATCATGGACCGCTTCGGTTATAAAGAAGGCGAAGTGATCCAGCACAGCATGGTGACCCGCAGCATTGAAAGAGCCCAGAAGAAAGTAGAAGAAAATAACTTCGGCATCCGGAAACGACTGTTGGAATATGACGACGTGATGAACAAACAGCGGAACGTGATCTACAAAAAACGGAACCACGCCCTGTTTGGTGATCGCCTGGCCCTGGATCTTGATAACGCCTTTTACATTGTAGCCGAAGGACTGGTAAACTCTTTCCTGGAGCAACGCGATTACGAAGGCTTCAAAATGGGCGCTATCCTCAACTTCGGTATCGACAGCGCCATCACTGCTGAAGAGTTCGACAAAGGCAATGCGAACGACCTCTCCGAAAAACTCTACCAGGAAGCCACTACCCGCTACCAGCGCAAGATCGGCGACCTGCAGACACAAGCTGTTCCCGTATTCCGCAATATCCGCGAAACACAGGGCAACCATATTGAGAATGTAGTAGTTCCCTTCACCGACGGCAAGAAAGGCCTGCAGGTGCTGGCCAACCTGGACCGCACCGTCAGCACAGAAGGTCGCGAGCTCAGCAACGCCCTGGAAAGGCAGATCACCCTGGCCATCATTGATGATGCCTGGAAAGAACATCTCCGTTCTATGGACGACCTGAAGCAAAGCGTACAGACCGCCTACCTGGAACAGAAAGACCCGCTGGTGATCTATAAGATCACTGCCTTTGATCTGTTCAAGCGGATGGACAGCGAGGTGAACAAAGATATCATCGGCTTCCTCAGCCATGCCAGCATTCCCATTGAGCAGAATCCCAGCGCCCCCGCACAGATCCGCGAAGGCCGCGAGCAGAAGACCGATATGAGCCGCATGCGCGCCAATAAGGAAGAAGTGGACGCCCGTGGCGATGATTATGCAGCTAACGAGAACGATTATTTTGATCCTTCCGGTAGCGGCGTAAAACAGGAACCTGTAAAAGTAGGTCCCAAGATCGGCCGCAACGATCCCTGTCCCTGTGGCAGCGGCAAGAAGTTCAAGAACTGTCACGGAAAAGACGCCGTATAAGCGATTTCCGTAAAGGATAAAATAAAAAATCCCGGCTGGTAGCAGCCGGGATTTTTATTTATTCAGTTTATCCTTGTAATTATTGCTGTTGCATTTTTTTAAGCAGCTCTTCTGCATCCACTTCCTTAAAATTGCCTTCATTATCACCTATCACCAATGACTCACCATTAGCTGCACTTTTCTCCACAAGCTTTTTTACAGCCTTCCTGATGCCTTCTAAAATTCGATCTGGCATACCGGGGTCATCGGTTATATCATTTTTTATGTACATTACTTTGCGTTAGGATCGTTTTCCAAATATCGGTATTAATTACGACAGTATCCTTGCCTATTTCAGCCTTTGCAATAGCTTCAGGATACTCCTTCACATTATTAACAACCAAGCAGTTATCACAAACAGGAAGATATAACTTGACCAAATTTTCAATGCCCCGGTAATATCTGCGCCTTACAATGTCAGCGGGAATATTGTGCCCACCTGACTTTACCCTTTTTTCCACCCTGACCAGCGCCATTTCTGGAGAACTTAGCCAGAAAAACAATAATGTAACCCTGTATCCCTTTTCCTTGGCCCTTCGAATAAGAACAACATAACTCCTCGTAGCCAACGTAGTCTCAAACGCAAAATCCGCGCCTTCTTCCATCAACTGATCAATTCTTTTAAGCATGATCCTGCCCGCCTCAAAAGCTACGCTTTCCGGATTAAAAGGAGATAACCCGGCAGCAATGCTATCCGCATTCACAAATTCCTTGCAATGCAGAATTTCGGGAAGAATAGTATAACTGGCAGTAGTCTTACCGGCGCCATTACATCCTGCTATGATAAATAAATTTGGCATTGCTCCGCTAATATAGCTGATCTGTACAAAACATGAAAAAGCAATTAGCAATAGTACATTTTCCAGGGAAATGCTATGCAACGCTGGAATCTTTTATATAAACAGGATCGGCGCACCAATTGGTGCGCCGATCCTGTTTAGCATTTTCCCTTATTTCAACTTGTACTTATACTTATACCTTTCATACAACTGTTTCTGCTTATCATCCAGCTTGATCTCTCTTCCCTGGATAAAAGCATGCAGCAACTGGTTGCCGGACATATCCAGGATATCCCCCTCACTGACCAGGATATTGGCATCCTTGCCTTTTTCAATGGAGCCGGTCTTATCGTCAATACCCAAAATGCGCGCAGCGTTAAGCGTTACAGCTGATAAAGCCTGCTCTTTGGTCAGCCCGTAAGCCGCCGCTGTGCCGGCATTGAAGGGCAGGTTCCGCTGCCGGGTATTGCCATCGTCATCATTGATGGCAAAAAGTACACCTGCTTTTTGCAGCATGGCCGGCGTTTTGAAAGGCTGGTCAATATCATCATCCACCATAGCAGGCAGATCATGCAGCTGCCCCAGCACCACGGCAATATTGTACTGCTTCAGGATATCGGCAATCTGCCAGCAATCTGTTGCCCCTGCCAGCACTACGTCAAAGCCAAACTCTTTCACAAAATCCACGGCCAGCAACATCTCTTTTACAATGCTGCAATGGATAAAGAGCTTCTGCTTTTTGCTGAACAGGCCACGGACCGCTTCAAATTTCAGGTTGGTATTCTCATGAGCGCCTTCTTCAAAATAGGCTTTGGCCTCGCGGAAGAACAGTTTGACATTCTCTATCTGCTCCATCCCTTTTTTCACCGGGTCGCTGCTGCTCTGGGCGGCCAGGAAAGCGGCGCGACCGCCCCCACCCCTGCGCACCATCAGCGAAGGCATGCGGAAATGAATGGCGTTATCCGCCGCATAGGCCGCATCTTCCCAGTTCCAGGCATCCAGCTGCACCACGGAAGAAGAGCCCGACAGCACACCGCCCGCAGGAATGATATTGGCCAGCAGGATCCCATTGTTCCGTAATGTATTGGTCACCTTGGAATCCGTATTATAGGCCACCAGCGAGCGGATGCTGGGATTCAGCTCCCCCAGTTCCACCTCATCGGCCGTAGCGCGCACGCTGGGCACTTCCACCAGGCCCAGGTTGGAACCACTGAGTATCAGGCCCGGATAGATATGCTTGCCTTTGCAGTCAATCAGTTTTACATCAGCAATAGCGGCCGCAGGACGCACATCCGTGATCTTGCCTCCGGACACTACCACCATACCATTTTCAATCACCTGGCCATTGCCCACATGGATAGTGGCATTGGTCAGCGCGAAAGGCTGCTCCTGTGCAGGGGCGGGATACACCGTTTCCTGTGCGGATACGACGCCAGCCCAGCCTACAGCCAGCAGTAAAGGAATCAAAGCTTTCATACGTGTATAATATTTTTAGAATTGGGTTATTCTGTTTCATCGCTGTCAATGGCCAGCAGACCATGGCTATGATAATGATCCATACAGGTGTTGACCACTTCCCAGCGGGGCCTGGCACGCTGGAAGGCAGGCGCAGCGCCACCGGCGCCAGGCGCTTTCTTCAGCGCAGCCAGCTTCTGGACCAGCCGGGCTTTCTCCGCCTGCTGCTCAGCACGCAGCTGCAGGTCCCGGTCACGGTCAAAATAGACAATACCATCTACAATGGTCTTTTCAGCTACGGCATAAATGGTGAGAGGATTATGGCTCCAGAGTACCAGGTCGGCGTCCTTGCCCACTTTGATACTGCCCACTTTACTATCCACGTGCAGCATTTTAGCCGGGTTGATGGTGACCATCTTCCAGGCTTCAGCTTCACTCATACCACCGTATTTGATGCTCTTGGCTGCTTCCTGGTTGAGGCGGCGTGCCATCTCAGCATCATCCGAGTTAATGGCCACGTTGAGCCCCACCTGCTGCATGATCCAGGCATTGTAGGGGATAGCATCCACCACTTCCATTTTATAGTTCCACCAGTCGCTGAAAGTAGAGGCGTTGGCCCCATGAGCCTTCATCTTATCGGCCACCTTATACCCTTCCAGGATATGTGTGAAAGTATTGACAGGGAAACCGAAGCGCTCAGCCACTTTCATGGTAGCGTTGATCTCACTCTGTACATAGGAGTGACAGGTGATGAAACGTTTTTTGTTCATGATCTCCACCAGGGCGTCCAGTTCCAGGTCGCGGCGCACTGTGCTGTAAGGATCAGCAGCCACCGCTTTTTTGCCTTTTGCAGTAGTGGCAGGCGCAGCGCCGGCTTTAGCCAGGGCGGCCTGGTAATCGGCCGCACGCTGGAATGCGTCGGTCAGCACCTGCTCCACGCCCATACGGGTATCGGGGAAACGGTTATTGTTCTCACCGCGGGAGCGCTTTACGTTCTCTCCCAGGGCGAATTTGATAAAGGGATCAGCACCCTGGAATTTCAGCTCTTCATCACTTGCGCCCCAGCGCAGTTTGATCAGCTGGGTCTGTCCGCCGATGGTATTGGCCGAACCGTGAAGAATATGCGAAGTGGTGACGCCACCGCTGAGCTGGCGGTAGATATTGATATCCTCGGGGTTGAGGTTATCAGCTATCCGCACTTCGGAGGTCACGCTTTGCGCGCCTTCATTGATGCTGGCTGCGGCAATATGCGAGTGCTCGTCAATGATACCGGCTGTCAGGAATTTACCCGTGCCGTCTATTACGCGGGCCCCGGCGTCTGAGAGGCCTTTGCCGATGCCGGCAATCTTACCGGCTTTGACCAGTACATCGGTCCCTTCCAGCTGCCCGTCCAGCTCGCTGGTCCAGACGGTAGCATTGCGGATAAGGATGGTCTCTGCTGTGAGTGGTTGGGACGAACCATAAGCGAGAAAGGGATAGATCACCCTGCCGGTATCCAGTGCCGCTTTAGCAGGCATGCTGTCGGGCTTGCTGGCCAGGGGCGACTGAAAATTAGCCGTCCAGGTAAAGGCCCTGCCCGCGCTGTCGCGGCCGCTGCCGTTCCATTGGGTGCCGGTGCTCATACCGCTGAGGGTGGTTTCCCGGGTAGCGGGGCCACGACCTTCAGAAAAGCTCAGCTTCACCAGTTTGCCATCAAAGGAATATTTTCCGATAAGGGTGTCTTTGGCAATAAAGGAAGCGGCGCCGCCTTCTTTCAGTAACAGCGTAAAGGTCCGGGCGCCGGCAGTGAGCTGCCAGGAGCCTTTCACATCAAACCAATCCCCTTCTTTCACGATATACCTTCCGCCCTGTACCCAGTTCTGCAGGATCACTGTTTTTTCTGCAAACAGCGGACCGGAAGTGATGATGAAATTAGCCAGTTTACCGGCATCCAGGCTGCCTGCCTGGTCGGCAATGCCCAGCATTGCAGCGGGCGTCCTGGTCAGTGCTTCCAGGGCTTTTGTTTCTGTAAGGCCATACTGGATGGCTTTGCGGAGATTGGCCATGAAATCGGTCAGGTTGCCCAGGTCGGCCGTAGTAAGGGCAAAAACGATCCCCGCCTTTTCAAAAGCGGCGGGGTTAGTGGGCGCCAGTTCCCAATGCTTGAGATCATCGAGCCCGGTGAAGCGGGTCTCATTAGGATCGTCCACATCCATGGGCGCCGGAAAATTCAGTGGCAGGATAAAAGCAGCTTTGGTATCCCGCATTTCGCGGATACGCTGGTATTCATTGCCGCCGCCCTTGAGAATGTACTGGATACCGAACTCATCACCGATCCTGTCGGCGCGGAGATCGTTCCATTTATCATTAGCTTCCATGATAGCTGGTAAAGCGCTGTTGTCATTGAGCGCTTTCAGCGTGAGGTTAACGCCTTCTCTGGCCGGGTTGCCCTTATACCAGCGG
Organism: Candidatus Pseudobacter hemicellulosilyticus; assembly: GCA_029202545.1. Lineage (GTDB taxonomy): Bacteria > Bacteroidota > Bacteroidia > Chitinophagales > Chitinophagaceae > Pseudobacter > Pseudobacter hemicellulosilyticus. Next base: position 6,592,036 of record CP119311.1, read on the forward strand.
GCGTCAATATAGGTTTGCCGGAGCAGGGCAATCACCCCCATCATACTACCGGGATAGCTTTGGGTGGAAGTCCCTTTGCTGAAAGAGAAATGCGTACTGGCTTTTTCTTTCAGCAGTACCAGGTTCTCTTTTTCTGCGGCCAGCGTTACTACAGCGCCGGTGCCGCGGGCAATACCATCTTTCTGATGGGTGAGAACAGTGCCGAAGCCGAGATCGCGGAGCGACTTGGCCTTTGTTTCATCTGCCGTGAACAGTTTGGCTGCTTCCACATCGGAGCGGATAGCCTGGTTCCAGCCAAAAGCGCCTTTCTGGTTGCTGGTGAGCTGGGCAGGGGCGAAGTAGTTGAAGCCGCCTGCAGGCCGTTGCAGAACGGGGATGCCATAATCACTGTAGGCGTCAATAAAGGAAGGGTAAATGTATTTCCCCTGGCAATCGATCACTACGGCATCTTTACGCAGTGAAGTGTTAGTGCCTATCGAAACGATCTTTCCTTCCCTGATCACCAGCGTGGCGTTGGTGAGGGTAGTCTGCGGATCTTTAACGATGGTAGCGTTGGTGAAAGCATAGGTGCCGGTCCTGGAATCGGCAACACCATTGACAGGGAAGGTTGTTTGAGCCTGGGTAACATAACAGGTGCATAGGAGCCCCAACAGGAAGCAGGACTTTCCTGGCGGGCGAAAACCAGATTTTCTCATATACGAGTTAATTTTAGATTGAACGAACAGACCCAATTTACTCAAATGAACTAATTTCGGCCAGTTAAAATGTGCTTAACCGGTAAATTTCAACCCATGAACGTTGCCTCGTATATTGACCACACCTTACTGAAGCCAACCACTACGGAAGAAGAGATCCAAAAGCTCTGTGCCGAAGCGGAGCAATACCATTTTGCTGCTGTTTGTGTGCCCCCGCCTTTTGTGCGTCAGTCGCGCAAATTCCTAACCAACAGCAACGTGAAAGTGGCTACAGTTATAGGTTTCCCCTTTGGGTACTCTATTGCAAAGGCCAAAGTCTTTGAAGTACAGCAGGCGTTGCAGGACGGTGCTGATGAGCTGGACCTGGTCATCAACCTGATTGCCCTGAAGAGCAATGCCTGGAACTACCTGGAAAACGAGGTAAAACATATTAAGGAAGCAATACATAAGAATGAGAAGACATTGAAGGTGATCATCGAGAGCGGGATCCTGAGCAATGAAGAGATCATCAAATGCTGTGAGCTGTATAGTAAAATGGAGGTGGATTTCCTGAAAACCTCTACAGGTTATGCTGAAAAAGGGGCATCTGTGGAGCAGGTGCAACTGATGCGGGCCCATTTACCGTCTGCCATTAAGATAAAAGCCTCCGGTGGTGTGCGCAGCTATGAATTTGCCCGGCAGCTGATTGATGCCGGCGCGGACAGACTGGGTACCAGTTCCGGTGTGGCCATCATGAAGGGCCAGGAAGGAACTGCCGGATATTAGAACACCGTTAATGATCCGGCAGGGGCTGGACAAAACCAGGGCAAAACCCTATCTTGGCGCTGTATTTGTTGTTGTTTCACCAAACCGATCGCTCCATGAAAGCAATTTTTGCGTTTCTCCTCGTCTGCTTCGCCCAATCCCTCAATGCCCAGACCGATACCAATACGGTGGTGGTGCATATAGACCCGCGGATTGACCTGTTGGTGAAAAAGCAGATCGAGATCAATGAGTTCACTACGCGCAATGCGCGGCGCTCGGCACCCGGATTCCGGATCCAGGTGGTGAATACCAATGACCGGAACAAGGCCTTTGCCGCCAAGACCCGGGTATACCAGAATTTCCCAGAACTGAAAGCCTATTTATTATACAAAGCGCCCTTTTATAAACTGAAGGTGGGTAATTTCCGGGAACGGGCGGAAGCGGAAGAATACCTGGACGCCATCAAACAGCATTTCCCAGGCGGCGTATATATTGTTCCTGACACCATTGAAGTAAGCCCCGACAAGACCTCCTCCCTGGATTAAGCGCCAGGCAAGGGTTTCCGGTCAGAATTTCCCGGTACGCCATTTCTGCCTATTTTTGACGGCTATGAGTACCTTGAAAGAGCAGATCCAACAGCTGGCCGCTGCTAATGCCAGCGAATTCATTGCCATCAGGCATCACCTGCACGCCCATCCAGAACTCAGTTACCAGGAGTTTGAAACGTCCGCCTTTATCCAGGCCCGGCTGGATGAAATGGGTATTTCCTATAAAGTAATGGCCGGAACCGGTGTGGTAGGCTTGATTGAAGGCCGCAATCCCGGTAAAAAAATAATTGCCCTCCGGGCGGATATTGACGCCCTGCCCATTACAGAAGAAAATGATGTTCCCTATAAATCTGTCAACCCCGGTGTGATGCATGCCTGCGGGCATGATGTACATACCACCTGCCTGCTGGGCGCCGCAAAGATCCTGATGGCTACCCGTAACGAGTGGGAAGGTACCGTGAAGCTGATCTTTCAGCCTGGCGAAGAACGCAATCCCGGTGGCGCCAGCCTCCTCATTAAAGAAGGCGTACTGACCAACCCTGCACCCCAGGCTATCTTTGGCCTGCATGTGCATCCGCAGCTGGAGATCGGCAAGCTGAGCTTCCGGGGCGGCCAGGTAATGGCCAGTGCGGACGAACTCTATATCACTATCCGCAGCAAGGGCGGTCATGCCGCTGCACCGCATCTGACGGCTGATACCATCCTGATTGCCTCTGAGCTGATCGTGAGCCTGCAGCAGCTGATCAGCCGCAACAGGAATCCTTTTCAACCTTCTGTATTATCCATCTGCTCCATACAGGGCGGACATACCACCAACGTCATTCCCAGTGAAGTAAAACTGATGGGCACTTTCCGGGCCCTGGACGAAGAATGGCGGTTCAAGGCCCATGAGCTGATCCGCCGGCAGGCTACCGGCCTTGTACATGCGATGGGCGCAGAAATTGATCTGCATATTGACGTGGGCTATCCTACTGTCAATAACCACGAAGCCCTGAGCGCCGTAGCCCGCCGCTTTGCGGAGGACTATATGGGTACCGACAAGGTGGAGACCACCGAGATGCGGATGGGCGCTGAGGACTTCGGGTATTATACGCAGCTGATCCCCGGGTGCTTTTACCGGCTGGGGGTGATGAACGAGGAACAAGGTATCAATTCCGGCGTGCATACACCTACTTTCAACATCGACGAACGCGCCATTGAGACTGGCATGGGCATGATGGCCTGGCTGGCCGCCAGCGTGGACCAGTTTTAAGGATCAGTGAAAAGATACTTTCGCTTTTTTCAGCTGGTCTCCCTTCCATTCAATATTGGAATCGGCATCGGTATCTACCTCCAGGGTATCGGCGTGGTTGCGCAGGTAACTAACCTCGCTTTGATCCAGTACCAGGTTCAGCTTCCTGAAAGTGAAAAGGTCATCCCCGCGAAAGTTGGAATTTTTGGCCTGGATGTTCACGCGGCCGAGATAAGGCTTAGTGGACGGCATGCCATTCCGGTTTACCCCTAACGTCAGGGCGGCTAAGCGGAGCTGTATATCAAAAGAGCTGGCCTGGAGGGAGTCCTTGCTGCCTTCCAGCCAGCTGTTGCAATTTTTCAGACTGATACTGGTTCCCGGAGACAGGAACAATTGCACATGCCGCAGGCTTCTGGACTGGAACCTGTCGTAATACCATTCCACTCCGTCTTCAAACCGCAGGGTATCAACCCAGAGGAAAAGGCTGTCGCCACTTTGGCGGAAATGAAAAGTACTGTCCCGTTCCTCTTTGTCAACTATCATCCGGGTGGTGGAATCAAGCCCGCTCAGCTCTAAATTCCCCAGCCCATCGACAAACACATAACGCACTGTTCCCAGCGGATAATTATCGAAAAAGCTGAAGGGGTCCCCGGACTGCAGCTGCCCGTTCCTGTATTTAATGATCACCATAGCCGCAACGGCCGTCGGGATCAGGATGGCGGCCAGGATAATGGCGGTGAGAAATTTATGACTGGTCTTCATGATCTGTTATTGAAGCGTTAGGAGAAATGTTGTTTTGTGTATTTTTCATAGCGGGTCTTCAGCTCGTCCGGTCCCATGTCCAGCAGGTACATGGTGCGGAACAGCTGCGGCAGCTCCTGCTCCAGGAACTCCTGCCTGCGATAGCCCAGGGCCTGTTTAACGGCAGCAGGCGCTACGAAATAACCGATGCCGCGCTGGTTAAAAACGATCTCCTGCTGCAGCAGAAAATCATAGGTCCGCATCACGGTATTGGGATTTACCTCCAGCTGTACCGCCAGCTCGCGTACGGAAGGGATACGCGCCTCCGGCGCCCATTCTTTCAGCAGGATCTTTTCACACACGTAATCAGCTATCTGTAAGTAAATAGGTTGTGATTCTCGGAATTGCATACAATCAATTTTAATTGGATCTACAGTTGTTTTTCTTTCAACCGGATATAGGTCAGTATCCAGCACAGCGGCGCTACCGCATATTTGGCCAGCACTGTAATGGAGACTATGAGCCAGGCCGGCATGGCCACATATTTGCCGTTCTCCAGAAAGGACTCAAACCGGTACTCCATAAAGTCGTCTGTAAAATGCCCCCTGGGCATACGCGGGTCCAGCACCTTGGCAAAAAAGAAAATATACAGCGCCCCGAAGGCCAGTCCGGCCAGCAATGTCTTGACAAAAGCAAAACGACGGCACCAGATAGATCCGGCAATAAAGATGGACTGGATGGCGAGGAAGGCCATGTGGAAAATGAAATAGACATTCACTTCCGATTTCTTTTTATAATGCTCAATGAACATATTGGATACGGCCGCCTGCTGCCGGTCAGTAACAAACTGCTTCAGGTTATAATCATAGCGGGACAGCTCAGGCACCATGGAATTGGTGAGCTTCACGGCGGCAATATCCACCAGGTAAAAAACAGCTGTATAACTGATATAAAAGACCAGGATACCGTAGAACAGGGATACCAGCAGCTTTTCCAGCTGGGAGGCAGGCAGCAACAGCCAGGTAATGCCCTTTGATTTGTCTCCTAAAGGAGCAAAGAGCGTACTGGCATACAGGCCACCTAACATAAACAGCACCACGAAATAAGTGGGCGCCTGGTAGTCTTCGGTCAGCGGCTTGCGATCATTCATGAAAAAGACGAACAGGAAATAGGTCATTAATAAACCGGCCACGGCGGCCAGCCAGCCCAGGTAGCGTTTGCGGTGTTCGTTCCAGTGAAGGCCTGTCAGTAATAAAAAACGACGGCTGTTGAAAAGTTGGTTCATAAGGGAGGGGGTTAAGCGGTGAAGGCCGAGCGAATGGCCGGGCCATTCAGCACAATAGCTTTGTATAATAATTCAAGATCGGGTTTGCTTTCTTCGCCCTGCTGGTTGCGGGTCACCACAGCATGGCCGCGCAGCGTGCCTTCACTGTAGAGCGCCTGCTGCACTTCCTCCGGGTTAAAAGCAATACTGAAATGCAGTCGCCGGCTGATGGCCTCCATGGTCTGGTCAAACAGGATCTGTCCTTCATCAATAACGGTGACCCGGTCAATCAGCTGCTCCAGGTCTTTCACCTGGTGGGTGCTGATGACCACGCATTTCTGTTCGTCCAGTGCGCCCGCCATCACCCGCCGGAACTGCGCCTTGCTCAGGATATCCAGGCCGTTGGTTGGTTCGTCCATTAATAAAACGGCTGTATTGCAGGCCAGTCCGAAACTGATCAGCACTTTTTTCTTTTGTCCATAGCTCATATCTGTTACTGGCTGGTCTACCGGCACCTCAAATTCCTGGATGTACCGGTTGAACTGCGCTTCGCTGAAGCGGGGATAAAAAGGCGCCTGGAAACGGAGCAGCTGCGGGATGCTGACAGGACTTACATGCAGCTCTTCCGGCACCAGGAAGATATCCTGTAAAAAAGCAGGCTGTCGCTTACCAGGTTCAAAGTTTAGCACCCGGATATCACCCTGGTTGGGGAACAGCAGACCGGCCATGGAACGCAGCAGGGTTGATTTACCCGTTCCGTTTTTGCCCAGCAGCCCATAGATATGGCCGGGCTGCAGCTGCAGGGAAAGCCCGTTGAAGACTTTCTTCTTTCGATAGGAGAAATGAAGGTTGTTGATCTGTATCATAAAAGCGTTTTAGTGTACTACTTCATTAGTACACCCAAACATAAATACATTTATCGGATAAAACAATAGCAGCCATCTAAATATTTCCCCTTACGAACGTTCGCATCATTTTTGATCATGCTGGCATCGATACCGAACTTTCCGTACATTGCACACAATTTCCCTCTCCCTAACAAACCCTCGTATACAGGGTAACCGACTGATTAAAAGAACAATATGAAAAACGAACTCATTCGGGAGCAAGCCCTCGAATACCACGCTAAGGGCCGCCCCGGCAAAATTGAAGTGGTCCCTACCAAAGAAGCCAAAACCCAGCGAGACCTATCCCTGGCCTACTCCCCCGGCGTAGCAGAACCCTGCAAGGAAATAGCCGCCAATCCTGAAAAAGTTTATCAGTACACCGCCAAAGGCAACCTGGTAGCCGTGATCAGCAACGGCACCGCCGTTCTCGGCCTGGGCGATATTGGCCCCGAAGCCGGCAAGCCGGTGATGGAGGGCAAGGGCGTACTGTTCAAAATATTTGCCGACATCGATGTGTTTGACATCGAGATCAATGAGAAGGACCCGGAAAAATTTGTACAGATCGTAAAAGCGCTGGAACCCACTTTCGGGGGAATCAACCTGGAAGATATCAAAGCGCCCGAATGTTTTTATATTGAGCGCAAGCTCAAAGAGGAGATGAAGATCCCCGTCATGCACGATGACCAGCACGGCACCGCCATCATCAGCGCCGCCGCCCTGCTCAATGCCCTGGACCTCCAGAAAAAGAAAATCGACAAAGCCCAGTTTGTGGTCAACGGCGCCGGCGCCGCAGCCATTACCTGCTGCAAATTATACCAGGCCCTGGGCGCCAGACCTGAGAACTTCATTCTCTTTGACCGCAAAGGCGCGCTGCACAAGGAACGCACCGACCTGGACGGGGAGAAAAAACTGTTTGCCACCACAGACCGCGTGGGCGTTACCCTGGCCGAGGCCATGAAGGGCGCCGATGTGTTCATTGGCCTCAGCGCAGGCAATGTGCTGAATGAAGACATGATCAAAAGCATGGCGAAGAACCCCATCGTGTTTGCCATGGCCAACCCGGACCCCGAGATCGGGTATGAAGTGGCCACCGGCGCCCGCAAGGATATCATCATGGCCACCGGTCGCAGTGATTATCCCAACCAGGTGAACAACGTGCTGGGCTTCCCCTTCATTTTCCGCGGCGCCCTGGACGTACGCGCCACGCAGATCAATGAAGCCATGAAGCTGGCCGCCGTCCGCGCCCTCGCTGCATTGGCCCAGGAACCCGTGCCCGATATTGTGAACACCGCCTATAACCAGGACAATATTTCCTTTGGCCCTGAATATATTATTCCCAAACCGCTGGATCCCCGCCTGCTGTCAACAGTAGCGCCGGCCGTAGCCAAAGCCGCCATTGAAAGCGGTGTGGCCCAGATCACTATCGACAACTGGGAAGCCTATTCCATTGAACTCGATAAAAGACTGGGACTGGATAACCAGCTCATGCGGGTACTGGGCGCCAAAGCCCGCCGCGACCCACGCCGGATCGTATTTGCAGAAGCCGATAACCAGCGCATCCTCAAAGCCGCCCAGATTGCCTATGATGAAGGTATCGCCTACCCCATCCTGCTGGGTGATGAGAAAAAGATCCTGGACATCGCCGCCGCCAATAAGATAGATATTGACGAGTTGCCCATTATTGACCCGCGCCAGGACGAGCTGGAAGAAACCCGCCGGATCTTTGGCGAAGCCTTCTTCCGCAAACGCCAGCGCAAGGGCGTTAATAAATACGAAGCCACCAAGATGATGAAGGACCGGAACTATTTCGGTTGTATGATGGTGGAAACCGGCGAAGCGGATGCCATGATCTCCGGCCTGACCCGGAACTATCCTGAGACCATCCGCCCGGCCATCCAGGTCATAGGTACAGAACCCGGTGTGAAAAAGATTGCCGGTATGTACCTGCTGCTTACCAAGCGGGGACCGCTTTTCCTGGCGGATACCACGGTCAATTTCAATCCCACGGCCGAAGAACTGGCGGATATTACCCAGCTGGTGGCCAAAGAGGTCCGCAATTTTAACCTCACGCCCCGGATCGCCATGCTCAGCTATTCCAATTTCGGGAGCAGCAACTCGGCGGAAGCCCGGCTGGTGGCACAGGCCCGGGATATTGTAAAGGAAAGGGAACCCGGCCTGGTAGTGGACGGGGAAATGCAGGCCAGCCTGGCCTTCAGCAATGACGTGCTGCGGGAGAACTATCCCTTCAGCGAGCTGGTGGACCAGGAGGTCAATACCCTGATATTCCCCAACCTGGCAGCCGGTAACGTGGCATATAATTTACTGAAAGAAGTAGGTGGAGCGGATGCTGTTGGCCCTATCCTGCTGGGCATGAAGAAACCCGTACATGTGCTGCAACTGGGCAGTACGGTGCGCAGTATCTACAACATGACGCTGGTGGCGGTTATAGACGCTCAGATCAAATGCAATAATTATAACCAGGAGTCGGTCAAAAAATCGCCCTGGTGGAAACGCAGCAAAAAAGAGAAATAATGCCTATTATTGCCGGGCGTTTTCCTCATTGAACATTGAACCTGAGCTTATTGAACAATGACATTATTTACTGAATTCGGCAGGTACCTCTTATTGATCAGAGGCATGTTCTCCAAACCGGAGAACGGGAAGATGTATTGGAAAGAAATAATGCACCAATGTTCCGAGATCGGGATCGGCTCCCTGGGCATTGTGGTCATCATCTCCTTTTTCATGGGGGCAGTGTCTGCCCTGCAGACCGCTTACCAGATCACCAGCCCCGTTATTCCCAAAGAAACCATCGCCCAGATCGTCCGGGATACGGTGATCCTGGAATTTGCCCCTACCCTGGTCTGTATTGTACTGGCCGGCGTGGTAGGCAGTAAGATTGCCAGTGAACTGGGGAATATGCGGGTCAGCGAACAGATTGACGCGCTGGAGATCATGGGCATCAATACCAAGGCCTACCTGGTAATGCCCAAGGTACTGGGCGCCCTGGTCATGATCCCCCTGCTGGTGATCATTTCCGCCGGCCTGGGTATCTGGGGCGGCAGGCTGGCAGGCACCATGTCAGGAATTATCAGCAGCCAGCAGTTTGACAGGGGTCTCCTGTCGAACTTTAAGGAATATAACGTGTTCTTTGCACTGGTAAAAGCATATGTATTTGCCTTTATGATCTCCAGTATCCCGGCTTTTTACGGCTACCACGTACAGGGCGGGGCACTGGAGATCGGCCGGGCAAGCACCAAATCCGTAGTGGTGAGCTGTGTGGCCATCTTATTTGCGGATTATATCCTGGCAGCCTTGCTGCTGCAATAACCGGACACAAAAGACCCGTTTTAAGCAGGAACCATGATAGAAGTAAAAAACATTCAGAAAGGATTTGGCGATAAGACCGTGCTCAACGGCGTCAGCGTGTTGATGGAAGCAGGGAAATGCAACCTGATCATTGGCGCCAGCGGCAGCGGGAAGACCGTATTCATGAAATGCCTGGTAGGCCTTTTTGTCCCTGACAGCGGGGAGATCCTGTACAACGGGCAGGATTTTATCAATATGAACGCCGATTCCCGCAAGGAGATACGGAAACAGATCGGGATGCTGTTCCAGGGTTCCGCCCTGTTTGACAGCCAGACCGTAGAGCAGAATATCATGTTCCCCCTCAATATGTTCACCAAGGACAGCCACGCCAAAAAACTCAAAAGGGTCAATGAAGTGCTGGACCGGGTGAACCTCAAGGACGCTAACAAAAAATTTCCCGCCGAGCTCAGCGGCGGTATGAAAAAAAGGGTGGGCATTGCCCGGGCCATCGTGCTCAACCCCAAATATCTTTTCTGCGACGAGCCCAACTCCGGGCTTGACCCCCAGACCTCCCTGGTCATAGATAAGCTCATTAAAGAGATCACTGCGGAATACCAGATCACCACCGTGGTCAATACGCACGACATGAACAGTGTCATGGAGATCGGAGATCATATCATCTACATGCACAAAGGCGTGAAAGAATGGGAAGGGACCAACAAAGAGATCATTTTCAGCAAGAACGAGCTGCTGAACGAGTTTATTTTCGCCTCTGAGTTCCTGAAAGACGCAAAAGATATGCGTATGCTGGAACAAGCCGGCAAAATAGACAATGACCGGAATATGGATGAACTACTAAAATAGTTCATAGTTCTTTTGCCTGTATTCCCTTACTTTTGCCGGACTTTTAATGGCTCTCTCGTGCGTATTTTAGTTAACAAAGCATAATATCTCTCTCTATGAGCATTTTAGTTAACAAGCAATCAAAAATCCTGGTGCAGGGCTTTACCGGTACGGAAGGAACTTTCCATGCTACTCAGATGATTGAGTATGGTACCCAGGTGGTAGGTGGTGTAACGCCCAATAAAGGTGGCACATCCCATCTTGACCGCCCCGTATTCAATACTGTTGCCGATGCTGTAAAAGCCACCGGAGCGAATGTTTCCATCATCTTCGTCCCCCCGGCATTTGCTGGTGACGCTATCATGGAAGCAGCCGATGCCGGCATCGCCCTCGTGATCTGCATCACGGAAGGTATCCCTGTGCAAGACATGGTAAAGGCAAAGAACTACCTCCAGGGTACTTCTACCCGCCTCATTGGACCCAACTGCCCCGGTGTTATCACCGCTGAAGAATGCAAAGTAGGCATCATGCCCGGCTTCGTATTCAAAAAAGGCAAGATCGGTATTGTATCCAAATCCGGTACACTGACCTATGAAGCCTCCGACCAGGTGGCCAAAGCCGGCCTCGGCGTTTCTACTGCCGTAGGTATCGGTGGAGACCCCATCATTGGCACCACCACCCGCGAAGCACTGGAACTGTTCATGAACGACCCCGAAACCGAGGCCGTTGTAATGATCGGTGAAATTGGCGGTGGCATGGAAGCTGAAGCAGCCCGCTGGTACAAAGATCAGCCCACCAAAAAACCGGTAGTTGGTTTTATTGCCGGTCAGACAGCTCCTCCCGGCCGCCGTATGGGCCACGCAGGCGCTATCGTTGGCGGCGCTGAAGACACCGCTGAAGCCAAGATGAAGATCATGGAAGAATGCGGTATCAAAGTGGTAAAAAGCCCCGCTGATATTGGTGTAACCATTGCACAGTTATTGAAGAAATAATTGTCCCCCGCTGGTAAATAACCAGCCGGATCAGTTGCAAACCTTGTGACCTAAACCTGTAGTAGCGATTAGCAGGGGTGGGTGATAAGGTTTTTTTTATGCTCCTACCCTACTAACAAAACGTTAATATGCAACGTTGCCCTGTGTAAACAGATCATCCCCGCGCATCTCAGTCACAGTTAGGACAAACCGTACTTTTTAATACCTTGTATAAAAATCAGCTTACATGTGGTGTAAAAAATCAGGCTTACTCGTATTGATCACCCTATTGCTAACGGCCGTCAATGCGCAACAAAAGATGAACACTTACGACAGGAACTGGAAAAAGATTGACTCCCTCATTGAGCAGGCAGGACTGCCCCAGTCCGCGCTGAAAGAGCTGGACAAGCTGACCACCCTGGCCCGCCAGGAGAAAAATGAACCACAGCTGATCAGGACCCTGATCTACCGCCTCAACTTCCAGGATGCCCGCGAGGAAAATGCCGCACAGAAAAATATCACCCTCCTGCAAAAGGAGATCAGCACCAGCAGCGGCCCAGCCCGCGCCATCCTGCAAAGCATGACAGCCGAGGCCTATAAACGCTATTTTGAACAGAACCGCTGGCGGATCTATGACCGCTCCGAGACCAGCGTCACCTTCAATAAGGACAATATCGCCACCTGGAGCGCCGATGAGCTGCACCGGGAGATCGGCGCCCATTACCTGGCCTCCCTGTCCAATGAAAAACAGCTGCAGCAAACCCGGCTGGAACCCTTTGACCCTATCCTTATCAAAGGCAATACCCGCAAGCTGCGCCCTACCCTGTTTGACCTGCTGGCCTTCCGCGCACTGGATTATTTCCAGAGCAAGGAACGCACCCTTACCCAACCCGCTTACGCTTTCGAGCTCAATGAAGCTGCCGCTTTTGCCGATGCGCCGGCATTTGCCGCCCATACTTTCAGCACCCGGGACAGCAGTTCTCTGTCCTTTAAAGCACTCCAGCTCTACCAGCGCATCCTTCGTTTCCACCTGGCAGACACCCAGCCATACGCCCGCATTGATGCTGATATCAACCGCATTGCTTTTGTCTATAATAACAGTACCCATCCCGATAAAGAAACACTTTACACACAGGCGCTGAAAAACCTGGCCAGCCAGTACGGCCAGCAACCCGCAGCCGCCCAGGCTTCCTACCTGCTGGCAGCATGGTATGCGCAACAGGCCAGAAGCTATGAACCCGGTAAAGACAGCACTCACCGCTACGCCTACCTGGAAGCAGCAAAGATCTGCCAGCAGATCCTGCTGCAAAAAGACAGCTCCGAAGGCAAGACCAATTGCCAGCAGCTGCTGGCAGAGATCCAACGCCCCTACCTCAGCCTCTCTACCGAAATGGTCAACCTGCCGGCCCAGCCGTTCCGGTCGCTGGTGCAATACCGCAATATCAGCAGGATCTACGGCCGCCTGATCCGCATGGACCTGAAGAGCCGGGAAGCCCTGGGCTCCTCCTGGGAAGACGCCTACTGGAACAAATTGCTCAAACTACCCAGTCATAAGACCTTTACACAGTCCCTGCCTGATACCAGGGATCACCAGGAACATGGCGTGGAGATCCCTATGGAAGGCCTGCCCGTTGGTATGTATGCCCTTGTCAGCAGCACCGGCAATGATTTCCAGATGAGCAAGGACGCCATGGCCCTCCAGTTCTTTTATGTATCCGGCATCTCCTATATCAACCGGGAGAATGAATATTTTGTACTGCACCGGGAAACCGGCGCTCCCTTAGTAAGGGCTTCCGCACAACTCTGGTACCGCGTGTACGACAGTAATACCCGGAAATATATCCGGCGCCAGGGCGAAAATATAGTCACCAACCAGCAAGGCTATTTCCAGGTAGCCCCTTCCGCTTCCAAAGATCATCGTAATTTCTACCTGGAACTCACTCACGGAAACGACCACCTGCTAATTGACAATTACCAGTATAACAATACTTATCAGCCGGAAAAACAGGACAAACCCCAACTGACCAGCTTCCTGTTCACCGACCGCTCTATTTACCGCCCGGGACAGCTGCTGTATGCAAAAGGGATTGTGATCAATAAAACAACTGATGGTAAGAACAGCACCGTGGCCAGCGGAGTGGCTACCACCATCCTCTTGCTGGACGCCAACGGCCAGCCCATAGATTCTGTGAAAGTGACCACCAGCGACTATGGCTCCTGGAACGCCCGCTTCACCCTCCCCTCCGGTGTCCTAAACGGCCAGTTCCAGCTGCTGGATAAGACCAGCAGCACTTACCACTCCTTTTCTGTAGAGGAATACAAAAGACCCCGCTTCTATACCGAGATCAATAAACCCGGCGGCTCCTATCGCCTCAACGATTCTATCACATTGACCGGCCAGGCCAAAGCCTATGCCGGCAATAATATTGACGGGGCCAGTGTCCGCTACCGGGTAGTACGCAGGACCGTTATGCCCTTCTGGTACTATGGCTTTACACCCGGCAGCTACAGCAGCTCCAGGATCTGGCCACCTTACCAGAATAACAGCATGGAGATTGCCCACGGCGAAACCAGCACTGACGCCAACGGGCAATTCACTATCCGCTTCAGGGCCATCCCTGATAACAGCGTGGACAGGAAACTACAGCCCAGCTTTTACTACGAGGTCAGCGCAGACGTCACCGATATCAGCGGCGAAACCCGCAGCGGCAGTACCGGCCTCTCCATCAGCTACCAGGCCCTGCAGCTGGCCATCAACCTGCCGGATCAATTACCGGCCGACAGCCTGGCCGGTATCCGCATCAGCAGCACCAATAGCAGCGACAGCTTCCAGCAGGCCAGGGTCACCCTCACCCTTCGCCCCCTCACAACGCCTTCCCGCCAGTTCCGGCAAAGGCTATGGCAGGAGCCTGATCAGTTCCTCCTTTCCAAAGAAGAATATTACCGGCTCTTCCCCTATGATATTTACAGTAACGAAGACAACGTACAGCAATGGCCCGAAGGACCTGCCCTTCTGACCATCACCGATACCACCGCAGCCGACAGCCGCTTTGCCATCGGCAAAACCAGGATCCCTGCCGGCTGGTATAAAGTGGAAGCCAGCACCACCGATAAATTCGGGGAGCCGGTGAAGGACATCAAATATGTCCAGCTGACCGACCAGGCCGATCGTAATCCCCAGGCCTATGTCAGTATTGACACCCGCAACCCAGCAGCCGAACCGGGTCAGCGCCTGTATTACAGCGTACGCACCAACCTGGATTCCGCCTTCGTGATCCATGAGCTGGAAAGAAAAGGAACACCCGCACAAAGAACCTTTTTCACCCTCCACCAAAATAGTAAAGGCTTTGAACTGCCCGTTACAGAAGCCGACCGCGGCGGACTGGGCATGCAGGTATTTTTTGTAAAACATAACAGGAGCTATTCCGCCACCCAGCTCTGGCAGGTTCCCTATACCAATAAGGAGCTGAGCATTTCTTATGAAACCTTCCGCGACAAGACCCTGCCGGGCAGCGCCGAAAAATGGAAGGTGAAGATCAGCGGCTACAAAAATGAAAAGCTGGCAGCCGAGCTGCTGACAGCTATGTACGATGCCTCCCTGGACCAGTTCAAACCCCAGCAATGGGCCATCCCCGGCGTACTGGATTATTTTATGCAGGATCCCTCAAAACGCTGGTCAGGCAACACTAATTTCCAGGAAGTAGGATCGGAATTCAGGAGGACTGAAGTCGGCAGTATCGATTACTATGAGAAGCGCTATGATGCGCTGCTCACCGGTTTTGAGTTTGGCTTTGGAACCATGGCCTATTTTAAACCACCCAGGATTGTTGCCGACGCGGCAGTCGCCAGGAACGCTGCGCAGCCCCAGGCCGCCGGTGACCAGGCATACGCAAGGGTCGGAACAATAACGCAGGAATCAAAAAAGGAGGAAATCACTGTAACTGGCAATATGGTAGTCATGGGAGACTCCGGCCTGCCAACAGCAGCTGTTGAGCCTGCCGGAGGCCAGCAGCCGGCCACCGCTCCCGTCCGCACCAATTTCAACGAGACCGCCTTCTTCTTCCCCGACCTGCACACCGATGCACAGGGAAATATTGAATTCTCTTTCACCATGCCCGAAGCCCTCACAAAATGGAAATGGATGAGCCTGGCCCATACCAGGGACCTGGCCTTCGGTTATAGCGAGAAAAACATCATCACCCAGAAAGAGCTGATGGTGCAGCCCAACGCCCCCCGCTTCCTGCGCGAAGGGGATCGTATGGACTTCAGTGGTAAGATCGTTAACCTTACTGATAAAGAGCTCAGCGGCCAGGTAGGGCTGCAGCTCACTGATCCCGCCAGCGGGCAACCCGTAGACGGCTGGTTCATCAATGTAACGCCGCAGCAGTATTTCACCGTAGCTGCAGGACAAAGCACACCGGTACGCTTCTCCATCCAGATCCCTTACCAGTATAACCGGCCCGTTACCTACCGCATGGTGGCCAGCGCCGGCAACCTGAGCGATGGCGAAGAAGCCATCCTGCCTGTAGTGAGCAATCGCATGTTGGTAACCGAGAGCCTGCCCATCTCCATACGCGGTACTGCCAGCAAGGATTTCAGTTTCACCAAACTGCTCCAGAGCGGCAGCAGTGAAACCCTCAGCCAGCACAAACTGACCGTGGAATACACTACCAACCCCGCCTGGTATGCCGTACAGGCCCTGCCCTACCTGATGGAATACCCGTACGATTGTGCCGAGCAGGTCTTCAACCGTTATTACGCCAATACCCTGGCCGCTTCTATCGTCAAGGCATCACCCGCCATCAAAGCCATTTTTGATCGCTGGAAGATCCAGGACACAGCCGCCCTGCTCAGCAACCTCCAGAAGAACGAAGAGTTGAAAGCCCTCCTGCTCCAGGAAACACCCTGGGTGCTGGAAGCCAGACAGGAATCCGAACAGAAGAAAAGGATCGCCCTGCTCTATGATATGGTGCGCATGGGTACCGAACAGCAAAGCGCCCTGGCAAAGCTGCGCGAGCTGCTGCACGACAAAGGCGGTTTCATGTGGTTCAAAGGCGGCCCGGACGACCGGTACATTACCCAGTACATCCTCACCGGCATCGGTCACCTTAAAAAGCTGAAGGCCCTGCCGGTCAATGACCCGCAGCTCAACGCCCTGCTCAAAGACGCTATTCCTTACCTGGACCAGCGCATCAAAGAAGACTATGACCAGCTGCTGAAGAGCAAGGCTAAAATAACAGACAACCAGCTGGGCTATATCCAGATCCAGTATCTCTATATGCGCAGCTTCTTCCCGGAATATGCCGTACCGGGCGCCAGCTTCAACGCGTATAATTTCTACCGGAAACAATCGCAGCAGTTCTGGCTCTCCCAAAGCCGCTACATGCAGGGCATGATAGCGCTGTCCCTCCACCGCACCGGCGATCCGCAGAACGCGAAGAAAATAATAGCCTCCCTCAAAGAGAATGCCCTGGTCAGCGAAGAGATGGGCATGTACTGGAAGAATATTACAGCAGGCTACTACTGGCACCAGGCGCCTGTTGAAACACAGGCCCTGCTGATAGAAGCATTTGCCGAAGTGACCAATGATACCAAAGCCGTGGAAGACCTCAAAACCTGGCTGCTGAAACAAAAACAGACCAATGCCTGGCGCACCACCAGGGCCACTGCGGACGCCTGTTACGCACTGCTGATGCAGGGAACCAGCTGGCTCAGCAATGAACCCGTGGTAGAGATCCGCCTCGGTGATAAACTGATCCGCAGCACCGAACAGTCCACCGAAGCCGGCACCGGTTATTTCAAGACCAGCATTGATGGCGCTGGGGTAAAACCGGAAATGGGCAGGATCAACGTCAGCGTGAAGAACGCACCCACTGCCACGCCTTCCCCCAGCTGGGGCGCGGTATACTGGCAGTACTTTGAGAACCTGGACAAAATAACACAGGCCGCCACGCCGCTGAAACTGCAGAAGAAATTATACGTGGAGCAAAACACCGACCGTGGTCCCGTACTGCAACCCCTAAACGAAGGCGAAACATTAAGTGTGGGCGACAAAGTGAAAGTAAGAATAGAACTGACCGTTGACCGGGATATGGAATATGTACATATGAAAGATATGCGCGCCGCCTGCATGGAACCGGTCAATGTACTCAGCGGCTATAAATGGCAGGGTGGCCTCGGTTATTATGAAAGCACCAAAGACGCCAGCACCAATTTCTTCTTTGGCGCGTTGCGCAAGGGCACCTGGATATTTGAATATCCACTGTTTGTGACCCATACCGGTACTTTCAGCAATGGGGTTACCAGCATCCAGTGCATGTATGCTCCGGAATTTACTGCACATTCTGAAGGAATAAAAGTGAGCGTTGAACAATAGCACTTATTTTTGCCGCATGCAAACAGATTGTATCATCGTTGGACAAGGCATATCAGGCACCATGCTGAGCTGGGCACTGCAACAGGCCGGCATTGCGCACATTGTCATTGATCACCCAAAGAATAACACCGCCTCCAGGGTAGCACCCGGCGTTATCAACCCCGTTACAGGAAGACGTATTGTAAAAACCTGGATGATAGATGAGCTGATGCCTCATGCCTGGAATATTTACCAGCAGCTGGGTCAGGCCACTGGCATCACTGCTATTGAGCAAAAGAATATCGTAGACTTCTTCACCACACCACAGATGAAGAATGCCTTCGAAAGCCGGTTCGAAACAGACCAGCAGTACCTCGCCCTCCCCAACAGGGATAGCGACTGGCAGCCCTATTTCCATTTTGATTTCGGCTACGGAGAAATTGACCCGGTATACCTGGTGAACCTGCAGACCGTCCTGCCCGCTTACCGCAAACTGTTGCAGCAACGCAACCAGTTGTGGGAAGAAGAACTGGATACGCAGCTGCTGCAGGTAGAACCCGGTAAAGTACAATACAAGGACCTGCAGGCGGAGCGGATCATTTTCTGTGACGGCATTGCCGGAGCCAGTAATCCCTGGTTCCACCAGCTGCCTTTTTCTGCCAATAAAGGAGAAGTAGTATGGGTGGAGATCAAAGACATGCCCGATACCAATCTCTATAAAAAAGGCTTTGCCCTGATCCCCTGGGAAAAGGATGTATTCTGGTTAGGTTCCACCTACCTCTGGGAATTTGAAAACGATCAGCCAACCCCGGGCTTCAGGCAGTTTGCCGATACCTGGCTGCAGCAGACCGTAAAGCTTCCCTACAAGATCCTGGATCATAAGGCAGCTATAAGGCCCGCCACCCTGGAACGCCGGCCATTTGTAGGATTTCATCCGGAAATCCCGGCTGTAGGTATCCTTAATGGCATGGGCACCAAGGGCTGTTCACTGGCCCCCTGGTTTGCACAGGAAATGGTGCAGCAATTGCTGACAGGCAGCCCGCTGACACCGGAAGCTTCCGTGCAGCGCTTCAGGGGCGTCCTGTCCAGGGATCTGTCCAATTAAACCAGCTTTATTGATACGCAGGGGCTGCCAACGGCAGCCCCTTTTTTGTGGTACTTTTCTCTGCTCCCTTTTGACGGCCCGACCTTAACAACAGGACTGGCTGCCTGCTCCTGTGAAAAGAGTAACCAATCCCGGTTTTACTTATTTTTGCCGGTCAGCCGCTGCCAGCCAGCAGGGGCGCTATTCTCAATCACCCTCATAACGCAACATGTCCGCCAACAAAATGTATTCTATTCCCGACCGTTTCCGGAGAATAGAGAACCTCCATATCTTTTTCTGGTTACTGAAAGACATCTGCTGGTGTATGACCTGGCGCACCCTGGGCATCATCATGCTGATACCTACTCTTACAGTAGCCATCCTCATTACCTGGCAAACCCGCAAGCTGAAAGCGGAACTGTTCCATAACCTGGCCGTGGCCTTCTGGATCTGCGCCAACGGCTACTGGATGATCATAGAATTTTTTGGTTACGATGAGCAGCTGCGCATCTTTACCGTGATCCCCTTCAGTATTGGCCTTTTCTTTATTGTAATTTATTACGTGTATGTGCGCCCCCGGGAAATGCGGAAAGAAAAGCTGGTCACCATCAGCGTGGAAGTTCCGGAAACTACTTTGCAGGTAGCGCAATCAGCCTGAGCCAATTCAAGCCCTGCTGTTGTCCCCGGGCAGCAGCCTTCAATTGCCAGGAGCGGCTGCAGGTATAAGCGCCCATAAAAAAACCCGGCACGTAGACACGGGGCCGGGGTAATAACCAATAGAAAACTCAAAAAAAATACGTTTGCATCAGGCTGCCGCAAGGCGCGCCCTGTTGATGATCACCAGCGGATCCTGGCGCAGCAGGCGGCTCATGGCGCTGAACAGCTCCGGCAGTTCATGGCGCAGGCGGATGGGGTTCTCAAAGAACAGCTCCACGCTCATGGCCCAGAACTCGTGGTAGTTAGTGCCGGCATATTCGCCCAGAATATTTTTGGAACCCGCCTGCATAGACTCAAAGATGGGGCGGGCTATTTTGCTGAAATTCCTGAATTCCTTTTTGAAATGTTTGTCCTCCTCGGTGCGGGTAATAAAATTCACCCAGGCCAGGGCATGCGCCATTTCATGCACACCCACATTGCAGTTGGGGGAAAGCCCCTGGATACCCAGCAGGAAATTATCCCAGGACAGGTAAATGCCGCTATGGTCCACATGGCCCTGGAAAGGCCGGGCATATTGACCGTAATGATAGTCTTCCTTCAGCACATAGATATTCCGGAAATAGCCCAGCTGGAACTTTTCCAGTCCAAAGGTCAGCTGAACAGCGGCGGCGCTGATCAGGATGGACATCTCCTGTTTCTCCTTAACTTCTATATAATGGAAATGCCTGGCGGCGCGGAAAAGAAAAGTGCGGAAAAGGAATTTTCGTTTGTCTTCCGGGCTGAGCCGGTTATAAAAACGCATATAGCGGGAGATCACGGCATGCAAAGCGGATTCCTGGGAGAGAAAGCGTGCGTACTGACGCCGGATATGCAGCCGGTTGATCCATTCCGTCACAGGTCCATACAGGAATATAATACCGAAAACCACGGTGGAAATGACCAGTATTTCCATAAGGTCCATTTTTTCTTTTTGTGAATAACAGGTACGAGGGCAACATCGCGTGGTTTTCACTAAGCGTTGGATTCTGAGGTACGGTCTTTCGGGGAAGTGGAAATAAAAAAGGTAAAGTTCCAGGATGGGGTTCTGGGGTATTCTGTGGTCCGGCGACAAAATAGAAATTAAAAACCAAAAATGAAAGCCCCCTGCATAAATTTTAATGTTCCATCTCTAACTGCCTGAAGATAGCGGACTTGCAAGTACATACAGGACATTGACATTTCAATTATCTTTGCCGCGCACCGGCAGCGCCGGGGACTGGTCAAACCCTCCATCTGGTGCTGAAGCGCAACCTTTTATACAGACATTACAAAAAACCTATATAGGAAATGTACAGAACGCATACCTGTGGAGAACTCCGGTTAACACATGCCGGACAGGAAGTAACCCTCGCCGGCTGGATCCAGACCATCCGGAAATTTGGCAGCATCAGTTTTGCCGACCTCCGCGACCGCTATGGCATCACCCAATTGTTATTTGGTGAAGAGCTGAACCAGCAACTGGACCAGCAGCCCCTGGGCCGCGAGTTTGTGGTACAGGCCAAAGGCATTGTCACCGAGCGCACCAGCAAGAATCCCCAGCTGGCCACCGGTGATATTGAGATCAATATCACGTCTTTTAAAATTCTCAATAGATCCGCAACACCGCCCTTCACCATCCAGGATGATACGGATGGCGGGGACGATCTGCGTATGAAATTCCGCTACCTGGATCTCCGCCGCAACCTGGTGCGGAAGAACCTGGAACTGCGGTATGCCGTGAACCGCGCCGCGCGTAACTTCCTCCATGAAAACCAGTTCATGGATATTGAAACGCCTTTCCTGATCAAGTCTACCCCGGAAGGCGCCCGCGACTTTGTTGTCCCTTCCCGCATGAACGGCGGACAGTTCTATGCACTGCCCCAATCCCCCCAGACCTTCAAACAACTCCTGATGGTCAGCGGTTATGACCGCTACTACCAGATCACCAAATGCTTCCGCGATGAGGACCTCCGTGCCGATCGCCAGCCCGAGTTCACACAGATTGACTGTGAAATGAGCTTTGTAGAGCAGGAAGACATCCTGTCCATGTTTGAAGGCATGGTGAAACATATTTTCAAGGCCGTCAAAGGCATCGACTATACAGAGACCCTGCCCCGCATGACCTGGGAAAACGCTATGTGGCAGTATGGCAACGACAAACCGGATATCCGTTTTGACATGCAGCTGCTCAACATCAAATCCGCTTTCCAGAAAGACGGCGGTTACCCGGCCACCGGCCAGCTGCTCAGCGGCGTGGACTTCAAGGTCTTCAACGAAGCTGAAACTGTTATTGCACTGGTAGCACCCGGCTGCGCCGAGTATACCCGCAAACAGCTGGATGAACTGACCGACTGGGTAAAACGACCGCAGATAGGCATGCAGGGCCTGGTATATATTAAAGTAAATACAGACGGTACTTACAAAAGCAGCGTAGATAAATTCTTTACAGAAGATAAACTCAAAGCCATTGCCGATGCAGCCCGCGCCAAAGCCGGCGACCTGGTGCTGATAGTGGCCGGCTTCGAGGAAAGGACCCGCAAAGCCGCCAGCGAACTGCGCCTGGAACTGGGCGAACGCCTCGGCTTCCGCAAAAAAGACGAGTTCAAACTGCTCTGGGTACTGGACTTCCCCTTGTTTGAATATGCCGAGGATGAAAACCGCTGGGTAGCCCGTCACCATCCCTTCACCGCACCCAAACCGGACCATATCCGGCACATGATCGATAACGATCCCGTTATCAGCAACGCTGCTGAATACCTCAAACACCCTTATTCAAATATCAAGGCCAATGCCTATGATATGGTGCTCAACGGCAACGAGATCGGTGGTGGTTCTATCCGGATCTTTCAGCGCGACCTGCAGGAAAAAATGTTCGCCGCCCTGGGCATGAGCCAGGAAGAATCCCTGCACAAATTCGGCTTCCTGCTGGGCGCCTTTGAATACGGCGCGCCGCCGCATGGAGGTATCGCCTTCGGCTTTGACCGCCTTTGCGCTATCCTGGGCGGCAGCGAAAGTATCCGCGACTTCATGGCCTTCCCCAAGAACAACAGCGGCCGTGACGTGATGCTGGACGCCCCCGCAGCCATTGACGATAAACAACTGAACGAATTACAGATCAAAGTAGACCTGAAATAAATACATTGTTTTGATTACCTTTTACCGCATACTTAATTTCCTTTTACTGGTGGTGGCAGGCCTGCTGCTGATGGCCATATTTCTTATGCTGCCGGCCGTCCTGAGCAATCCGCAATTGCCCTTACGGGTATTTGCCATGATCTGCCTGGTGATCTATTCCTATAGCAGCTGGATCTTCCTGCAAAGGGCTGTAGACAGGCGCCTGCCCTGCAAACCCTTCCTCCGGGACCTGATCCGTGTCAATGCCATCGTTTCCATCGTAGTGGCGGTGCTGATCCTGGCACAGGGCATCATTGCCCTGAACAATCCCACCATGCTCACACAGGAGGTGGATGACCTGATGGGGAATGTACCCCAGGGAGCTGATATTTCCCGGGAACAGGCCATGGGTTATCTCAAGACCGGCCTGAAAATATCCATGGCCTATGGCGCTGTGGTGCTGGTCCATACACTGCTCACTTTCCGCTTACTGAAATTATACCGTCATATGTTCAAACAGCCGGAGGCTTAATCCCCTCCGGCTATTTGCCTGCCTTTTACTACCGCCCTCGAAAACTAATATTTTTAGTAACTTCGGGGTCGTTATGACAAATCATTCCATCCCGTTGGCGGAGCGTATGCGCCCGGAAAACCTGGACCAGCTGGTAGGGCAGGAACACCTGGCCGGCAAAGGCAGTATCCTGCGCAGCTCCATTGAACAGGGCAAAGTACCCTCCATGATCCTCTGGGGTCCGCCCGGCACTGGTAAGACCACCATGGCCAATATCATTGCCCATACCCTTCAGGTCCCTTTTTTCACCCTCAGCGCCATCAGCGCCGGAGTGAAAGATGTACGCGAAGTGATTGAAATAGCCAAAAAACAGGACCGGGCCATCCTCTTCATTGACGAGATCCACCGCTTTAATAAAGGACAGCAGGACGCCCTCCTGGGCGCCGTAGAGAAAGGCGTGATCACCCTGATAGGCGCCACCACGGAAAACCCTTCCTTTGAGGTCAACAGCGCCCTCCTGAGCCGCTGCCTGGTATATGTCCTCAAATCCCTGGATGAAAAAGACCTGGTGAAACTATTGCAGCAGGCTATCCGCCAGGATGAATGGATGCAGCAATACAGTATTGACCTGCAGGAGACTGAAGCCATGATCAATATCTCCGGCGGGGACGCCCGCAAACTGCTCAACCTGCTGGAACTGGTGGTGGACACCCTGGCCGCCGGCGAGGCCGGTAAAAGTATTGTGGTCACCGATGAGGCCGTCATGCGCATCGCCCAGCAACGCATTGCCCTCTACGATAAAAAAGGAGAACAGCATTACGATATTATTTCCGCTTTCATCAAATCTGTCCGCGGCAGTGATCCCAATGCCGCCGTTTACTGGCTGGCCCGCATGATAGAAGGCGGCGAGGATGTAAAATTCATCGCCCGCCGGCTGGTGATCCTGGCCAGTGAGGATATTGGCAATGCTAATCCCACCGCCCTGGTCATGGCCAATACCACTTTTGACGCCGTTACCAAGATCGGTTACCCGGAATCCAGGATCATCCTCTCCCAGTGCGCCGTATACCTTGCGTCCTCGCCAAAGAGCAACGCCTCCTATATGGCCATCAATGATGCCCTGGCAGCTGTAAGGCAATATGGCGACCTGCCCGTGCCACTCCATATCCGCAACGCTCCCACCAAACTGATGAAGAATATGGACTATGGAAAAGGCTACCAGTATTCCCATAGCCACGAGAATAATTTCTCGGAACAGGAATACCTGCCCAAAGAGCTTGCAGGCACCACCTTCTTTGACCCGGGCAGGAACGCCCGCGAAGAAGAACTCCGGAAATTCCTGAAAGCAAGATGGAAAGACAAATACAATTATTGAACGAACCAACAGGCGCCCAGCCCTGAAAGCTACCCGCTGCCACTACCAGGCCGCGGAACAGCAGGAAAAGAAATGCTGATACACCGGTAAAAAAAGCTGCTGAAAATTATTCCTGATCCGGTCAATGACAATAGAAATATCCGATACAGCCGTTTATACAGATAAGCACTTATTCATAACAGGTAGTATAACTAATTTCTGAACGTAATCATACCATCATGACCTGGACCTGCAAACCATTTTCCCAGCTCAGCACCACTGAACTCTATGCCATTCTTCAACTGCGCACGGAAGTATTTGTGGTGGAACAGCAATGCGTTTTCCAGGATATGGACAATAAAGACCAGCATTGCCTGCACCTGTTTACCTGGAAGGGTGATGTGCTGGCTGCCTATGCGCGACTGGTCCCGGCCGGTATTTCTTTTGCCGAACCCAGCATAGGCCGGGTGGTCAGTTCGCCACTGGCGCGGGGTACAGGGGTTGGCCGGCAACTGATGCAGGAAGCCATCCGCCAGCTGTACCAGCACTGGGGTCCTTCGCCTGTCCGTATAGGCGCGCAGTTGTACCTGGAAAACTTCTATGCCTCTTTAGGGTTTTTACGAAGTAGTGAAAACTATCCCGAAGACAATATTCTACATCTTGAAATGTTACTCCCACTAATACACGGATAGTCAGCTGCACATAGGTTTTCTACGAAATTTTTTTTTTGTTTTAACACACAAAAAAGAACAATTCTGCGTTATAACTGCAATATTTTCCCGCGCTGACCTTTGATAGCCCGGAAAATCCAATGACCGTCTGAAAACTATAAATCTAATATTCCATGAAACAGAATTTACACGTTTCTGTTAGGAAGTGCTTTGTGCTGTCGCTGACACTACTGTGTTCTTATTTACCTTCCTTTAGCCAGGGCTATGGCAGCCAATCCTCCTTTGAAATTGGCCTTACAGTTGGACCATCCAACTTCCTTGGCGACCTTGGCGGTAATGCCGGAAAAGGCACCAGATTTATCAAGGACAATAACTTCAGAATGACCAAGCTCACCTGGGGTGGGTACCTGGCCTATCAGCCGGCAGAATGGTTAGGCTTCAGGCTGGCATTGAACATGGGCCGCCTGGAAGGTGATGACGCCATCATCAACGGCAAAGGAGGGTATGAAGAAGCCCGTAAGCTGCGCAATTCCAACTTCCGCTCTCCCCTGACAGAAGGTCTACTGCTGGCCGAATTCTATCCTACCGTTTTTATTGAACGGGATCCTTCAGACACCTGGCTAAAATTCCGCCCCTATGCGCTGATCGGTATAGGTGTTTTTAAATTCAACCCCCAGGGTACTGATCCCCTGACCGGTAACTGGGTTGACCTGAAACCCCTGCGTACAGAAGGCCAGGGCCTGCCGGAATACCCTGACAGGAAAGAATACAAGCTCACCCAATTCAATATCCCCATGGGTATTGGTATCAAATATTTCCTGAGTGAAAAAGTGAACCTGGGCCTGGAGATCATCCACCGCCAGACCTTCACGGATTATATTGATGATGTCAGCACCAATTATGTTGACCCCGCCGCATTCTATGCGCATATGCCGCTGGCCCAGGCCCGCCTGGCTGAACGCATGGCCAATAAAAGCGGTGGCACCGGCACCCGTTTCACTGCCGGACAGAAAAGAGGTAACCCCAACCAGAACGATGCTTATTATACCGTTGGTGTAAAGCTGGGCATACGCCTGGGTAGCAATGATCCCTGGAGCAACTCAACCCGTTGCCCGGTCCGTTTCTAAGGCTGCCGCAACACCAGCAATGATCCGTACCCTTTTTTTAATTAACATGATCCCTGTTCACTGATCTTTCAATAGCCTATGCATCCATCTGTACGTTCTACCACTTTTACTGCTGTGCGCCTGGTGACCCTGACAACCCTGTCCTGGTTTACCGCACAAGCACCCGCTTCCGCTGCCAGTCCGGCGCCGGAAAGGCCTGTGGAGGACACCATTGTGGTGCGCAAACAGGTAACCCATAAGAAATACAGGGTAAATCTATATCCCAACGCCAGCCATGAACAACTGTTCTTTCATGCCGCAGGCCGGGAAGGAAAAGTGTATCACTTATATCTTTTTGATGTGGAAGGAAAACTGGTGCGCCAGGCGCTGGTGACCAATGAACAGACCACTGTACTCCGCTCGCTGGAAAAAGGGAATTATTCCTATGAGGTGTTCAGCAATGACGAGCGGATCAGCAACGGTCAGCTGATCAAAAAATAAACGGCCCTCTTGTATGTCCTGCGGAAAAGCAGGCATGCGATCAACGGGACGCCAACCAAACACGAGTTCTTTGCTTTTCCATAACTAATAACCAATAAGCAGCAGGGGAATTAGTAAAATCCAACATCCGGTTGAGTCAAACCTGATCCGTTCCCTATTATTTCAGTACCCAGATCAAAAGATTTTATTAGCGGTCCCCTGCGCCGCTTATTGGGAAGCAAACAAATTATCTGGTGCTTCCAGTATCCTCAGTAGCCGGCGATGAGCAATTGCCGGCTATTTGTTTTTTAGCCTGCCATGCCGGTACAATATTCCCTGCAGACGGAGCACAAGGGCGCCGGCAACTGACAACAGAACGCCAGGGCCGGCCAGGTCAGTGCATGCACAATACAGGAACGCAGGTAAATGCTTATTGCAGGAAGATAGTGGCAGCCTCCGCCCAGTTGCTGATCCGGTCATAGCCTTCCACATTGAGGTTATGCGCCGCACTGAAGATATAGGGCTTGCCTTTGAAGTATTTCAGGTTCTTGACATGATCATCGATCATGAAATCTCCATACACCAGCTTTTTATCGCCACAGAGGGTCAGCTGACGCCAGCTGAGAAAAGGAAAATGCTCCAGGAGCCAGTCGTGCTTATCCTTCAGGGAATTGGGAAATTCCATGGCCGAAGAAACAATGTACAGCTCATATTTTTGGTTGATCTCTTCCAACACCTCCACACTGTCCTTTATCACGGGAAGGTTCCGGAAAAAGCCGGGGGATAGCAGTCGTTCATGGACCAGGGCCTGGTGCTGTTCGGGGAAGCCTTTTTCCCAGCTGCCGAATTCCAGCATTTTGTTATAATCCACATCCAGGCCATATTGCTGGCGGTACCAGCTGATCATATCATTCATGGGGTCCGCGATCACTTCGTCCATGTCTACAATAACGCGTTGCATGCTACTCATCTTTATTTAAGTTCGTCTTTCAGGAATTTTCCGGTATGACTTTCTTTCACCTTGACCAGGTCTTCCGGCAGCCCTTCAAACAGGATACGGCCACCGCCATCCCCGCCTTCAGGTCCCAGGTCAATGATATGGTCCGCCACTTTCACTACATCCAGGTTATGTTCAATCACCAGCACGGTATTGCCCCGGTCTACCAGCTTGTTCAGCACTTCCAGCAGGTGCTGGATATCTTCAAAATGCAGCCCGGTGGTTGGTTCGTCCAGAATATAAAAGGTCTTGCCCGTATCCTTCTTGGATAATTCGGTAGAGAGCTTCACCCGCTGCGCTTCGCCGCCGCTTAATGTTACGGCGGACTGCCCCAGGGTGATATAGCCCAGTCCCACTTCCTGCAGGACCTTTATCTTCCGGTAGATATAGGGTACGTTCTCAAAGAACTCCACGGCATCATCCACCGTCATGTCCAGCACATCACTGATGGACTTTCCTTTGTACCGGATCTCCAGGGTCTCCCGGTTATACCGCTTGCCCTGGCATTTTTCGCAGGGGACATATACATCAGGCAGGAAGTTCATTTCAATGACCCGCATACCGCCGCCTTCACATACATCACAGCGGCCACCTTTCACATTGAAGGAAAAGCGCCCGGCATTGTACCCGCGGATCTTGGCTTCCGGCACCGCCGCAAACAACGTACGGATATCCGTAAAGAAACCACAGTAGGTAGCAGGGTTACTGCGGGGGGTACGGCCAATGGGCGACTGGTCAATCTCGATCACTTTATCAATATTGTCCAGCCCTTTCACCGTTTTGTATTCCAGCGCCTGCAATTTGGAATTGTAGGCATGTTTACTCAGGATGGGGTATAATGTTTCATTGATCAGGGTACTCTTACCGCTGCCGCTAACACCCGTTACCGCAATGAATTTCCCCAGCGGGAACTTCACATCCACATTCTTCAGGTTATTGCCTTTGGCGCCTTTCAGCTCCAGGGTCTTTCCATTCCCCTTACGCCTTTCCGTAGGCACTACAATAGCCCGGTGGCCATTGAGGTAGGAAGAGGTCAGCGTATCCAGCTTCAGCAATGCTTTGGGATCACCCTGGGCCACTATCCTGCCGCCATGATAGCCAGCTTTGGGACCAATATCCACCAGGTGATCAGCCGCCATCATGATATCCTTATCATGTTCCACTACCAGCACACTGTTACCAATATTGCGCAGGTTCTGGAGGGCCTGGATCAGCTGGTGATTATCCCGCTGGTGCAGCCCGATACTTGGTTCGTCCAGAATATAGGTGATACCCTGCAGCTGCGATCCGATCTGGGTAGCCAGCCTGATCCGCTGGGATTCCCCGCCGCTAAGCGTCCTGGAAGCACGGTTAAGCGTGAGGTAGGTCAAACCCACGTCCAGCAGGAACTGCAGGCGCTCCCGGATCTCTTTCAGCACATCCTTGGCAATAGCGTTCTGCTTATCACTCAGGCGGTCTTCAATATTGACAAACCAGCGCATCAGCTTATCGAGGTTCTGCTCGCTGATCTGGGAAATATTTTCACCATCCACTTTGAACCAGAGACTTTCCTTTTTAAGGCGGGCGCCATCGCAGGTGCTGCAGGTCTTCAGTTCCATGAACTGTTCCACCCACTGGCGAATGGCATCACTGGAGCTGCCGGCAAACCAGCGTTTGAGCTGGGGCACCAGTCCTTCATACTCCTCTGCATACACATTGCCTTCCACAGTATCAAAGTCCAGGTGTTCTTCCTGGGGGCCGGTCTCATTGCCGTACAGGACCAGGTTAAGGGCCTTGGCCGGCATTTTATTCAGGGGCGTGTCCAGGCTGAACTTATGTTGTTTGGCCAGCTTCTGGACCTGGTTAAATACATAGTTTTCCCTTTCCTCTCCCAGCGGGGCCAGGCCGCCTTTGTTGATGCTCAGGTCCCAGTCGGGTACAATGGCATCCATACTGATCTGGTATACCACCCCCAGTCCTTTACAGGTAGGACAGGCGCCGTAAGGGCTGTTGAAAGAAAAGGAATTGGGCGAAGGCTCTTCATAGCTGATGCCGGTGTCCTCACACATCAGCTGCTTGGAATACTGCACTACCTTGTTGGTATCATTCACCAGCAGGAAGAGCAGGTCCTTACCCATCTGAAGGGCTTTCTGTACACTCTGGCTTACACGGACCTTCATATCATCGGTCACCGCCATACGATCTATCACCACTTCAATATCGTGGATCTTGTAGCGGTCTACCTGCATCTTGGGCGCCAGGTCTTTCACCTCGCCATCCACCCGCACTTTCAGGTAGCCTTTTTTCCGGATATCTTCAAAGAGTTCCCGGTAATGACCTTTCCGGCCACGCACCAGGGGCGCCAGCAGGGAGATCTTTTTGTTCTTATATTTTTTGTAGATATTATCCACTATTTCTTCCTCGCTGAACTTCACCATCTTTTTGCCGGTGTTGTAGCTGTAGGCTTCACCCACACGGGCGTAGAGCAGGCGCATGAAATCGTACACCTCTGTAATAGTGCCTACCGTAGAGCGGGGATTTTTGTTGGTGGTCTTCTGCTCAATGGAGATCACCGGCGACAGGCCCGTGATCTTATCCACGTCCGGGCGCTCCATATCACCGATGAACTGCCGGGCGTAGGCGCCGAAACTTTCCATGTACCGACGCTGACCTTCTGCGTATATAGTATCAAATGCCAGGGAAGATTTTCCGCTGCCGCTGATACCGGTAATGACCACCAGTTTATTTTTGGGAATGCTGATATCAATGTTCTTCAGGTTGTGTACCCTGGCGCCGAAAACTTCAATAGCATCCAGGGGTTCTTTGCTGTTACCTTGTCCGTTTTCCACTAACACATCCTTGTTAACTTTCGCTTTTGCCATATGTTGATACGGGGGACTGATTTTTGTGGAGTCAAAGATAAGAACAAAAGGAGAGCGGAATTGTTGGCTGGGGAACAGCATTTTTAGCATTCATAATCAATAAGATAAGAGAAAAAAATAGTTTGTGGTATGCAATTTGAAAGAAGGGAATGGAGTGTTTGGGGAAGATTGGAAAATTTGCAGTCCATTTAAATATTTTTCAGAGCTTTGCGTTCTTACAAGTGCCTGACGAATAGCAAATCATGAGACTTGGCAAAAGCAAATTGTTTCACCCTTCACTTACATTAAAAACAATGTGTATGAAAATGATCAGAAACACCCTGACAGGAATTATGGCGGCCTCAGTAGTAATGGCGGGCTGCCAGAACATGACGAAAACCCAAAAAGGAGCAGCCATCGGAACAGCAGGTGGCGCAGCTGCCGGCGCCGTTATCGGTAAAGCCGCAGGTAATACTGCCCTGGGAGCCATCATCGGCGCAGCCGTAGGTGGTGTAACCGGTACCGTTATCGGGAAGAAAATGGACAAACAGGCTGAGCAAATTAAGAACGAAGTACCCGGCGCTACGGTAGAACGTGTTGGCGAGGGTATTGTAGTAAAATTTGCGGACAATGTATTGTTCGGTTTTGACCGGTCCGATCTTTCGGCCACTGCCCAGGGCAACCTGGACAAACTGGCTACCGTCCTGAAAAATAATCCGGATACAGATATCGAGATCCAGGGCCATACTGACGCCCGGGGTACCGATGCCTACAACCAGACCCTCTCTGAAAAAAGAGCTAACTCCTGCGCCGCTTACCTGAAAAATAAAGGCGTAGCCAGCTCCCGCATCACTGCCAAGGGTTATGGCAAAACAGCTCCCGTGGCTACCAACGACACAGAAGAAGGTCGCGCACAGAACCGCCGCGTGAACTTCGTGATCAGCGCTAACGAAAAAATGAAAGCAGACGCCCAGAAAGAAGGCAACTAACTTTTATCACATTTTATCGATCCACTATTGCAGGCAAATTGCTGTCACCAGATAGCAGAAGGGAATTTTTTGCCTGCATTCCGGGGCAGGGGTAAAGCATCAATTGAATGATGACGTTAAAAAACCCGGCACAATACCCGGACATTTAAAAACAAAAATCAAACGAATGAAAACAAAACTTTTTCTGCTCACTGCCCTGCTTACCACTGGCGTAGCAGCTGTGAATGCACAAACGAGCTTTGGTATACGCGCTGGCGTGAATTTCCAGAACCTGAACGGCGAAGACGTTACAGGTGATGATTTTGATTATAAATTGAAAACAGGTTTCCATGTAGGCGTAAATGCGGAAATCCCACTGGCCGCGGAATTCTATTTACAACCGGGCGTTTTATTCAGCATGAAAGGTGCAAAAGCGGATGATGACAATGATACCAAGGTTAATATAGGTTACATAGAAGTACCCATCAACTTCCTGTTCAAACCTGAGTTGGGCAATGGTAAGCTGCTGCTCGGCGTTGGACCCTATGTAGGCTTTGGTGTAACCGGTAAGATAAAAGGCGATGGCGACGATGTTGACATTGAATTTGCCAATGAAGCATCCGGGCTCGATGCCCTTCGGACCATCCGTCGTTTCGATGCAGGTGGCAACCTGCTCTTCGGCTATGAGTTCAGCAATAAATTGTCCCTGCAGCTGAACGCCCAACTGGGTATGCTGAATATTGCGCCGGATATTGAAGGCGTCCCCGACAACGATTACAAGATAAAAAATACCGGCTTCGGCGTATCTGTAGGCTACCGGTTCTAATGCACGATAGTTTTTTGCTTGCCTTTTCTTATTGAATGCCCGGGGACTAACCAGCCCGGGCATTTTTATGTCCCCGACACCCTACCAAATGAATAGAGTAAAAGCCCGCCTTCCAGAACCCTTACCCCGCCTGCATTCCAGGTTTTTATTGCTTTAAATTTGTTTATATCGTTCCGCGTCCTATCTTTGCACCAGTTCTTTAAACATCTCTTATCAAGAAAGGCAGAGGGAAATGGCCCGATGAAGCCTTGACAACCTATTCTTTGTGGCAACACAGGGGAAAAGGTGCCAACTCCACCCGACAATAGTCGGGACAGATAAGTCAGATCGTTAGCTTCTCCAATACTGTCACAACATATTGAAAGCTCTTCTGACTATCGGAAGAGCTTTTTTATTTCGCCCCGGCGTAAGCGGGGACCAGTCGCACCGGAAGGGTGCAGGCAACCTCCGGGACACCTACCGGCAAGCCACAACCGAACCGGTCTCCTGAAAAGCTCTCCCCCGATACATCTCACTTGATAGCAGCTGTCGCAGAACCCTGTTTAGAACTTTTAAAAACTGTTTATCATGCAAGCGACAACACAACTCATTCACAGCATTCCCGTAGATCCGTTAACAGGCGCCGTATCCGTTCCTATTTACCAGACCTCCACCTTCGTGCAGGATGCACCCGGTGTGAACAAAGGATACGATTATTCACGTAGCGGCAATCCTACCCGCGCCACCCTGGAAACCCTGGTAGCACAGCTGGAAGGCGGCTCCGTGGGACTGGCCTTTGGCAGCGGACTGGCAGCTATTGATGCAGTAGCCAAACTGCTGAAGACCGGCGACGAAATTGTTGCCGTGGACGATATCTATGGCGGCGCCTACCGGCTCTTCACCCAGGTGTATGAGCAGTTCGGTATCAAGATCACTTTTGTAGATACTTCTGATCCCGAAAAGGTCTTCAACGCCATCACCCCCAAAACAAAACTGATCTGGCTGGAAACGCCCACCAACCCCACGCTCAAGATCTCCGACATTGAGGCCATTGCCAAAATTGCCAAAGCCAACCGATGTTTACTTTGCGTGGATAATACTTTTGCTAC
Organism: Candidatus Pseudobacter hemicellulosilyticus; assembly: GCA_029202545.1. GTDB lineage: Bacteria > Bacteroidota > Bacteroidia > Chitinophagales > Chitinophagaceae > Pseudobacter > Pseudobacter hemicellulosilyticus. The sequence goes on from CP119311.1 coordinate 6,625,338, forward strand.
ACCCGCCCTTCAGCAACCTCTTTTACTGGGAGCTGACCTGGTAGTGCATAGCGCCACCAAATACCTGGGCGGCCATAGCGACCTTATTGCCGGGCTGGTAGTGGCCAAAGACCCTGAACTGGGCGCCCGCCTCAAGTTCCTGCAGAACGCCTGTGGCAATGTGCTGGGCCCCTTTGACAGCTGGCTCACCATCCGGGGCATTGAAACCCTGCACCTGCGCATGAAACAACATGGCAGCAGCGCACTCAGCATTGCCCGGTACCTGGAGCAGCATCCCGCTGTTGACAAAGTCTTCTACCCCGGCCTGTCCACCCATGCCGGTCATGATATTGCCAAAAAACAATCCAAAGGTTTTGGCGGCATCGTATCCTTCACCCTGAAAAATGATACCATAGAAGCAGCCACCGCTTTTGCCACTTCTACGGAACTCTTTAAACTGGCGGAAAGCCTCGGCGGCATCAAGAGCCTGGTCAGCCACTCCGCCCAGATGACCCATAAATCCATTCCCGCTGAAACACGCCGCGCCGCCGGTGTGGCCGACAGCCTGCTGCGCCTCAGCCTGGGCCTGGAAGACGCCGAAGACCTGATCAAAGACCTGGAACAGGCTTTTGCCAAAGCCAGCCAGGCCCAACCCGCCACCCTGACAAAGGAAGCAGCCTGTTAATCAAGAATACCCCTCACAAGATGCAAGAAGTAATAAAGACCTATAAAGACATTGACCGCAGCCTCCTGAAAGGCATCCCCAATCCAACAGGTAATGCCTACGAAATAAAGATCAAGATCCCGGAATTCACTTTCCTGGGCGTAAAAGAGCAACCCGATTTTGCCGTGATCTACCTGACCTTTTATCCCGGCAAAAAAGTGATAGAGCTTAAATCGCTGAAACAGTACATTTTTCAGCTGCGCAATATTGTAGCCTCTTACGAGCGGCTGATAAACATTATTTACGATGATCTGTTATCGGTTTACGAACCGGAGCGAATGCGCCTGGTGATGGTCTGCAACCCACGCGGCGGCATCAGCTCCAAGCTCACCATTGACTCGGACTGGAAGATCAGGGGCGGAAAAGAAGCCTTCAGCGACTGGAAAAACTATATTGAGGACGAATGGGAAGTGAGGATGTAAGCCCGCACAACACTTATAACAACAACAAGATCAATACGCACAAACATTTCAATCATCAACGATGGACGCACATAAACAACTAACGATCGGTCTCTTCGGATTTGGCGTAGTAGGCGAAGGCCTCTACAAGGTTCTCCAGCAGACCCCCTCCCTGAAGGCCAGCATTAAAAAGGTCTGTATCAAAAACCCGGGCAAAAAGCGCAATGCCCCGGCCGAACTCTTTACCACAGATAAAAATGACCTGCTTAACGATAGCGAGATCAACGTGATCGTAGAGGTGATCAATGAATCGGAGCCCGCTTTCGAGATCGTCTCCACCGCCCTGAAGAACGGCAAGGACGTAGTAAGCGCCAGCAAGAAAATGATTGCCGAACACTTACCGGAACTGCTGCAGCTGCAGCAGGAAACAGGCCGCTCCTTCCTCTGCGAAGCCGCCGCCTGCGCTTCCATCCCCGTGATCCGCAACCTGGAAGAATATTACGACAATGACCTGCTGCATTCCATCAAGGCCATCGTCAACGGCTCTACCAATTTCATCCTCACCAAGATGTTTGAGGACAAACTGGACTTCCGGGAAGCCCTGCTCCTGGCCCAGCAGCTCGGCTTTGCTGAAACCGATCCCAAACTGGACGTGGAAGGCTATGACGCCGTGAACAAATGGGCTTTCCTGCTCACCCATGCCTATGGCATTGTGCAGCACCCGGACAAACTGGTCTTTAACGGTATCCAGAACGTTCAGGGTGGCGATGCAGTAGTAGCCACCGAAAAACATTTCGATATCAAACTGGTAGCCCAGGCTAAAAAATTACAGAACGGCAAAGTAGCCGCTTTTGTACTTCCCCAGTTTGTTAAACATGACGACCACCTGACCTTTGTAAAGAACGAATACAATGGCGTGGTGATTGAGAGTGGCTTTGCCGACAAACAGTTCTTCTACGGCAAAGGCGCCGGCTCCTTCCCGACCGCTTCCGCCGTGCTGAGCGACCTCTCCGCCCTCCGTTACCAGTACCGTTATGAGTACAAAAAGCTCTACCACCATACTCCATTAGAACTCACCAATGATTTCTATGTACGGGTATACGTCAGCTTTGACGACTGGAAATATATCCCCAAAGAGAGATTTGAGTGGATTGAAGAATGGCATGCTGAAACCGACCGGAAATACCTGGTAGGTGTAGTGGCCTTCAATGAGCTGCGCGAGAACAAATGGTGGAAGGAGAACAATACTTCCCTGATCCTGGCGCCTGAAGCTATCATTGAAGATGTGGAGATCCGCAAGCTGAAGAAGAAGAGCCTGGAACTGGCAGGGATTATTTAAGTGGAAAGTTTAGTTGTGTTTTTTATAGAACAGGGGCGCCGGTAGTCGGTGCCCCTGTTTCATTTTGTACCACTATTGACAAGCTCTTTTATAAAGTCTAGTACTTTTTAACCAGTTTCCTTAGTTCCATAGTAAAATATATCAGTCAACAATTCCATTTAACCGGGCATGTGTCCGCCAGATATTCGCCAGCTCAGGATCCCTGGCAATTCCGAGACCCCAATAATAACATCGTCCTACTTCATAGAGCGATTGCTTATCTCCCAACAAGGCAGCCTGCAAATAACATTTAAAGGCTGCAATAGGATCTTTTTCTATCCCCGCCCCTTTTTCATAACATATAGCCAGGTCATAATAGGCGGAAGGATAATTCCCTTCAATAGCCCTCAGCAAATATTGAACAGCAGTCTTCCTGTTTTTCCTGACATACTCTCCATGCAAGTACCATGTGGCTATGGCATACAATGCTTCTGCGTCATTTTGCTCAGCGGCACGCATCAGCCAGTCAAATGCTTTTTCGTGATCCGGCTTATTTGTCAGCATTTCTTTCCGGGCTTTTTCTACAAACCTGTTCCTGCGGGACATAACGTTGCATTTATTTTATACTGAGGGTCTCGGGTCTGGGCAATTGCCCGGCTGCTTTCCGTACAAAGCCATCTATGCCTGCCGGAAACAGTTCCGGCACAGGGCGCAGCTCCATCCAGAACATTTTTTCCGCCACAAAGCCCTTGTTTGCTGGGGAATGATATGGTTTATAAGTAAGCACAGCTTTTGCAATCCGACGGCCAACCACCCGTTCTATGGAAGGCCCCAGGGAATAAAAATCATATCCTGCCAGCTTACCGGAAAAATACAGATCCATAAAATCATTGTAATATTCGTCAGGCTTTTCTTTGCGCCAGTACCTATGCAGCAGCTCATATCCCCTGACACTATCCTCCTGCTGTATCAGCGTATCAGACGGCTCAAAATAGACCACCATATTAATATTTTTGATTGCCCGGTCCTCCAGTACAGCTGCCACCTTCACCCGCCGCCGCCTGCTATCAAATGAAGGGTAATACCATCCTGTCTGCTGCCCTTTCCTATGCACCAGGTAATTATAGGAATCTGCCCTCAGCATCAAGCTGCTGTCATGACCAGCCAAATAGGAAACCGGCAAGGCATACGCGATACAATCCCCATAACCATAGATCAGTATTTCTTCAAACCCGTTTTGACCACCCCGATGCAATCCATCTATATGAAATCCGGCAGACAATTTCAGCTGCCTGACAGGCATTTCCTGCACCGTGGCGCCAGGCAGCAGGAGCAGTAGTAATATCCATAAAGGGGAAAAGACAGGAAACCGGGTCATAAGTAAGGTGCCGGCCGTTCAGCAGCCGGCACACAAATATAATAGCCGCAAGCCTTTCTTCATGGCTCAGCCGGCGGCCTTCTCACAACTTTAGCAATTCCTGCTGCCAGGCAATATTGCAGGCAGCCATCCTGCCTACCAGGTTATTCTCAGGCCCACCGTGCAGTACCCTATACAAAAAAGGCCGCACCCCATTATAATAAATGAGCTACGGCCAATGCCCCCCGGGTAGTAAAGCGCCCGCTTTACTTAGTGATCCGTACCCAGTCTACCAGCATTTTACATTCATTGGCTTTTATCTTGTCCACAGTTTCCTGTGGCAGGCCATAATAAGGTTGTTTAACGCCATTGATCTTGAAAGGGAAACCTCCACCCAGTGCAAAGTTCAGCAGCAGGAACTGGGGATCGTCAAAGACCCACTTACCATAATGCGCCACCATTGTTTTGGTGATCCTGAACATCGGTTTGCCATCGTATGTAAAGACCAGGCTCTCGGGCGTCCATTCCACGGCATAGATATGCCAGTCGGTAACATCCTGCCCGGCCTTGAAATATTGCCTGTCTACAAAAGGTGTTTCACCACTGTAACCGGGACCATGAAGCGCCGCATTGGCCCAGTCCGCTTCACCGATATTTTCCATGATATCTATCTCTCCACCCTGAGGCCAGTTGGCCTTGCTGCCCAGCATCCACCAGGCAGGCCAGAGGCCGGCGCCACTGCTGAGCTTGATACGGGCAGCAACGGTACCGTAAGTAAATTCCACTTTATCCTTTGAGGTGATCCTGCCGGAAAGGAAATCGAACTTATTGCCTTCCCTGGTTACCCAGCCGGGAGAATACCGGGGATGGATCACAAGCGCATTTTTAGCGCCACCCGCCGCTTCGCCGCTCGCCGTATAAATGGTCAGCACAGAATCCACATAGGCCTGTTGCTCATTATTGAACGTATTCCCGGTCACCTCCACATTCCATTTGGTCCTGTCAAGACCATCGCCGGCAAAATCATCAAAGAATACGACTTCCTTTCCCCGGGTAGGATCAGTCATTTTAGCCGGACCGGAACATTGAGTGAAAACTGCGGCCCCTGCAATCAGCATGGGCATAAAAAATCCTGCGCGCTGATGGTGTTTCATCATCGTACTGTTTTAGAAGTGTGCAATCAAATTATTTATCGCTGGTATACCCTGATATAATCCAGGATCAGCCATTTCGGGAAGCTGGTCTCTGCATCAGGTGCGCCGGGCCAGTTACCACCTACGGCCAGGTTCACGATCAGGTAAAATGCCTCATTGAACGGATAAGTATTAGTACCTGCAGCTGCTTTGTTGAAAGTAGAGAACAGGGTATTGTCAACGTACCACCTGATCTCATCTTTTTCCCACTCTATGGAAAAAACATGAAATCCATCATTGAACTTACCGGCAGGCAGGTCATAGCTCCTGGACACGGAGATGCTTTGTGGTCCCGGACCGTAATGAACGGTACCATGCACCCTGGACAGTTCATGACCTACATGCTCCATGATATCCAGCTCACCGCTGGTGGGCCAGTTACCATATACACTGTTCTGCGGCATCATCCATACTGCGGGCCAGATCCCTTTACCATAGGGCAGAATGGCCCTGATATCTATCCGGCCAAACGTAAAGCTGCGCTTGCCCTGTGTTTTGATCCGGGAGGAAGAATAATTTTTCCCGCCATAGCTTTCCGCTCTTGCTTCAATGATCATTTTGCCATCCTGGAGGAATAGGTTACTGGAAGGCTGCATATAGTATTGCAGCTCGTTATTACCCCAGCCACAGAGATTGGGGCAGCCGTCCCCTGTTTCCGCCACCCAGTTACTGGCATCCAGCGCACTGCCGGTGAATTCATCACTCCAGGCGAGGGTATAGCCAGGATACGAAGTAGGCGCCTCATAGCCGGTATTGGAAAAAGGCACCCTGGTATCATCATTCCCCAGCGTGATGGTAACAGTTCCTTTCAGCATCACTGCATTGACAGGGTTTTCTAACCGTAGCTGGAAGGTCTCGTCTGCTTCGCGGATATCATCGCCTACAATACTGACCGGGATCACTACCTGTGTTTCACCAGGCCTGAAGCTGACCGGCAGCTTATTGAGCGGGTTATAATCCTCCCCTGCTTTGGCGGTCCCTTCAATGGTACTGGCTGCAACGGTTACTGTCTGTGAACTGGCCCTGTCGAGCGTCAGCACTACTTCAATGATATTGGCGCCGCCATTGCCTTCAGCCACGGACAGATCACTCATAGAGAGTTTGGGCGTCACCTGCTCGCCGCCGCCACTTTTTCCGCAGCCCGCTGAAGCCAGCAGGAGGATAAAAAAAGAAGCGGGTAAGAACAGTTTCGGTAGCGGATACTTCATCAGTTATTGTTTTTATTATTTGTCGCCCGCCGGCGGCGGGCGACAAATACTTATGCATTAACGGGGATACTCAGGATTCTGATCCAGCAGGCCGTTCCTGTCTATTTCCGATTGCGGGATAGGCAGCAGGTTCTGGAACTCTTTGAAATCACGCGTTTCCCAGAGCGGGTAGCTGTAGAAAAGGCTACCGTTGGGCTGTTTGGTGATCTGAACTTTATAGACTGGTCCTTTGAAATACGTTGAACCCAGTTTCCAGCGTCGTACATCAAAGAAGCGATGCTCTTCAAAAGAAAGCTCTACCCGTCTTTCATTGATAAGGCGCTGGCGCATGGCAGCCTGATCAAGGCCCGCAGGCAATGCCGGCTGGCCGGCCCTTTCCCGGACAAGTCTTACGGCTTCATACACACTGGCATCAGGACCAACGGCCTCGTTCTGTGCTTCCGCATAGTTCAGCAGCACTTCGCCAAAACGCAGGAAGACCCAGTCATTATCTGCGCTGCCATTATTAGTATGCTTGGAAGTATCTATCAGTTTCATCAGGCCATAACCGGTCTTGGGACTGTCCAGCCTGCTTTCATTATTGACATTACCACCGCGCCAGATCTCAATGAAGGTGCCATTCTTGTAAATAGAGCCCTGGTGTACCACCGTTTTGCTCAGGCGGCTGTCGCGGTTGGTATAAGGGTCCTGTGGATCATATCCCGAACCTGCTGCAGTGATGGCCAGCCCATTCTTCATTTCATAGGCATCCACCAGGTTCTGTGTGGGGCAGAAGCCACCCCATCCCCCATCATTCAAGCCGGGAACACTCATATACCATTTGTTCCGGGCGCCATCCGGTGGATGGATAGAAGGGTTCTGGAATTTACGGGCAAAGATCACTTCTTTATTGCCAGCCTTGTCTATAAACAGTTTATAGTAGTCAGGATACAGACTGTATTCATTGTTGCCCAAGGGAGCCGGGCCAAATTGCATAACAGCTTTTGCTGCATTGGCGGCATCGGTCCAGCGCTGCTTGTCGTTGGTGGGGTTATTGAGCGGGCTGGCATTGTACAGCAGCACCCTTGCTTTCAGCGCCAGTGCCGCCACTTTGGTGGCGCGGCCCAGTTCTGCCGGGGGCATTACTGATGGTAGGCCGTTGGCTGCTTCATCACAGTCCTTAATGATCTGGGTAACGCATTCAGCATAAGAGTTCCTGGGAATAACAGCCTCAGCGGGAGTGCCGGCTTTCAGCATCAGCGGCACACCACCATAGATCTTGATCAGCTCACTGTAGCAAAAAGCGCGGATGAACTGGGCTTCCGCCTTCATCCTGGCTTTCAGCGCGGCATCACCGGGCACAATATCGATCCTTTCCATGAACTGGTTGGCTTTCCGGATCACCCAGTAATACCCTACCCAGAAGTCTTCTGCATAGGCCCAGGTGGTGGGAATGATACCCATGTTGATGCCGTGGGTAGAGGAGGCCAGGTTATTGCCTTCTGCGTCATCCTCTGCCATGGCCAGGGCGGTCATCCCCCTGGACCAGTTACCGCCATCGCCTATTGGCCCCTGGTCCCTGCGGGAGAAACCATCGGGCAGGCTTCCATAAACATTGGTGAGTACCCTGTTGGCGGTGGAGATATCCTGAAACACAGTTTCATCAGACAACGAGTCGCTTGGAAAAACATCCAGCAGTCCCCGTTTGCAGGAGCCGGCAGCAATGGCTATCAGTAGTGTGCCAGCTATGAGTAATAATTTTCCAGTACGCATAAATTATGTATTGTTTGAACAGACAATGGTTGATCAGAACTGAACATTCACGCCAAAATTGAAAACGGTCTGTGCAGGATAATACCAACCCCTGGCATCAGTGTTTTCAGGATCCTGGTTATTCAGTTTGGTAAATGTGAGCAGGTTCTGGCCGGTGGCAAATACCCGCAGGTTAGAAATGCCCGCATTGGTAATGAACGGCTGCCTGAAGTTATACGCGATCTCCAGGTTTTTCAACCGCAGGTAGGAAGCATCCTGGATCCAGAAGCTGTTGCCGCCAAGTCCAAAATCAGGCCCTACTGGTACCTGGTAGTTATTGGTAGTAGCCGTTGCATTGGTGGTCAGCCTGGGCAGTTTGCCACCCGGGTTGTCCGGCGTCCAGCGGTCCAGCCATTCTCCTGTAACCCTGCCCCCATTAAAAAAGGCATACCCTGCATTCTGGGTCAGCTGCTGGTGTACCCTGGCGGCGCCCTGGAACAGGAAGTTCAGCTCAAATCCTTTGTAGGTTACGCCACCGGCAATGCCATACACCACTTCAGGAATGGAACCGGTGCTGAGCCATTGCCTGTCATCACTGTCAATCACGCCGTCGTCATTGGTGTCTTCATACATGATATCTCCCAGGCCGTAGGGGAACTGGGTTGTTTTATTATAATTCTTATAAGTGGCAGAATCCCTGATGATACCAGTGGCTTTATACCCATAATAGGAATTGATGGAATGACCTACCGCCTTGAACTGGTCCGGCACATTGGCCGAAGTAGGCGCCTTCACGATCTCGTTTTTTACGAAGGTGATATTTCCCCGGACAGAGTAAGACAGGTCCTGGTTTATGCGCTTGCTATGTCCCAGTACCAGTTCAAATCCCCTGTTCTTTACTTCGCCTACATTTTCTGCGGGGAGCGGGCCGCCATAACCATAGGGCACTTCGGCAGTACGAACAGCCAGGATCTTGTCCCTGTGTTCATAGAATACATTTGCTTCCACGTCAATCAGGCCGTTGAACAAACGGGCTTCCAGGCCGATATCGGTTTTAGCAGATGTTTCCCAGGTCACCTCCGGCAGGAAGGCCTGCGGTTCAAGTCCTGGCAGGATGATGCCGCCAAAAGGATAGTTGTTGGCTACTGCTACATACCTGGACAGGTACAGGAACTGCTGGTTGTTCATATTATCGCTGCCCAGTTTACCCCAGGAGCCTTTCAGCTTCAGGTAATCCACTGTTCCGCGAATGCTCTCCATAAATTTCTCATTGGAAATGACCCAGCCGAGTGAGAAGGCGGGGAAATAACCGCGCCTGTACCCTTTGGCAAACTTCTCTGATTCATCAGCACGCAAACTGGCCTGGAACAGGTAGGTATTATTATAATCATAGTTGACCCGGGCGGCGGCGCTGCGTAAGGCAGAACGCATTTTGTTCCCCCCGATGACCTCGGTCACGGCACCCTGGGGATTGGTGACGGGCCCCATAGACAGTACATCAAAATAGGGCAGCTCAAATCCCGACCTGGCTGCGTTGAACCAGTTCTCCGGTCTTTCCTGCTGTAATACCAGCACCAGCGCAGATACGCCATGTTTGCCAAAGCGGTTGGCATAGTTCAGGTGCGCCTGCATTTCTGTCTGGTATTGCTGCCAGTAGGTTTCAGAAAGGTTGGGCTGCGCATAGGCGGAAGGGGTATACTCGCCGTTGGTGGGATTATACGCATACTGGTAAACATTCGAATTCCACACTTTGGTAAAATTCATGCGCCTGTCATAGGCAAATACACCTTTCAGTGAAAGCCCTTTTACCCAGGGGATCTGCTGTTCCAGTGATACGGAAGTCAGCAGGGTGGTATTTTGCGTATTGTTGGAGCCTGCAGCCGGATCAATGGCCCGGAGGGTATTTACGTACGAACCAGGTTCGGCATACCCTACTCCGGGATAATAGGCCGGCAGGGTGGGCGGATTCCGGAGCGTATGCTCAAAGATCTGCTCAATACCCATGGTAGGCGCTTTACGGTCTTCAAACCGGCCTGCCAGGTCAATCAGCACCTTGGTGGTATTGGTGACCTGCATATCCAGGTTGATCCTGGCATTATACCGTTTATAGTTAAGCGATTTATACAGACCATCCTGGTCAAAATAACCCAGGGAGGCAAAATATTTCACTTTATCGGTGCCACCGCTGAAGTTCAGGTTATGCTGCATCTGCGGGGCGGTGCCTCCCAGTACAAGATCCTGCCAGTCCGTATTGGGATACAGGATCGGATCGCTGCCATCCTTGAATTTCTGGATCTGCTCACTGGTATAGGTAGCGGCCTGTCCGTCGTTGAACTGGGCTTCATTGCGTAAAAGCGCATATTCATAAGCGCCCAGATTATCATTCATTTTTGTTACGCGCTGGAACCCGTAGTTGAAAGTATAGCTGGTGGTCATCTTACCGGCCTTACCTCTTTTGGTAGTGACCAGCACAACCCCATTGGCGCCTTTAACACCAAAGATGGCGGCGGCAGAAGCGTCTTTCAGCAGGTTGATGGATTCCACTTCACTGGGATCCAGCTGGGCAAAGTCCCTGGAAGTACGCACAATACCGTCTACCACAAAGAGGGGTTCCATGGACGAACCAAAAGTGGAATTACCACGGATATAAATGGCCGCACCATCCTTGCCGGGTTCACCGGACGATTGTTTGGTGATGACCCCCGGAACACGGCCCTGCAGGGCATTGCTCAGGTCGCCCACCGGCGCGGATACCAGTTCTTTATTTTTTATGGTGGCAATGGAGCCGGTAACGTTCGAGCGGCGCTGCGAACCATAACCTACCACTACCACATCTGTCAAAGCATGTTCTTCAAGGGCGAAGTTCACCATGCCGGCTTTATCAACCAACACTTCTACCTCGGTTAACCCGGCATAGGTTGCTACCAGGGTAGCGCCGGCGGCAGGAAGCGTGATGGCATAATCGCCGTTGTCCCCGGAAGTAACAGCCGTAGCCGAACCTTTAATACTGATGGTGGCGCCGGCAAGCGGTTCCCCGGTGGATTTCCTGGTCACCTTACCGGTAACCTGTATCGTTTGTGCCTGTGCCTGGCTGACCAGGAAGCACAGCAGCACTATAATGGATAATATACGGTGTATGTATTTCATAATGCAGCTTTTCGTATGGTATGCACCTGCCCGGGGCAGGGCATCACCCGGACTATTTAGCAATGAATTTGAATTGGTGGACTGTCTCAGTGGCCGTACCGGACCTCAATACCATCGAGTTCTCATCGATGCTGATGATCCGGTAGTTATTGGAAGAAACATCCGTTACCCCGATAAACCGGTTGGGAACAGCGCTATTGATACTGATGGAGGCTATTCCCGCTCCCTGGGAAGTCCCGGGTGCAAACGTAAATGCCTGACCGGTATAGCTTCTATCGGTGCCGCAGCTATAGTTTGGCTGGATATTACCTGCGTTGAAAGTAGACCCGTTGGCTTTGTAATTCAGGGTCAGGTCCAGGTTGAACTTGTACTCGTCATCGGTTTGACAGCCATCAAGGGATCCGCCGCCAAAATATTCTGCGGGGTTGTTCTCTGTCCCCACTATAATGGTATTGGCGCCGGGAGTGGGGTTCAATACCCATGTTTTGGCAATCAGCAGTTTGAAGATGGGGTGATTCTCCAGGTCGTCTTTAACCACTTCCACTTCCTGGGACGTTTCTGCCTGACCTCCCTGGCCAAATACGCGAAGGGTAACGGTATACTTGCCCTTCTGCCCAAAATAGGCGGTATCTATAGCTTTACCGTTGGCAAAACTACCAACCCCTTTGAGCCATTGATAACCAAACACATGTTGTGAAGTACTTTCCAGCAACCAGGTATTGGCCTTGCCGGGAACGGGTGTCATGTTGAAAGAGGCCGTGGGTAGCGAGCCAATCTCACCATCCAGGTCTGGGCTGCAGGCTGGCAGCAGGAACCAGGCCGCAAGCGCAGCAGTCATGAAAGTCTTGAGCTGATTTCTCATGATTAAATGTTTCGGTAAAATGATAGGACTATTACTAAAGGCTAATGGTTAAGCAATAAGAGACAGGCTTACTGTTACAGGAACCCGGAGCTAACCACTAATAAGGAGGGAAAATGAGTTGTTCTGAAGAGGCATTGGCGTAAAGCCATTACAGTCGTTTTCATATACAAGCAATTTTAAATAATAGATGGCCCGGTATGGCAGATCCGGGCATGGATCGTTATTGGTAAAAGTAAAAACAGTTTCTCCCAAAAGACAATTTACTACCACAACCCTACTACTACAAACGCTAAGAATGCTGATTTCCCGCTTAATTGACTACATCTGGGCTACATCTGGCAAAAAATCTTCCCGAAAATGATGTAGCTTTCATAAGCATTGCCCAATTGCCGTATGATGTATCGTTTTATTTGCCTGATCGCTTTGCTCAGCACTTTTTGCAAGGTTTCCGGACAGACCAATATAGGCCTGCGGGAAATGACGCATTATGAAAAAACGCAATACAATGCCGGCGCTCAGAACTGGAGCATCCGGCAGGACCTGCAAGGCAGGATCTATTTTGCCAATAATGAAGGGCTGCTTTGTTTTGACGGCGTATACTGGAAATTATACCCTCTCCCCAATAAAACCATTGTCCGCTCTATTGAATTTGGAAAAGACGGCCGGATCTATATAGGCGCCCAGGATGAGATCGGGTATTTCTCCCGCGACAAGGGCGACCGCCTCTCTTACACTTCCCTCATGCACCTGGTACCTCCGGCAGACCGGAAATTTGCCGATATCTGGCAACTGGTAGCTTTCGGGGATGAACTGTTTTTCAGAGGGTCTGAAAAGATCTTACGCTATACCAACAACCAGATAAGTGTTTTCCAGGCTTCCACCACCTGGTTCTACCTGGGTATCGCCAATGACCAGCTGCTGGCGCAGGACGAGAAACTGGGCCTGCTGCTGTATAAAAACGGCAGCTGGGAACCCTTTGTTCCCTTCCAGCAATTACCGGCAGGTTTCCATATCCTGGATATAGCCGGTATGAGCGGGGATACCTGCCTGCTGACTACCCATCACCATGGCATCTACCAGCTGGCAGGTAACCGGCTGACCCCTTTCCTGCTCTCGGGCATGCCCATTGACCTCCACCAGCCTTTTTCCGGCATCCGGAAGATAGATGATACCCATTTTATTGCAGGCACCTATTTTAACGGCTTTTACCTGATCAATGATAAAGGAACCGTATTGGAGAATTTTTCCAAAAAAGAAGGCCTGCAGAACAGTAATATACGGAGCCTTTTCTGCGACCGGAACCAGAATATCTGGCTGGGACTTGATAACGGGATCGATTTCATTGCCTTTAATAATGCCATCAAACATATCAACCCGCCCCTGATGAATGATGGCGCGGGATACGCTGTCATCAGCTACCAGAACAACCTGTATTTTGGTTTATCCAATGGTATCTACCAGTTACCAGTCCCGGAGATTGAAGACCTCAGTAACGCCAGGGACGCCTTCACCCGGTTAAGCGAAGGACAGGTATGGGGCCTCTTTCTCTTCAATAATGAATTGCTGGCCGGCGCCGATGATGGTTTTTACCGGTTCCGCAATAACAGGCCCGAGCCGGTAACCAGGGAAACAGGCTTCTGGATCTTTGAACCTTTACAAGCCTATCAGCAGCATCCACTCCTGGTGGCGGGTAATTACCTGGGCGTAAAGCTGTATGAGAGCAATGGCGATCAACTGATAGACAGAGGCAAAATTGGTGATTTCAAAGAATCCGCCCGCTACCTGGTGGTGGATAAGAACAATACCATCTGGGTATCCCATCCCTACCGGGGTGTTTACCGCATGGAACACCATGCAGGAGCAGATAGTCCTGTAAAACTGTATACAGCAGAAAACGGACTACCCTCAACGCTCAATAACCATGTATTCAGGGTCAAGAACAGGACCGTGATAGCCACTGAAAAAGGCGTGTATGAATACAATGCGCAGACCGACCGGTTTGAACCTTCGGCCTATTTCAAAGATATCTTTGGGGAGAACAGTGTCCGGTATTTAAAAGAGGATCCGGCAGGCAATGTGTGGTTTGTGCAGGAAAAGAATATCGGCGTGGTGGATTTCTCCACCATTAAACCGGCCATCATTTTCCTGCCTGAACTGAAAGGAAAGATCCGCAGTGGCTTTGAGCATGTATACCCCATTAATGAGAACAATATATTCGTAGGCGGAGAAAAAGGGTTCTACCATATCAATTATGAAAAATACAAAAGGAATAACCACCCGCTGAAAGTATATATCCGTACTGTCCGGTCACTGGGCAAAACAGATAGCCTCCTGTTTGGCGGCTATAGCGGTAATGTGAACGAGGACAAGGCGCAGGAGGCGGCAGCTATTCCCAGGGTAAGCCATCATTCCAACTCCTTTCATATTGAATACGCTTCCCCGCTTTTTGAACAGCAGGCCAATATTGAGTACAGTTACTTCCTTGACGGGTTTGACGAGGGCTGGTCTTCCTGGTCCAAGAAAACAGAAAAGGATTATACCAACCTGCCGGCAGGCAATTATACCTTCCGGGTAAAAGCACGCAATAACCTGAATAATGAATCATCGCTTAGCAATTATTCCTTCAGCGTTTTACCGCCCTGGTACCTCTCAGTGGTAGCCAGGATCGCTTACCTGCTGTTAGCAATATGGCTGACCTGGTTTGTGTATAAGCAACAGCAAAAAAAGCTGGTCCGTGAGCGACAAAAGCACCAGGAAGAGCAGAAGCGCCAGGCCTACCTGCATCAGCTGGAGCTGGAAAAATCAGAGAAAGAAGTGGTTAAGTTGCGCAATGAAAAGCTGGAATCAGAGATCCAGTTCAAGAATACAGAGCTGGCCTCCACGGCCATGCACCTGGTGCAAAAGGAAGAATTCCTGGTGAAGATAAAAGAAGAGCTGCAGCAGCTGAACCGGAACGGCGTGGAAAAAGCAGAGACCGGCGAGTTGAAAAAGATCCTCCGGATCCTATCGGAAGAAGGAAAGCTGAATGAAGAATGGGAGCAGTTCTCCCTGCATTTTGATAAAGTGCATAGTGATTTCCTGATGAAGCTGAAAGAGCGGTTCCCGGACCTGAGGCCGCATGAGCTGAAGCTCTGCGCCTATCTCCGGATGAATATGTCCAGTAAAGAGATCGCCCGCCTGATGAGCATTTCTGTACGGGGGGTGGAGATCAGCCGCTACCGGCTGCGGAAAAAACTGCAATTGCCAACAGAGGCCAATCTGTTCCAGTACCTGTTTGATCTGCAAAGAAGTGATTTCAGCTGAAGATGTCTATTGCTATAGCAGCGGGGACTGTCGAAAAGCAGGTACCCGCCAGCGGTGAGCGCCTGCTTTTCCTGACCCTTCAGGTCAGTCCCATTCCCTGCTCAACACTATTCAGAATCGCGCCAGCGCTGCTTTCAGTGCTTCATACTCCGCAGGGATCAGCGTGCTTTGCTTCTTCTTATCCATCAGGCCGGCCACTGCTGCCGGAAGGCCTACGTTAGCCCCTATCACCGGTTCCACCACATCATAGAACTTTACGGGGTGTGCAGTCTCCAAAAATATCCCTTTCACCCCCGGATGCTTTTCCAGGTAACGTTCAAGGGCCAGGTAACCCACTGCGCCATGCGGATCAGGAAGGTATTGGTAAGAGGAATACACCTGCCGGATGGTCTTCTTTGTTTCTACGTCAGAAATGCTCTCACTGCTCAGCACACTGCGCAGGGCGCCAAACTCTTTGTTGAACAATTCCAGTATCCGCACAAAATTGCTGGGATTTCCAACATCCATGGCATTGGAAATAGTGGGCACCGCTTTCTTTGCCTGGAACTCGCCGGTATGCAGGTATTCGGTCACGGCGTTATTGGCATTGCAGGCCGCAATAAAATGCCGGACCGGCAATCCTGACCGATGGGCCAGCAGGCCCGCACAGATATTACCGAAATTGCCGCTGGGCACGGAGATCACCGGCGGCCTGTGTTTATCAAACCACTGCTGGTAAGCAAACAGGTAGTAGAACTGCTGCGGCAGCCAGCGGGCTACATTAATAGAATTGGCGGAAGTAAGGAAAAGTTTACTGGTCAGTTCTTTGTCGGTGAAAGCCTGTTTCACCAGCTGCTGGCAATCATCGAAACTGCCTTCTACTTCCAGTGCATGTATATTTTTTCCCAGGGTGGTGAGCTGTTTCTCCTGAACGCTGCTCACTTTACCCGAAGGATAGAGGATCACCACATCTACGCCGGGCACATCATAAAAGCCATGCGCCACCGCCCCGCCGGTATCACCGGAAGTGGCCACCAGCACAATCACTTTTTCTTTTCTCTCCCGGGCAAAATAACCCAGGCAGCGGCTCATGAAGCGTGCGCCAATATCTTTAAAGGCCAGTGTAGGACCATGGAACAATTCCAGGGAATAGATATTGTCATTCACTTTTACAAGCGGGATCTCAAAACTGACCGTCTCGGCCACAATACGCTCCAGTTCTGCATCCGGAATAGTACCTCCCACATAGGGACGGATGGCCTGGAAAGCGATCTTTTCCCGGCTGTAGGCCTCTATATTTCCCACCAGTTCCTTACCGAAAGCGGGGATCTTTTCCGGGAAATAAAGGCCTTTATCGGGCGCCTGGCCCTGTATGGTAGCCTGTTTGAAATCGACAGCGGGCGATTGCCCGTTGAGACTATAATACTGCATATAATGAGTTGATCGGCCAACGGCGAACCGCCTGCCGGATGAGTTAACTTATTCCGCCACTACCCGCACACCTTCATAGCTCACGGTAGTGACATAGGTCCTGAAATCAATGCCCAGCCTGGTATACACACCCTTCATCACTTCTTCCACCCGGAGGGCGCTTTTTTCTTCCTGGCTGATCATAAAAATAGAGGGGCCTGATCCGGAGATACCGCCACCCAGCGCGCCGGCTTCCATGCTGAATTTCTTGACTGCATCAAAGCCGGGTATCAGGATACTGCGTACCGGCTCAATGATCACATCCTCCAGCGAACGGCCAATCAGCGCATAGTCCTGCTTCATCAGGCCAGCCACCAGTCCTGCTATATTGCCCCATTGCCTGATAGCGTTTTTCAACTGCACTTCCTTGCGCAGGATCTGCCGCGCATCGGCCGTGCGCACTTCAATCTGCGGATGTACCACGGTAACATACAGCGGCGGGCCGGTGAGCGGGACTATGTCCAGGGGAAAGATGGAACGGATGAGGGTGATGCCGCCATAGATAGCAGGCGCAATATTGTCTGCATGTTTTACCCCGCTGGCCACTTTCTCGCCATTCATGGCAAAGCGGACCAGGTCTTCTTTGGAGAAAGGGTTGCCCAGTAAATGATTGGCCGCTACCACCGCGCCGGCCGAGCTGGCCGCACTGGAGCCCAGCCCGCTGCCGGGTTTGATGCGCTTCTCTATCACCAATTCAAATCCTACCGGTTTATTCCATTCCTCCATGAGGGCCAGCAATGCAGCGCCCGCCACATTCTTCTCCGGCTCCACCGGCAGACCATATTCATCATCATGCCGGATCAGCAGCCCCGGTTCGTCCCTGAACGAAAGGGTCATCAGGTCGTCCGGCTGGTGAAGGGCCATTCCCAGCACATCGAAACCACAGACCAGGTTGGCTACGGTGGCGGGAGCATATACTTTTACAGTTTGCATATTGGTGAATTAGTTTGTATGGTATTAATGAGTGGCGCGCAATATATCTGCAAACACACCCGAGGCCGTTACTTCTGCACCGGCGCCCGCTCCTTTGATCACCAATGGCTGCTCCGGATAACGGGTGGTATAGAACAATACCACGTTGTCCTTCCCATAGAGGTGGTACAGGTTATGCTGCGGATCTATCTGCTGCAAGCCAACAGCGGCTTTGCCATTATCATAGCTGGCTACAAACTTGAGCTTTTTGCCGGCGGCGGCAGCCTCGTCGTAGATCGCTTTGAAATGTGCTTCCTGGCGGGCCATTTCCTCATAAAAATCAGCCACACTGCCCTCCATGCAACTGGCCGGCATAAAACTATGATTGGCGATATCTTCCATTTCCAGGCGCTCACCGGATTCACGGGTCAGGATCATGATCTTACGCATGACGTCGGTGCCGCTGAGATCCAGCCGCGGATCGGGCTCAGTATACCCTTCTTCCTGCGCCTGCCTGACCACATCGGCAAATTTGCCCTGGCCATTATAATTATTGAAAACGAAATTGAGGGTACCGCTGAGTACTGCTTCTATGCGGGTCACTTTATCACCGCTGCGCATCAGGTCGTTCAGCGTACCGATCACCGGCAGCGCAGCGCCCACATTGGTCTCAAAAAGGAAGGCGGCATTGTATTCACGGGCCAGGTCTTTGAGCTTACGGTAATAGGCATAGGAAGCAGAGCAGGCGATCTTGTTACAGGCCACTACAGAAATGCTTTTGGAGAGCAGCTGATCGTAACATTTGGCTACGCTGTCGTTGGCAGTGACATCTGCAAATACGGAATTGCGCAGGTTACGGGAGCGGATGGTCTCAATAAACCGGGACAGGTCACTGGGTTCGCCGGCATCCAGCAGCGCTTTCCAGTTGCGCAGGTCGATCCCTTCTTCCTGGAACAGCATTTTTTTGCTGTTGGCAATGCCCACCACCCTTACCTGGAGGCGGAGATTTTCCAGCAGGTAGAGCTGCTGCTGCTGCAATTGCGCCAGCAGTTTGCTGCCTACATTACCGGTACCGGCAATGAAGAGGTTGACCTGTTTGTAGCTGGTCTCAAAAAATTCTTCATGCAGCACGTTGATGGCTTTCTTCACATCAGCGGCGGCAATAACGGCCGAGATATTCCTTTCGGAAGAACCCTGCGCAATAGCCCGCACATTGACGCCATTGCGGCCCAGGGCGCCGAACAGTTTACCGGAAACACCGGGATGGCTCTTCATATTATCGCCCACCAGGGCTACAATGGCCAGTTCTTTTTCCACTACCAGCGGATCTACCTTTCCGGCGCGGAGTTCTACCTCAAAGGCCTGGTCCACTACCTGTTTGGCGCTGGCGGCCAGTCCTTCTTCAATGCCCACACAGATGGAATGTTCTGAAGATCCCTGGGTGATCAGGATCACGTTGATATGCTCATCGGCCAGCGCTTCAAAAAGGCGGCGGGAGAAACCGGGGATGCCTACCATGCCGCTACCTTCCAGGCTCAGCAGGGCGATCCGGTTGATGCTGGTGATGCCGCGGATATTATTACCATTTTTAGGTGCGCCGGTCTCAATCAGGGTGCCATGCGCCTGGGGCTCGAAAGTATTTTTGATCCATACGGGGATATGCTTTTTCATCACCGGCTGTATGGTGGGGGGATAGATCACTTTGGCGCCAAAATGCGAGAGTTCCATCGCTTCCTGGTAAGAGATATGGGAAAGGGCTTTGGCATGGGGCACCAGCCGTGGATCGGCGGTCATCATACCGCTGACATCAGTCCAGATCTCCAGTACCTGGGCATTCAGGGAAGCGGCATAGAGCGCGCCGGTATAGTCGGAGCCCCCGCGGCCCAGAGTGGTGGTCAGCCCTTTGGCATCGGCTGCTATAAAACCGGGCACTATAAAGAGCCGGCCGGGTACGGCCTCAAAATACAGCTGCATTTTTTCAGCAGTGGCGGCCATATCCACAGTGGCATAGCCATAACTGGAATCTGTGAGGATCAGTTCCCTGGAATCCTTCCAGACTGCTTCTTCTTCCTGGAAGCGGGCTGTTACAATATAAGAGGAAATGAGTTCGCCAAAGCTGACAATACGGTCACGGGTACGTGCCGACAGCTCACCCAGCAGGAAAACACCATTGCAGATATCTTCCATTTCATTGCAGCGTTGTTTTACCCAGCTGAGCAGGCTGCTTTGCCGGGCTACGGGGATCAGTGATTTCACGGCGTCCAGGTGCCGTTGTTCCAGTTGCTGGAGCTTTTCCTTGTATTGTTCATCGCCGGCAGCTGCCAGGGCGCCGCATTGAAGGAGTTGATCAGTAACGCCGCCCAGCGCGGAGACCACTACAATGGTGCGGTCTTTTTCCAGCGCCTGCCGGACTATGGCTACTACTTTATTGATATTATCAGCATTGGCAACAGATGTACCGCCAAATTTCAGGACCTGCATAAGAGTTTGTTGATTGTGTTGAGTGTAGAATGAGGGGGCCGGATGACATACCTTTTCCCGGTATCTGATCAGCTGTTACAGCCCAATATGGTGATATGGAAATTTACAA
This sequence comes from Candidatus Pseudobacter hemicellulosilyticus, assembly GCA_029202545.1. Lineage (GTDB taxonomy): Bacteria > Bacteroidota > Bacteroidia > Chitinophagales > Chitinophagaceae > Pseudobacter > Pseudobacter hemicellulosilyticus. The sequence goes on from CP119311.1 coordinate 6,645,512, forward strand.
CCCTTAGCGGGTTGTTGTAGTTGTAATAATAGTGGACGTCGTAGCCTTGGAAGCTACAGCGGTGAGAGAAATGATATGGTTAAAAGATGCCACTATTAATAAATGCGATAACCAAATATAAGGCAAGCCCCTCATAACAAGTGTTAGTTTATGATTATTTTCTTTCATGAATTATTTTTTAAACGTACTTTCATCACCCGATTGAACAATTACTGCTTGCTATAATTAATATTGGATCATTGCTTTAAAACAACTATCATCATGGACCACCAGTCGTCGAGGGGATTGCAGCAGTTCAAGAACAATGTTGGCATTAAGTTTCAGTTGTACAACAGCTTGTTTACTTCCCTTCCGTTCCACCGGATCGAAAAAACCGGCATCCTTTTATCTCTTTTACACAACAATTGCGAAGAAGGATACAAGCATAAGCGGAGCCCCATTCAGATCATTGAGGAGTTTTTCGAAAAACACACATCTTATACGCGCGACCAGGAGAAGACCGACCTCCTGTTCCGGTTCATCCAGTTCGTAGAGCGGCAGGTAGTGCTGTTTGACGCCCTGGAGGATGCCAGCTTCCGGGAAGTACATGATACCAGCGGTATCGGTACCCTGAAGCACCTGGAAGCCGAAGTCATGCAGGAAGGCGCCGAGAACGCCCTGGCCCAGAAGCTGAAGGATTTCAGCATCCGCCTGGTACTCACCGCCCACCCTACCCAGTTTTACCCCGGCTCCGTACTCGGTATCATCAATGACCTGGCCAGGGCCCTGGCTGAGAACAATACCAGCCAGATCAATATGTACCTCCAGCAGCTGGGCAAAACACCCTTTTTCAAGAAGCAGAAGCCCACTCCCTATGACGAGGCCGTCAGCCTGGTCTGGTACCTGGAGAACATTTTTTACCCCGCAGGAGGCCGGATCATCAATTTCCTGCGCTCCCAGTTCCCGCAGGCGGTACCGGAGGACAATCCCATCATCACCATGGGCTTCTGGCCCGGGGGCGACAGGGACGGTAACCCGCACGTAACGGTGGATACCACCCAGAAAGTGGCCGATACCCTGCGCGGCAGTATCATTAAATGTTACTATACCGATGTCAGACGCCTGAAACGGAGGCTGACCTTCAAAGGCGTAGACACCATTCTGGCCGACCTGGAAGTTAAACTCTACAACAATATTTTTATCCCCGGCCACCGGACAGCCCTCACCAAGGAATCCATCCTGGAGGCGCTGACCAATATCCGGGAGATCCTGATCTACCAGCACAATGGCCTGTTCCAGCACCTGGTAGACAGCCTCATCAATAAAGTGCATGTATTTGGCCTGCACTTTGCCTCCCTGGACGTACGGCAGGACAGTTCCGTTCACGGACAGGTACTGGAAGCTATTGCCGGCACAGAAAAACTGCTGCCGAAAAACTACGCCAGCCTCTCCGAAGCGGAAAAGATCAAGGTCCTCACTACCCTGCCCACCTGCAATGCCAACCCCAGCCTGCTGGAGGAAGGCGTCATGCGCGATACGCTGCAAACCATTGCCGCTATCAAAGACATCCAGGAATATAATGGCGAAGTAGGTTGCAACCGCTATATCATCAGCCAGAGCAACAGCGCACTTAACATCATTGAAGTGTTTGGCCTGTTCTCCCTCTGCGGCTGGAACAAGGAATCACTCACTATTGATATTGTACCGCTGTTTGAAACCATCGATGACCTCCGCGGCGCGGCCGGTATCATGGAAACACTGTACACCAATCCCATCTACCGCGCCCACCTGGAACGCCGGGGCAGGCAGCAAACCATTATGCTGGGCTTCTCTGACGGCACCAAGGATGGTGGTTACCTGATGGCCAACTGGAGTATCTACAAAGCCAAGGAAGAGCTGACCGCCCTTTCCGCCCAATACGATATTGACGTGGTCTTCTTTGATGGCCGTGGTGGTCCCCCCGCACGCGGTGGTGGCAAAACCCATAAGTTCTATGCTTCCATGGGTAAGAACATTTCCAATAAGGAGATCCAGCTCACTATCCAGGGACAGACCGTCAGCTCCAATTTCGGCACCATTGATTCAGCCCAGTTCAATATTGAACAGTTGCTGAATGCCGGTATCTCCAACGACCTCTTCTCCACTAAGGAAACCACCCTGACGCCGGAAGAAGAGCAGTTGCTGGTGGAACTGGCCGATGAAAGCCTGAAATCCTACAAGGAACTGAAGGATCACCCGGAATTCCTGAACTATCTTTCTCAGGTAAGTCCCCTGAAATTCTATAGCCAGACCAATATCGGCAGCCGCCCTGCCAAACGCGGCAGCGGAAACAAGATCTCGCTGAAAGAACTGCGCGCCATTCCTTTTGTAGGCTCGTGGAGCCAGCTGAAACAGAATGTGACCGGCTACTATGGCGTGGGCACCGCCCTGCAGGTAATGGAACAGAAGGGCAGGCTGGCTGAGCTGAGACAGCTGTACCAGAACTCCCTGTTCTTCCGTACGCTGATGGATAACTGTGAGATGGCGATGAAGAAATGTTACTTCCCGCTGACAGAATTCCTGTCACAGGATGCACAGTACGGTGAAATCTGGAACAAGATCTACCAGGAATATGAGCTGACCCAGCGCACCATCTTCCAGCTCTCCGGTAAGACTGAACTGATGGCCAACTACCCTGTTGAGCAGTTGAGTATCCAGACCAGGGAAAGAGTGGTATTACCGCTGATCACCATCCAGCAGTATGCCATGGCCAAGATCCGCCAGCTGGAAGAAGCCGCCGCTCCTGCACAACACCGGGAGATCTTCGAAAAACTGGTGATCCGCAGCGCCTTCGGCATTATCAATGCCGGCCGGAACTCCGCATAATCACTTTGTACTATAAGCGAAAAGCGCACCAGGAAATTCCTGGTGCGCTTTTTTATTGTCTTTCGTTTAGAGCTCATGGTTCCGGCAGCTATTGCAGTAAAATCCCTTTGCAAAGCCGCAACAGGCTGTCCTAAAAAAGTGAGACACCGGTCGCCCGGTGCCTCTCATTCTTAACAAAACAACACAAAAAAAAGAATAATAAAGACAGAAGCAGATAGTACTGGTTTTGGTGTGTGTTGTTTGTTTATTCCCTGTGGTTGTCAGGGGTTATAAGTACGTTGTTACAGGTATCCGTCATTGTTATGCACTTAGAACGAGTATACCACAGCCAGCAGGAAACTGGCAGTTGATTTCTTTCCTTTCAGGTCTTTGTCCAGGAAGATCTCTTCGCTGGCGTTGTCCAGTCTGAATTCAGGAATAACAGTAAAGTTATCCAGCTTGAAATTGGCGGACAGGGTGGAAGCAAAGATGGACCCACCAATGCCAATTGGGGCAAAAGGTTTCAGCGCATCATCATCATTGAAATATTCACCACGCAATGTGAGCCCGAACCAGGGTTTGGGATCAACGCTCAGGTAAACAGCAGAGCCCCACCAGGCTTTTGCATCGCCGCTTTCTTTTTTGTCTGTATCCCATAATTTGGTGCTGGTATAGGTACCGTTGAAGCCAATGCTGAACTTATCGCTCACCTGGCCGGTCACTACCACATCCACCTGGTTAGACTTGGAAGAATCCGGGGCCTTACCGCCAACATAGTTCACAAAAAGTTTTACCGCATCGCTGGCAGCCAGGCTGTACTGGGCCAGCAGGAACTTGCGGTTGATCTGACCTTCAGGAACAATTCGATAGTCCGTAGGATTAGCCACACCCAGCATGAAACTGTGTTTGCCTTTGGTCACTTCCGCTTTAAGACCAGTATGTCCGAATGGTCCGTTGGAGAACATATAGGACATGCTGTAGTTGCGGTTGAGATAGGGATCCAGCACTTCGTACCCTACATGCGTTCCCCAGGTACCGGCGGAGAATTTCAACCAGTCTGTAGGCGCATAGGTTACATAGAGCTGTTTCACGGCGGACAGCAGGCCATCATCTGTATAGGCAAATTCCTCGGCCCTGGTACCAAAGCCCAGATCAGCCACCACGCCTACTTTTCCGCTGGTATGTTCTACTTTCAATGATGCCATACCGAGCCGGAAAGAGTTATGGGAGTTAGTGAAGCTGGTAAAATTATTATACCCGGCATCACCACCCTGTGGTTTATCGAAATTATATCTGTAATAAACATCAGCATTGCCAGAAATAGTGGTCGTTGATTTTTTCTCTTCTGTAGGGGCTGCTTCCTGAGCGGACGCTACGGAGAAGCAAGCCATAGTAAGGCCAGTTGCAAAAAATTTTTGTAACATTGCGATAGATTTTAAGTGTTAAAGGAAAAGGGTACGGCGATAAGCCTGGTCAGAGGCTTGTCATACGCCGTGCTCTTTTCTATTTCTGCTAATCCTTAATGCTCGGTAGTTTCTATAAGCTTTTCTTCTCCTTTCATAGCACCGTTGCTGTGTACCAGCAGGGTACCTTGAAGGTATTTCTCGTTGTGCTGAGTAGCATCCAGACCAATCTCTTCTTCTTCGGAGGTAACGCGCATGGGAAGAATGAAATTGATGAATCTGAAGAGGATATAAGAAGCTGCGAAGCTGAAACCTACAGCAATGATCATTCCTTTGAATTGTGTCCACAGAAAACCGGCATTGCCCAGCCAGAGGCCATCAGCACCGGCAGGATTTACGGCTTTGGTAGCAAATACGCCAGTCAGGAGCATACCTACTATACCACCCAGGCCGTGACAGGGGAATACGTCGAGCGTATCATCCAGGCTGGATTTCTGTTTGAAATAGATAGCGATGTTGGAAACCAGAGCGGCCACCACACCTACAGTAATACTTTGGGGAATAGCTACAAAACCTGCAGCAGGCGTAATAGCCACCAGGCCTACTACGGCGCCGATACAGAATCCCAGTACAGAAGGCTTTTTACCGCGGATGACATCAAAGAACATCCAGCTCAGACCGGCAGAAGCAGCTGCTACGTTGGTTACAAAGAAAGCAGATACAGCCAGGCTGTTAGCGGCCAGGGCGGAACCGGCATTGAAACCGAACCAGCCGAACCACAGCAAACCGGTACCAATCAGTACATAAGGGATGTTGGCAGGAGGAATTTCCTTGTTTTCCATGTGTACTTTACGGCGTTTCAGCACCAGTGCGCCGGCCAGGGCCGCGCAACCGGCAGAAATGTGTACAACGGTACCACCGGCAAAGTCAAGTACGCCCATTTTGTACAGGAAACCGTCAGCATGCCAGGTCCAATGGGCCAGCGGTGCATACACCAGCAGGCTGAACAGGGCAATGAAGAGAATGTAGGAGGAGAAACGGATCCGTTCAGCTACAGCGCCTACCACCAGACCAGGGGTAATGATGGCAAACATCAGCTGGAAAACGGCAAAGAGGGAACGGGGAATAGTACCCACAGGCTCACCGGAAGCTACCCCTTTGAAGAACCAGTGCGTAAACGGGCTACCGATCCAGCCGCCCTGGGAATCACCAAAGGCCAGGCTGTAACCAACTACTACCCACAGAACACTGACCACCCCGGCGGCGGCCACACTTTTGATCATGGTGGAGATCACATTCTTGCGATGCACCATACCGCCATAGAAGAATGCCAGACCAGGGGTCATCAGGAACACTAAAGCAGCAGCCACCATAACCCAGGCAATATCAGCCGGGTTATAAGCGCCTTTGTCATCCACAAAATCAGGGACAGCGTCAATAAAGATCGCACCAACAGCCACCACCATCAGGATCAGGAACGGCAGTACCTGCTTAAGAGTGAGCCTTTTCATTGCAGTTAGTTTTAAGTTGTTAAATTAAGAATGATTACTATGTGTTATTTCTACTACAATTTATGGCTTTTTTACGTTCCATTTTAATATAATTTTCATATATAAATATTATTTATATTAAATAGTTAATGGATTTTTATAGCCTGAAACAATTATCCCACCTGCTTTTTGGCATTTATCCAATATCAAAAACAAAAAAGCTATCCATTTTGGATAGCTTCTAAAAATTGAGTTTTTAAATTATTTTCCGGAATCACCCTAAACAGCCTGCATAGCTGCTACCACCAGGTTCTGATCCCTGGTCTCCAGCAGGGATACCCCCATCAGGAACTCGTCCACTTTCCGGGCGCACTCCCTTCCCTCACTGATAGCCCAGACCACCAGGCTCTGTCCCCGGCGCATATCACCAGCTGTAAACAGCTTCTGGATACTTGTCTGGTAATCCCGCTCGGTCGCTTTCACATTGCCCCGTTCGTCCAGTTCCACACCCAGCTCACCGAGCATGCCCTGGTGCTGGGGATGGAGGAAACCCATGGCCAGCAGGGCCAGCTCACAGGGGATCTCCCGCTCGCTGCCCGGCACTTCCACAAACTGGGCGGGCCGGCCCTCTTCCGTGATCTTCCATTCCAGGTCCACAATCCGCAGCGCCCGCAGTTTACCCTGCTCATCACCCAGGAAGGCCTTGGTGGCCACAGACCATTTCCTTTCCACCCCTTCCTCATGGGAAGTGGAGGTCTTCAGGGTCATGGGGTAGGTAGGCCAGGGCATAAAAGCCGTCCGGCTGGCAGGCGGCATGGGCAGCAGTTCAAACTGGGTAATGCTGTCAGCGCCCTGGCGGTTGGAAGTACCTACGCAGTCGCTCCCGGTATCTCCCCCACCAATCACCACCACGTTCTTACCGGTGGCCAGCAGGTCTTTGCTGAAAATATTGCTTTCAATGGCGGCATTGGCCAGGGGGTCTTTGCCGGCATTGCGTTTATTCTGTTGTTTCAGGAACTGCATGGCAAAATGAACGCCATCCAGCTCTTTTCCCGGAATATCCAGTCCCCGGGGAACAGTGGAACCACCCGCCAGCACAATAGCGTGGTACTCCCGGAGCAGATCGTTGATGGATATGTTCACGCCCACATTGGCGTTGCATTTAAAAACGATCCCTTCTTCTTCCAGGATGCCCACCCTGCGGTCAATGATATTTTTTTCCAGCTTGAAATCTGGGATACCGTAACGCAGCAGCCCGCCGGGCACATCATCGCGCTCAAACACGGTAACACTATGACCGGCATAGTTCAGCTGGGCGGCTGCCGCCAGCCCTGCCGGACCGGAACCCACTACCGCCACTTTTTTGCCACTGCGCATATTGGGTTTGCGCGGTTGCACAAATCCTTTATCAAAAGCGATCTCGATAATATGTTTTTCAATTTCCTCAATGGCAATCGGCGGCTGGTTGATACCCAGCACACAGGCGGACTCACAGGGAGCCGGGCAGATCCTGCCGGTGAACTCAGGGAAATTATTGGTTGAGGTCAGGATCTCATACGCCTCTTTCCAGCTCTTGCGGTAAACAGCATCATTGAATTCAGGGATCACATTGCCCAGGGGGCAACCATTGTGACAGAAAGGAACGCCGCAGTTCATGCAGCGGGCCGACTGCTCATTGAGCTTCTGTTCGCTGAAACGCTCTACAAATTCATTGTAATGTTTCAGTCGATCTTCCACGGGCTTTTTGCCGGGCAACTCTCTGGTGAACTCTAAAAAACCGGTAGGTTTTGCCATGATACATTGATCGTTTTGCAGTGATCGTTAGTGGTTTGGTTACGGACCTTACTTCTGAATGGTAACGGCTTCTTTTTTCTGCAGCGCCTTTTTATAATCGGCCGGGAATACTTTCACAAAATGCTGCAGCTGGTTCTCAAAATCGTCCAGTACAAATTTGGCGACAGTACTGCCGGTATAGGCATAATGTTTCATGATCATGTCTTTCAGCAGCGCAGCATCTTCCTGACCCACAGGATCCAGTTCTACCATCTCCCGGTTGCAGCGGGCGGGGAACTGTGCTTTCACATCATACACATACGCAATACCACCGCTCATGCCGGCTGCAAAGTTGCGCCCTGTTTCACCAAGGATCACTACCCGGCCACCGGTCATATACTCACAGCCATGGTCGCCCGTTCCTTCCACCACCACCTGGGCGCCGGAGTTCCGGACGCCGAAACGTTCACCCGCTTTACCCCTGATATAGGCTTCACCGGAAGTAGCGCCATAGAAGGCCACGTTACCGACAATGATATTTTCCTCCGGCACATAGGACGCCTGCTTGGGCGGATAAACGATCAGCTTGGCGCCGCTAAGCCCCTTACCGAAGTAATCGTTGGCATCCCCTTCCAGTTCCAGGGTCACGCCACTGGTATTGAAAGCGCCGAAACTCTGGCCGGCCGTTCCTGTAAAGTTGAAATGCAGGGTATCTTCAGGCAATCCTTCTGCTTTGTATTTCTTGGTGATCTCGTTGGAGAGAATAGTGCCCACCGTCCTGTCTATATTCCGGATGGGGAAGCTGGCGGCAATACGCTCCTGCTTTTCGATGGCAGGTTTCGCCGCTTCCAGCAGTTTCCAGTCCAGCACAGATTCCAGTCCATGGTCCTGGCTCTCCTGGTTGTACAGGCCGGTAAATTCAGAAGCGGGCTCACGGTAAAGGATGGGCGACAGGTCCAGCTTACTATATTTCCAGTGATTGATATTGTCGCGCATCTCCAGGTTATCCACCTGGCCAATCATTTCATTCACGGTACGGAAGCCCAGCTCTGCCATGATCTCCCGCAACTCCTGTGTGATGAAGCGGAAGAAATTCACTACATGGTCAGGATTCCCGTTGAAGCGCTTGCGCAGCTCAGGATCCTGGGTAGCCACTCCCACCGGGCAGGTATTGAGATGGCATTTGCGCATCATGATACAGCCTTCCACTATCAGGGCGGCCGTGGCCACACCCCATTCTTCTGCACCCAGCAGGGCGGCAACGGCAATATCACGACCGGTCTTCATCTGGCCATCGGCCTGCAGGACAACGCGGCTGCGCAGTTTGTTCTTCACCAGGGTCTGGTGGCTTTCCGCCAGGCCCAGCTCCCAGGGGAGACCTGCATGCTTGATGGAACTCAGCGGCGATGCGCCGGTGCCCCCATCAAATCCGGATACCAGGATCACATCCGCCTTGGCCTTGGCTACACCGGCGGCAATAGTGCCTACACCGGCTTTGGACACCAGCTTCACGTTGATGCGGGCGGCACGGTTGGCATTCTTCAGGTCGAAGATCAGCTGCGCCAGGTCCTCAATGGAATAAATATCGTGGTGCGGCGGCGGGGAGATCAGGCCCACACCGGGCGTTGAGTGTCTTGTTTTACCGATCCATTCATCTACCTTATGGCCGGGCAGCTGACCGCCCTCACCGGGCTTGGCGCCCTGGGCCATTTTGATCTGCAGTTCATCGGCCTCTGTCAGGTAGTAACTGGTAACCCCAAAGCGGGCGGAAGCCACCTGTTTGATGGCGCTCCGCATGGAATCACCATTGGGCAGCTTCTCATAGCGTGCCTCATCTTCCCCACCCTCACCGGTATTGCTCTTGCCGCCCAGGCGGTTCATGGCAATGGCCAGCGTGGTATGCGCTTCCCAGGAAATTGACCCAAAGGACATAGCCCCGGTAGCAAAGCGACGGTAGATGTTCTCCGCCGGCTCCACCTCATCAATGGAGATAGAGGGACGGAGGCGGCTGAACCGGAAAAGACTGCGGAGGGTGCAGGCTTTCTCCGACTGGTCGTTCACCAGCTTGGAATATTTTTTGAACGTATTGTAATCGTTCATCTTGGTACTGTGCTGCAGCAGGTGGATGGTATTGGGGTTGAAGAGGTGGAACTCACCCTTCCTTTTCCACTGGTAGATACCGCCTACGGGTAAGCGATCTGCCGGCACGTCCTTCTTGCTGAAAGCAAAATAGTGCTTGGCCAGTGTTTCCCTGGCAATTTCATCCAGGCCCATCCCTTCAATACGGGAAGTGGCGCCGGTGAAATATTTATCTACCACTTCCTTGTTGATGCCAATGATCTCAAAGATCTGCGCTCCCTGGTAGGACTGCAGGGTGGAGATACCCATTTTGGAGAACACCTTCAGCAGCCCTTCATTCACGGCCTTGATATAGTTCTTCTTCAGGTATTCCACATCCAGTTCAGTATCCAGCTTGCCGTTCATTTTCAGGTCACGGATAGTGGACAACGCCAGGTAAGGGTTGATGGCGGTAGCGCCAAAGGCTACAAGACAGGCGAAGTGATGCACTTCCCATACATCGCCGGCCTCTACCACAATGCCCACCTTACCACGCAATCCTTTCCGGATCAGGTGGTGATGGATAGCAGCGGTCGCCAGGAGTGAAGGAATGGGTGCGTGATCAGAGTCAATAGCCCTGTCCTGCAGGATCAGCACTTCAAAGCCATCTTCCGCAGCGTCTACAGCATACCGGCAGATCCGGTCCAGCGCGGCTTTCAGCCTGCCGGGTTTACCATCGGCCCGGAAATAACATTGCAGGGTCTTGGCCTGGAATACGCCGGTATCAATACTGCGCAGGGTTTCCAGCTCCAGGTTATTGAGTACCGGGTGCTTCAGCGCCACCGTATGGCAACTCAGCGGATCTTCCTGCAGGAGCATGCCGTTATAGCCTACAAAGGTGGCCAGCGACATGACCATTCTTTCTCGGATGGGATCAATGGGCGGGTTGGTCACCTGTGCAAAAAGTTGTTTGAAATAGCTGGTCAGGTGCTGGGGCTGATCACTCAGCACAGCCAGCGGTGCATCAGTACCCATGGAGCCGATAGGCTCTTTACCATCCAGGGCCATAGAGGCGATGATGATATCCTGGTCTTCGATGCTGAAGCCAAATGCTTTCTGGTATTTGAACACCTGGTCGTGTTCCAGGTGGGTGAACATTACGCGGGGAGCCGGCAGTTCATTGAGCCGGATCTTGTATTTGTTGAGCCATTCGCCATAGGGCTTCTGCGAGCAGATGCCGCGTTTCAGTTCGGCATCGCTGATGATACGTCCCTGCTCCATGTCCACTACGAACATCTTGCCGGGCTGCAGGCGGCCTTTCTCTTTGATCAGCGTGGGGTGGACCGGCAGTACGCCTGTTTCGGAAGCCATGATCACACGGTCGTCCGTAGTCACGCAGTAGCGGGAAGGACGCAGACCGTTCCGGTCCAGGGTGGCGCCAATCATACGGCCGTCCGTGAAAGAGATAGAAGCAGGACCATCCCAGGGCTCCATCATGGAGGCATGGAATTCATAGAACGCTTTTTTCACCGGGTCCATATCTTCATTGCCATCCCACGCTTCAGGGATCAGCATCATCATCACATGCGGCAGGGAGCGACCGGTGAGCGTTAACAGTTCCACCATATTGTCCAGGCAGGCGGAGTCCGACTGGCCCTCCGTTACAATGGGCAGCAGCATTTCCATCTCTTCTTTGGAGAAGTACTTGGTAGTAAAGCTGTGTTCGTTGGTGCGGAGCCAGTTGAGATTACCCTGCAGGGTGTTGATCTCCCCGTTATGGGCAATAAAGCGGAAAGGCTGGGCCAGTTTCCAGGAAGGGAAAGTGTTGGTTGCAAACCGGGAGTGTACGAGGCCAAAGGCGCTCACCACCCTCTTGTTACTAAGATCCGGAAAATAATTGCGCACCTGGTTACTGGTGAGCTGACCTTTGTACACCACGGTTTTGTAAGAAAGAGAGGCGATATAGAAACCGATAGCGTCCTTGCGGACGGTATTGTTAATGAGGTGGCTGGCATAATTGCGCAGCAGGAAGAGCTTACGCTCAAAATCGTCCGGGTTGGTGATATGGTCCGGGCAGGCGATAAAGACCTGTTCCATTTCCGGCTCCACGCTGAGCGCCGTAGCGCCAATACCATCGGGATTCACAGGGACCTTTCGGTACACCAGGATCTCCAGGCCCAGTTTTTCAGCAGCACGGTTGAAGATATCCCTGCATTCTTCGCGGAGACGGATCTCACGGGGAAAGAAGACCACCCCCACGCCGTAACGGCCAAATGGCGGCAAGGGTACACCCAGACGAATACATTCGTCGAAGAAAAACTCATGCGGGGTCTGGATCATGATACCGGCGCCATCGCCTGTATTACTCTCACAGCCGCAGGCGCCCCGGTGTTCCATATTTTCCAATACGGTGAGGGCATCCGAAATGTGCTGGTGGGATTTGTGGCCTTTGATATTTGCTACGAAACCGATACCACAGGCGTCACGCTCAAAGGAGGGATCATATAAACCCTGGTTGCTTGCCATCGTTAATGTGCTGTTTTAAAATTTATTCAATAAAATCAGCGCTTTTTAAAACGAATCTTAAAAAGCGAGCAAGCAACGTTCTAAAAATACAACAAAAAGATATTATTACCGTGGATTTATTCAATTATTTTCCACACTAACAAGCATTAGTAAACCTGCGGGAAAAGAAATGCGGGAACGTAATGTAGTTTTTTTCCGGGACACGGCAATAGGTTGCCGATCGGCGCGCGCCGGAAATGAGGCGGGAAGCGGACAAAGGAAAAGATGGCGCGCCACTGAAGGCAGGGCTGGCGGTATTTTCCCGGCATAGCCCGGGAGCCGGCCGGTGGAATTCCCCGGGCAGCAGCCATTTGCCGGCAACACTGTGCTTGTTCCGGGAAACGGATAGTGCAGGCTAGTAAGCCCGGGACAGCAGGGACAGCCACCATTTGCCGGCAACACGGCGGCTGTTCCGGGATTAGGGATAGTGCAGGTAGTAAATGCAGGACAGCAGCGGCGCCCGGGAAACGCCCGCTGGACCGGACCGGCTACCCTTAATCGATATCGTACTTGTAGAAGAAGGTCAGGTCGTCATTGCTGTTCTTACCCAGCAGCATACCAAAGAGCTCACCCCGGTTATGTGGCAGCCGGCCAATGTCTTCAGCCATTTGCGCAAAGGCCAGCCGGTTATTGGCCAGGGTACCGGCAGGCAGGCATTCCCCTTCGCATTCCACAAAGTGGCCCGTGACGGGATGTTCGGTCTGCCCTTCTTTGCGATAGGCATTCTTTTCAAAGTAGGCGTATTCCCAACGACCGGCATCCGCCAGTTGCAGGTCCAGCAGGGGATCCGTCAGGTCCAGCGGCACAGTCAGCACCACACTCCGGTCTGCATTGGGGATCACCACGGAGGGTTTCCACTGATGACTGACCCTGCCCGTAGGACCATCAATGTTGAGCCCCTTGTCCCTGTCGGCCGGAACAACCAGCTCCTTTGTCAGGGCGTAGTTCATGCCAATGGAAGAGCCGGTTGCAGCTGAATGGGTGTAGATGGTCAGTCGGGCCGTCCAGTTGCCATTGGCCAGGCCTGCAAGGTCCGCCTGGAGCCATTTGTTGGTTCGTCCCATAATTATCCGTGCGGGCTGAGCGGAACCAGCCGGTTGCAGGGAAATGACGGCCGAGTCCACCAGGGAAAAAGAGATAGTACCCGGCGGAAAACTGACCTGCAACTTGCCGGCCTCCGGTTTCGGTTCCGGCTCATCGTTGTCCTTACCCTCTTTTCTACAGGCATTCAATCCGGCCAGAAAACCGGCTAAGAGCAAGGTCATCAGTATCCGATCCCATGAGGAACTGCCCGGCCTGGATAATGAAAATGAAGTTTGTTTCATGTGGTTGTTTGTTGACTATGTTTTTGGGAAGATGAATAACAGTCCTTACAAGCGGCAATTGCCTGGCGCCGGCAGCGGGGACCAGCAGGGGCCCTGGTTATAGCAACCCTCAGCGATCATACTGGTAGAAGAACTCAACCTTCTCGCCGGTGCCGCTATTGGCCACCCAGCCGCTGACCTCGGCATTGTCCCAGGCTTTGCTGCCAAGGGTTTCCACAAAGGGCAGGAAGGCTGTGCTGTTGCTGATGATGCGGTCAGCGCCATAACAGCTGCCAGGACATTCCCAGGCGTGAATGGCAATAAATTCATTACCTCCGTTGCCATATTTGGCGGCTATCCGCTCAAGCTGGAACTGGTCCCAGCGGGTATCCTGCAGCAGGAATTCGAAGTAGGGATTTTTGGGGTTAAGGGGAACGGTGAGCAATACGCTGTGATCGGGATCGGCCAGCACAATGAATTTTTCCCAGGGGTCTTGCGGGCCGGCACCGGGACCAGCAACTACGACCAGTGAATCCTCCCGGTAAGGAATGGTAAATTTTTTATCCAGCTGGTAACGACCGCTGGTAGTGGCATTGCCATCGGCCAGCTGCGCATATACATACAATTCAGCCCTGTATTTACCGGCGGAAAGGCCGTCAATGCTGGTCTGCCAATGGTTGGCCCCTTTGATCAGCCGCTGGAAGACCGGGTTATTGCTGCCTTCCTTATGAAAAAGCACTACAGCGGAATCTACCTGGCTGAAGGGGATGGTCTGGCCGTTGAACTGGAGCCGGAAAGTATCGGCGGGAGGTTTGGGTGGCTGGTCCTTATCTTTTTTACAGGCGGACAGGAAAAGGACAGTTGTTAAAGCGATAATGGTAAAGCGGTTCATGTTGAGTAATTTTTCAATTTCATATATTGACAACATTTTTACCCCAAATGTGCAACCGTAAAAAGGCAACATAAACCGTTCTGTCAAAAAAACGGGCTGAACCGGTGGAATCCGCTTCCCTACCGTATTTTTTGGTGCTTTACCACATAAAAAAATGGGAAATAAAGGCAATGCCGGAATTGGCGGATTGGTATAGTTTTCGCGAGTTTTGCAATACAATTATCTGTAACTTTGAAAATAACAGTCAATGACAACCGTAAATATGAGTATGACCAGCAATATCAGGATGTACAATATCTTCAGGAAGGACCTGAACCTGGGAGATGAGAAAGCGCTTGAGTTGGTGCAGTCCATTGAACAGTCCGCTCAGCAGGGAAAAGAGGAACTGGCTACCAAATCATTTGTAAAGGAGGAAATCCTTGCTACCAGGCAATTTGTAAAGGAGGAGATCCATGCAGTCAAAACCGAGATCCACCAACTGGAAGTCAAGCTCACCAACCGGATCACCGATATATACCGGACCATCTGGGGCGCCGCAGCGGCGCAATTCCTGGCCATGATCTGCGCCTTGATAGCCATTGTGCGGTTTATGCAGCATAATTAGGCACTGTACTGCTTTTTACACTAAAAGCATATTTTTAAAAAATAGTTAACGCTATGAGTACATCCAATCACCTTAAAATGTACAATATCTTACGAAAGGATTTGAATCTGGGAGAAGAGCAAGCGCTTGAAATGGTATTATCTATTGAAGACACCGCTCAGCAGGGAAAGGAGGAGTGGGTTACCAGGCAGATGCTAAAGGAGGAAATCCTGGCCACCAAATCCTTCGTAAAGGAGGAAATCCTGGCTACCAAATCCTTTGTAAAGGAGGAGCTGCTGCTGACCAAATCAAGCCTGCAGAAAGAAATGCAACATTTGGAAGTCAGGCTGCTCCGGACCATCTGGGGTACAGCGGTAGCCCAGTTCCTCGCCACGGTGGGCGCTACGCTTGCCATAGTGCGTTTTGCCATGATGAAATAATGCCAGGCAAGGCCCGGCATTATCCATTCAATTCTCTATTGGTTATTGCCCCTACTTCCGCTCCTACTCCCCCATCCATGCTTTAAAGCTGTTCACTCTTTCCCGGCTGATAATGATCTCATCGGTATTGGTGGGCTGCACTTCCAGCTTCAGTTTTCCGTTAAACCAGACAAGCACTTTATTGATAGCCGCATGGCTGATAATATACTGGCGGCTGACCCGGAAGAACAATTCCGGGGAAACCATTTTTTCAATTTCACCGATGGGAAAATCCATGATAAAGTCCTTACCCTCCAGGGTCTTGGCAAAAGTGATCTTATCTTTTGAATAGAAGTAGCGCACTTCACTAACGGGCAAGGATATCAGCTGATGACCTTTCCGGATCAGGAATCGGTTCTTGTAGCTGGGGATCCTGTCAGGAAATAATTGCAGCAGCATTTGCTGCCAATTGGTATCCATACGAGGTTCCGGATGGATCAGGTTGTTTTGCATTATTGCATTCATGGCGTAGATATTTTGTGTTCGATTATGACAACAAATTTGGGATGATCGTGCCGCAAAATCATTACCGGACAACAAAATCACATGTTCATGTGGTCAAGCCACAGAATAAGTCACTGAACAGGCATAAAAAAACGCTGAAATGACAACAGCAATACCACAAACTGGTTATAGGAAGGACATAAAAAAAGCAGGTGGTAGAAACCACCTGCGGTCACATGAGAAAAATCTGTTACCGCAACAATCAACCGGAGCAGTTGCGGCGGGTTAAAAAACTACGCTCCGGTATTCAGCATTTGTCCGGCGGTTTTACGTTCAGTCTTTGAATGATGCAAAGGCTGTGTGTTCAGGATATCCATCAGTATTTCATAGATATCCCGTTCACGGTAATTGTACCGGAATTCAGTTTCTTTAACATGGAGGTAGAGCGTGCTGCTGTTGAGGCCGCGGAATTTCACCAGCCTTGACTTCAGCAGGCCCCAGAAAACTTCCAGTTCATCGGCGGGCTGCCGGCCGCGAACAGCATCCTGCCCACCGGGCAGCCGAAGCAGGCGCAGCTGGTTGAAATCCGCGAGACCGGAAAAACGGGCCAGCCGGAGCTGCTCTACTGCGGCCTCATTGGTGGGCGCCTGGCCTTTCAGCCAGTCGTACAACCAGGAGGGATCAGTCAATGCGATCCGGTCGGTGTACAACATCCCGTCATGGAGGTATATCCCGTAAAAAGCTTTCCTTGCACCAGTTGATTCTGGTAAAAGACCCTCCGGCAATTCTTCATTGGCGGCAAAAGCAGTCAGTTCCTCGCTATGAACAGCGGGAACGGGGCTTCTTTCTTCGCAAAATCTGGCAATATGTGTCCGGATGAGTTTGAAGTACGCATTCACCGTAATACGGCTAATCCCGGTGATGCCGGCGATCTGGGTGGCAGTCAGATCGTCGCAGAATAATTTCATGAGCTCTCGCACCTTTCTTTCAGAAAGATGGGCTCCCTTCAGGTATTTGTTCTTCATGGCTGTAGCTGAGGGTGGTTACGTACGATAGTCTACGTAAATAAGACAATTTTTATCCTAACACCACTGTTAAAACTTTATAAGCGGCAAAAAGACTGGGATGTATGTGCCTGGATCAATATATACTTATCATGAAGAATCAACCGTTTGGGACAATTAATGGCTGCTGCTTTCAGCTTTCCAGCAGTTGCTGCAGGCATTGGGCCACCTTATCAGGATTGGGCAGCATGGCTTGTTCCAGCCGGATATTCATGGGTACTGCCGGCAGGTTCAGGGCGCCCAGCACAGCTACCGGCGCGTCCAGCCAGCGGAAGCAATGACGGGCTATCCGCCCTGCCAGCGCCTCGGCAAAGGAGTTGAGTTCCTGCTCCTCTGTCAGCACCAGGGCTTTGCCATGCCTTTTGACGGTTTCATAGACCAGTTCCTCATCCAGGGGATAGAGGGTCCGCAGGTCTATAACTTCCACCTGGCCGGGGAAGCGGGCGGCAGCCGCTTTGGCCCAGTAAACGCCCATCCCATAAGTGATCACACAGCAGGAAGCACCTTCCTCCACCCGGCCGGCTGCTGCTTTCAGGACGCAGTTGGCCTTACCCAGCGGCAATATATAATCACGTGATGGCTCTGCCGTCTTGGCCTCTTCCGTGCCCGGGACCTTGCTCCAGTACAGTCCTTTATGTTCCAGCATCACCACGGGATTGGGATCATAAAAAGCAGCCTTCATCAGGCCCTTCATATCCGCCGCATTGGAAGGATAGGCCACTTTAATGCCTTTGATGGATAAGAGCGTTGTTTCAATACAACCGCTATGATAGGGACCGCCGCCGCCATATGCACCTATCGGCACGCGGATAACGGTCTGCACCGGGAATTTGCCACAGCTGAGGTAGGACGACTTGGACAGTTCGGTCACCAGCTGGTTCAGACCCGGGTAAATATAATCGGCAAATTGTACTTCTACTATAGGGCGAAGTCCTACCGCGCTCATACCTACGGTAGAACCAATAATATAAGCTTCCTGGATGGCGGTATTAAAGACCCGGTGATCTCCGAACTGTTCCGCCAGGGTTGCGGCTTCGCGGAATACACCGCCCAGCCTGCGTCCTACGTCCTGGCCATAGACCAGGGCCTCGGGATGGTCTTCCATTAATTCCCGGATGGCAAACAATGCGGCATCCACCATGATGATCTTTTCTGCGGCCGCAGGCGCCCGCTCTCCTTTTTCTTCCGTAACAGGCGTAGGGACAAACACGCCCTCCGCTACAGTGGCAGGGTCCGGTTCTGCCGCCTGTACAGCCCGTTCAAAATGTTCGTCTACCATAGCGGCTGTTTCCTCACGGATCTGCGTCAACTGTATTTCACGTATGCCCAGGGAAAGGAGCTTGTTATGCAGCTTGGGCAGGGGATCATCTTCCTGCTGCTTTTCCCATTCACTGGTGCTGCGGTAAAACTCTTTGCGGACCCCACTGGTATGATGGCCCAGCAGCGGTACCCTGGCCTGGACCAGGTAAGGCGTCCTGTGTTGCCGCACGTACTGGATCACGCGGCGCATGGCATCATAACTCTCCTCAAACTGACTACCGTCAATACGCACACGACCCATACCCGGGAAGCCGGCAGCATAATCGTAGGCATCCATGGCCCGGGCCTCAGCTGCACTAACGCTGATGCCCCAGTTATTATCCTGTACCAGGTAAATGACCGGCAGTTTTTTGAGTACGGCAAACTGGAAGGCCTCACTGACCTCCCCTTCTGTTACACTGGCATCTCCCATGGAGCAGATCACTACCGGCAATTCGCCGGCAGGGCCCTTGGGCAATTTATTGATATCCGTTCTTTCCAGGAACTGGAGCCCCTGTGCCAGACCGGTAGTAGGGATCACCTGCATGCCGGTGGCGCTGCTCTGGTGAATGATCACTGGCTTGTCGGCGCTGCGGTGATTGGGATGCGCATAATATTCCCGGCCGCCGGTGAACGGATCTTCCGCCCTGGCCAGTAACTGCAGCATCAGTTCGTAGGGGCTGAAACCCAGTCCCAGCAGGAGACTTTCATCACGATAGTAGGGGCTTACAAAGTCACAGGGCAATAGGTGGAAGGCAGCGGCCAGCTGAATGGCCTCATGTCCACGGGATGTAGAATGAACATATTTGCAGATCGGTCTGTTGGCTTCATATTTGTCGGCCATAGCCCTTGCTGTACACAGCAGGCGCCAGGCCTTCAGCATCGTTTCAGTGTTGGTCATAACAAGCAATATCCGGCAAATATATTGATAACAGTTGTTAGTTTAAACATTGTAGTGGCATAAAAAAAGCCCTTCCGCAGAAGCGGAACGGCTTTTTCCTTGTAGTGATCTATAACTGTTATTTGATCTCTAAACTTAACATGCTTTCATCTTCGATGAAGGCTTCTAGTTCATCTCCCACCACGCATTCACCAACACCAGCTGGCGTTCCGGTAAAGACGAGGTCTCCGATATTAACGGAAAAATAATTGGAGATATAGGCCACCACCTTGTCAAAATTATTGAGCATGAGACCGGAATTACCCTGCTGTACCAGCTCTTTATTTTTGTAAAGGCAGAAATTGATATCTTTTTTATTCTTGATGTTCTGAAAAGGGATCCATTTACCAACAACGGCTGAATTGTCCCAGGCTTTTGCTTTCTCCCAGGGCAGTCCTTTTTCCTTCAGTTCATTCTGAATATCACGCGCTGTAAAATCAATTCCCACAGTAACCGCATCATAGTATTTGCTGGCAAATCTGTCCTGTATATACTTACCGTTCTTGGATATCCTTAGTACGAGTTCAGATTCATAATGCAATTCGTTAGTGAACTCAGGATAATAGAATGGCGTATGCGCTTGTAGTAATGCACTCTTGGGCTTCATGAAAATTACAGGTTCATCAGGAACCTCGTTACCCATTTCTTTTGCGTGAGCCACGAAATTACGGCCTACACAGAATATTTTCATACACAACAAAGGGTTTAACTGTGATAATTGTTTTCAAGTTTCATAACCTGGAAAGGTGGGGGGTACAGTTGCATAGAAATATTGAATATCAAAAGCTTACTCGTCATTTAGGGATATTATTGCGAAAATAAAGATTCAAATTAACAAATCATAGTGGAAACTCCAATTTATTAGCCTCATTCATAGTCCTTTCGATCCCCGTAAAGACAAAACTTTCGATCACTTCCACGCATTTGTCGACTTTGCGTTTAACCACGGGCAGTTCTTCTTCCGTCCACCTGCCCAGCACAAATTCAACCTGTCTCCCTTTGGGGAAATTATTTCCTATTCCAAACCGCAAACGGGGATATTTATCCGATTGCAGCACCTCCTGGATGCTTTTGAGGCCGTTATGACCGGCATCACTACCCGAAGGTCTTAATCTTAACCTGGAGAGTGGCAGGGCCAGCTCATCCACTATTACCAACGCCTGCTCAACGGGTATCCTTTCTTTATCCAGCCAGTATTTCACCGCCCGGCCACTCAGGTTCATATAGGTGGTGGGCTTGATCACGAATAGTTGGCGGCCTTTCATCCTGAATTCTGCCAGATCTGCCAGCCGGTCCGGCTGGAAACTGCCCTGGTGCTGCCGGACAAAGGCCTCAGCAACATCAAAGCCTATATTATGGCGGGTTCCAACGTAGTCAGCACCTATATTTCCCAGACCAACCAGGAGAAACTTTGACATGGCAGGATATCTTTAAAGCATCCGATCACAGGTATAAGTAAATAAATATAATGTTTTTGTAGCTCAATACCTGTATGAAACGCCAACATTTTAGGAATAAAAGGCGGATATTGAATATGGACGCCGGGTTCTTGTAAAGGGGAAGGGATTGCAGGGGGCCAGCACATGGCAGAAGTAGAATAAAAGCCCGGAATGAACCGGGCTTTAATGAACTTGAAACAATGTCACTTATTTCTTGGCAGCAGCAGGTTTAGCAGCGCCACCTTTAGCAGCAGGGGCAGCAGCTTCTTCCTGTTTCAGCTGACGGGTCATCACTACAGAAGCAATGGGGATACGCGGAGAGTTCAGGATCTCGATGTTCTCAACAGGCACATCTTCCACGCGAATGTTGCCATTCAGTTCCAGAGCGGTAATATCAACTTCGATATTCTCACGCAGGTACTTGGGCAGGGTTTTGATCTTAAGTGATTTCATTTTGGTGACCAGCTTACCACCAGCTTTAACGCCTGCAGAAGCTCCGGTAAAACGGATGGGCACAGTAGCGATCACTTCTTTCTCATCCTGCAGTTCCAGGAAATCCATGTGGGCCAGTTCATCACTTACCTTGTCAAATTGCAGGTCCTTCAGGATGCAACGGTAGCTTTTGCCGTCCACTTTGATCTCTGCCAGCTGGAAATCCGGAGTATACACGAGCGACTTAAAAGCCAGCACCGGAGCAGCAAAGCTGACTTCCTGTGCGCCGCCGTAAATTACACCAGGCACCAGTCCCTGAGAGCGAAGTTGGCGGGTGGCTTTCTTCCCGGTTTCGGTCCTCAGTTGTCCTTCGATTGTAATTGTCTTCATTGTTATATTTAATTAAAAAATGACTATTTATTCCGCATCTGGCTATGGATGAACAGCCCTGTGATACTCCTGTTCTCGTAGGCATTGCGGATGGCAACGGCAAAGAGTTCAGCCACACTGAGCACCTTGATCTTGGAGATCTTCTGCTTCAGCGGGATGGTATCACATACCACCAGTTCGTCCAGCACACTGTTCTCAATGTTGGAGTAGGCATTGCCACTCAACACCGGATGCGTACAGAGCGCCCTTACACTGCGGGCGCCTTTATCAATGAGCAGACCAGCCGATTTGGCCAGTGTTCCCCCTGTATCACAGATATCATCTATCAGCACAATATCCCGGTCCGTTACATCACCGATCACCACCATACTGGCTATCTCGTTAGCCCTTTTCCGGTGCTTATCGCAGATCACCATCTCCGCATTGAAGTAGGTAGCAATTTCCCGGATCCGGTTAGCGCTACCCACGTCGGGGGCCGCAAAGGTAAGATTTTCCAGCTGAAGTTGTTCTATATAAGGAATAAATATAGCCGAGCTGTCCAGGTGGTCCACGGGGATGTCAAAGTACCCCTGGATCTGGGGCGCATGAAGGTCCATGGTGATCACCCGGTCTGCGCCGGCAGCTACTAACATATTGGCTACCAGCTTGGAACCGATGGCCACCCGGGGTTTATCCTTCCTGTCCTGCCGGGCATAGCCATAATAAGGGATTACCGCTACCACCTTGTTGGCCGAGGCCCTGCGGGCCGCGTCAATCATCAGCAACAGCTCCAGGATGTTCTCGGCAGGGGCAAAAGTACCCTGCACCAGGAACACCATGTCTCCGCGGATACTTTCCTGGAATACAGGCTGTATCTCGCCGTCACTGAACTTTGAAATTGTAATTTTGCCAAGGGGAGCCCCAAATTTCTGGGCAATTTTTTCGGCGAGGTACTGGGAGCCGGTACCGGAAAATATCTTTACAGATGTTTGCATACCGCATTAATAATGTGCGGCGAAGATAAAGCGAAGGAAGGGATTTAGAGATTAACGGGGAAAAGAAAAATTTTTGTCCCCACAGGAGGTAAAAGAAAAAAGGACCGCAGGGTCCTTTTGAATAATTTGATTAATTTGCTACGGTTAACAATACCTGGTGGCCGGATCCCGTCCCGGCCTGCTGACTAATGACCGTAGACCTGGCTCCCATTGACTTTTTAGGGTTGGCCGCATGAAAAATGGCTGAACAAATAAAGATGGAGAAAAACAGGGCTACAAAATACATCCCCGCACAGAACAGGAATGGCTGGTAGCCGCCAATGGCGGATAGTGTAGATTTACGTTTCATTGGACATTGATTTTAGGTCTTCAATCAAAGAATTGGATTTTGTACCCCTATAACGCCCGGACCAATACCATTATTACGTCCAGAGTACATAGGTTAGCGGTGAAAATACCCTTAAGCGTCCAATTATGCAAGAGAAAAAATACCATATCAAAAACTGGGCTGCCGGTGACCGGCCGAGGGAGAAGCTACTAAGTAAAAGCCCTATGGCCCTGAGTGATTCTGAGCTCCTGGCCATCCTCATCAACCACGGCACCACCGGAAGGTCCGCACTGGACCTGGCCCAGGACGTGCTGCGCCTGGGTGATGACAACCTGCGTAACCTGGGAAAATTACCATTGGCGCAGCTCACCCGTATCCGGGGTATCGGCAAGGCCAAGGCTGTCACCATTGCGGCCGCCCTGGAACTGGGCCGCCGCCGGCAGGGCGCCCTGCCCCCACCCCGGTATGCCGTCAGCAGCAGCAAGGATGTGGTACATTACCTGCAATCCGTACTGGCAGACCGTTCCAATGAAGCACTGGCCGTGGTTTTCCTGAACCAGGCCAATCATATCAAACACTTTACTATTATCAGTGAAGGCGGACTTACCAGCACCATTGTGGATATCCGCATCATTCTCAAAAAAGCACTGGAGGTCAACAGCCTTAGCCTGATCCTCTGCCATAACCACCCCTCCGGCAATTGCCAGCCCAGCGCAGCAGACCATGCCATCACCAGCCGCGTTAAGGACGCAGCCAGCCTGCTGGATATCCGGCTGCTGGATCACCTGATTGTGACAGAGGAAAATTATTACAGCTTTGCTGACCAGGGACTGCTCTGAACCTCCCTGTATCCCGCTTTCCGGCCTTAGGCCTGGGCGCTGGGACCGCCAAAGTTCATCGGGAGCTGGCTCTCTTCCAGGTCCGGGATCTTGCCGTTCAGGGCTTCAAACCGGCCAACGTTCTCCGTTAAAGCCTTCATGAAGCGTTTAGCATGCTGGGGAGTCAGGATCATCCGGCTTTTGACCTTGCTTTTGGGCGTACCGGGCATAACATTCACGAAATCGATCACAAATTCCGCATGGGAATGCGTAATGATCACCAGGTTGGCATAGGCGCCTTCCGCTATTTCTTCCGATATCTCAATATTAAGTTGATTTTGTGGTTGCTCCTGCATAAAACACTGTTTGCGCCAAAGGTAATCAGCAACCCGGTACTTTCCTGAATAAAAAAGGGGGCCGAAGCCCCCATTTATTGTTCCCTGTTATATCAGTATGATCCAATTATGGCCTGGCGCCAACATACACAATAGTGTCTGTGAACATCCTTTCCAGGTTACCATTATAATAGTACTGAGCGTAGATAGTCTTTGTATCGGGATCGTAGCGGCTATCCAATGCGGGCCCGATGGTGAAGGGAGGTGATCCCGGTGTATAAGGATTATCCACTTTGATCAGCTTATAGGTATCAGGATCAAAGGTGAATTCTGTGGTCAGGTTACCATAATAGGTAGTAGCGCCATGGATGGGGTGAGCATCAACACTGGCAGCCACCCAGTACATTTTCACACTATTGGGACCAGTGGTCTCCATGTATACCCTCTCATTATGATAGGGGTCGTTCAGGGTAGGCCTGTTATGGAAGCCGGAGAGGTCATAAGCGCCATCATACATATTCCGGACACCTACAGTAACTACTGCATTCTTCAGGTTGCCGCTGATGCCGTATTTGGCATTGCTGACACTTTTGATCCTGAAACCAAAACCCCACTGTCCTACTGCAAAAATATCAGGGATCATGGTCATTTCCAGGGAGCCTTCCCTTTTGCCTTTGGGAATGGTCAGTTTCAGGTCAGGTTTGGAGAATGTGAACATGGAAGCATCCGGTTGTTCCAGCTCTGTATCCATACTGTCATTATAGGCAGACAGCAATTCGGGAGCCAGTTCCAGCTCCACTACAATGTCCTCAGGAGCGGGCTGGTCGGCAGCCAGGCGTACAAACACTACGGAAAAAGTAGTGTCTTCTTCGCTGGCGGGCAAACTGATCACATAAGCTGTATTATAGGAAGTGGTAGCCCTTACCGGTCCGGGGATCTCAATAAGACTGGGCGAACCACCCATTTCCGGTACGGTCAGGTTATCATCCTGCAGCTCATCCTTCAAACAACCCGTAGCCGCCAGCACTACTGACAGCAGGGTTAACACCGCAATTGATTTATATTTTTTAAACAACATATACTAAGAATTTATTTATCCCAGAAAATGGTGGAAGTCTGTGTATTGATAGTACCCTGCGTCTGTACGCTCTTGGCATTCACAGCGTATTCGGAGGAGGGATAAGATAACCGGACAGGTATATTTCGGCTACCCCTGGCCGTATTGATGCTCAGCGGAATATTATTCGGCAGGCCCAGGCGGCGGTAATCGTTCCAGGCTTCCTGCGGGTTGATCCCTGTAAGCGCCACATATTTCTGTCTGATGAGCAGGGTCAGCTGTGCGGTGAAATCGGCAGCGTTTGCCCAGTTGGCCCTTACCAGCATATAGTTGTTGGCAGCATTCACTGCATCAGGTACACCCAGCCAGATGAAAGACTCCTGTACAGCCCCTGCATAGGAAGCGGCCGCATCAGCATAGGGGCTGCCTACATCCCAGCCTCTGAGCTGGGCTTCAGCCTGCAGGAACAAACTTTCAATAGAGGTGATCACCCATTGAGGCTGGTTGAAAACACGTACCAGACCCTGGCCGATATTGGAAGTCTGATCACCACCAAAGGAACTGTTGGGCTCTGAGCCATAGACGGTTCCGATAAAGGAATCAGCAGCATTGG
The DNA here is from genome assembly GCA_029202545.1 of Candidatus Pseudobacter hemicellulosilyticus. Classification (GTDB taxonomy): domain Bacteria; phylum Bacteroidota; class Bacteroidia; order Chitinophagales; family Chitinophagaceae; genus Pseudobacter; species Pseudobacter hemicellulosilyticus. The sequence goes on from CP119311.1 coordinate 6,671,015, forward strand.
TAGGGCTTTTGGCAGGCTTGAAGAAATAGCGCAGGCGTGGATCCTGGTTGCTTTTCAGGCTCTCGATAGAGTACTGATTGGCCCTGTAGAAAGTATTGGCATCCTCGCCGCTGGGCAGCAGCCCATAAGTAGCGTAAAAGGGGCTTTGTTTACTCACGTCATTCAGGTAGCCGATATTGATATCAGCACTCTGCGTTGTCTGCAATACACCGCCATTGGCTTTGATCTTGGCCAGCTCGGCGGTGGGATTGTTATTGACCTGGGTAGCCCTGATCAGCAGGCGCAGTTTGATGGTATTGGCCATTTTGATCCAGAGCTCTTTGCTACCAGCGTTCAGCACATCAATCTCAGTAGCTTTGGTGCTGACGGTAGCTCCCTGCATAAGTGTGATGGCTTCATCCAGTTTTGCCTGGAGATCAGTGTAGATAGCCTGCGCATCATCATAAGCAGGAGTAGGGAACTCTGTAGGTTTGAATGCCTGTGTATAAGGGACATTGCCATAGATATCCACCAGGAACTGGAACAGGTGCGCCTTGGTGATCATGGCAGCGGCCTGGTAGAAAGTTTCTCCGGCAGCTTTGGCTTTCTGTTCTACCTGCTCCAGGTCAAACAGCACATTGTAAGTACCTGTCCACTTACCTTCCTGGAAGGTATTGGTGACATTGTAGCTGGACTCTTCCGTACTGGGGTTGAAAGAACCGGAAGCAGACCAGTAGCCCATCCAGTTGGACAGCCAGCCATAACCCAGCGCTGTAACAGAACCGGTGGCGTGAAGGGCATTGGGAAGAATATTTTCAGCCTTGATCACATCATCGCCGGGCTGATTGGGATTGTTGTTGATATCCAATTGCTTATTGCATCCTGCTACACCAGCAGAAAGCATAAGCGAAAGAACAACTGTTTTATTAATGATCTTTTTCATTGTTTGCATGTTTTCATTCATTTAGAAGGTCACTGTAACCGATGCACCAAAAGTTCTGGCAGGAGGCGTCGAGAACACACTGTTGATACCAAAAGTGTTGTTGTTGGTAGTGTAGTTGAACTCGGGGTCCGTCCACTCATTGGATTTGGGCAGCAGGGTCAGCAGGTTCCTTCCTACAGCAGCTACCACGAGGCGTTTGAAAACTTTGTTTTCACCGATCCAGGGCAGTGTCACCTCATAGGCGATAGCCAGCTCACGCAATTTCCAGAAGGCGGCGCTGGTGAAATAGTTGGTAGCTACAGAAGTATTGGTAGTACCGGTGGCCCAGAAGTTACGGCCGCCATTTGATACCTGGACATTCTCATTTGTTACATATTTGCCGGTACCGTCGTCATATACGGAATTGGGGAATACGAAACGCTGACGACCATACTGGGCGCTGCGTGCAGAAATACCGGTGAAGTCCATATCGGATCCAATACCATGGTATACATAATGACCACCACGATAATCCCAGGTCATGGCTACAGTCAGCCCTTTCCAGGTAACAGAAGGGTTGATACCCAGGATCCAGGTAGGCAGGGAGCGGCCACGGGTAACCAGGCTATCCTGCAGTGAGGGATAACCGGTGAAGCGATCAACGATCACGCGACCCTGTGCATCTCTTTTATAATCGCTGAGCTTGAACACGAAGGCAGGATTACCTACAATCGCAAACTGCGTAGCAGTGGGCGAGCTGGCGGCACGCTGGGTGAATTCATTGGAGCCACCGATGCTCAGTTCGTCAATACCAGGGAACAGGCTAACGATCTTGTTATCATTGTAAGTAGCGTTGAAGCCCAGGTTGATGCTCACATTGCCAAGCTTCACCAGCGGGGTCAGGTTCAGGTCCATTTCCACACCGTAGTTGTTGAAGTCAGCGGCATTATCATAATACGTGGTATAACCGGTAGCAGAGGACTGCTGGATACCCAGGATCTGGTTGGTATTCTTCTGGTGGAAGTAGGTGGCGTCCAGGTTGATCCTGTTGTTCAGGAAACTGATCTCCATACCAACTTCACGGGCGTTCACAAACTCAGGCTCAATGAGCGGGTTGGTCAGCACGTTACCGGCACTGAAACCACCCAGGTTGCCATAAGGGAAGCCATTGGTGGCAGTATAAACAGGAGCCAGTGTATAAGCACCGGTGAAGCTGTTGTCAGCCCTGCCCAGGTTCACGTTGGCTGATTTGGAAACAGCGCCCCTGATCTTCAGGTAAGAAATAACAGGGTTGCTTTGCAGGAAGGGTATTACATCGCTCAGGACTAAGCTGGCGCTTACGCCGGGATAGAAGAAGGAATTATTATCTATGTTGAGGCGGCTATCCCAATCATTGGCAGCAGAGAACTCTATGTTGGCCCAGCCTTTATAGCTAAGGCTAAGCTGTCCGAAGACAGATACCAGGCGTGTGCGGTAGTTGGCTTCGGCGCCAACTGCTTCACCCAGCCTTACGGAGTTGTTGTAGAGATCATTGATCTGAAGGTTATTACCACCAGTGCGGATGGTCTTTACATCATTCTGGCGATAGCGTGTACCCAGGATGTAGTTAAAGGCAAAATCACGAACCTCTTTGCGGCCGTTAAAGAAGAACTCATGCGTAACACGGCTGTTGAACTCTTCGCCGTCAGCTACAAACGCAGGCTGGGGATCAAATCCCTGTCCGCGGTGCGACTGGGCATAGTCTGAAGTGATAACAGGACCGTTCTCGCTCTTAAAGTTGCTGAAAGCAAGGGCGGCACCTACACGGTAGGTAGCATTCAGCCATTCAGCAAATTTGTAGGTGGCATCAGCATTGGCCAGGAAGTTATCGGACCTTGCTTTGATGCGGTGGTTATCGATCACCCAGTAAGGGTTCACGAAATATTCGTTATAGTAGTTGGAGTACTGGGCATATTTTGCATTGCGCCAGTCCTGGTACTGTGTAAGGGGAACGTGAGCCGGTGTGTTCAGTACGGTAAAGTATACGCTACCGTTGTAAGAACCGGGGAAACGCGCAGCATAGGCGCCATCATTCACCACGTTGGAGTTTTGCTGGATATAGCTGAGGTTACCACTCACTTTCAGCTTGCCATATTCTTTGGAGGCATTGATCCGCAGAGAGGTCCGGCGGTTCTTATCCTTGGGCATCAGACCGCGGATATCAGCATCCTGGGCGCTGAGGTAAAAACCCTGGGCGCTCAGAGAGATATCTGTTTGCAGCGTCAGACCGTTCTGCCAGAATTTTTTCCGGTCGTCGGTTGCGCTGTACGGAACACGCTGAATATCGCCGTCTTCCAGTTCGGGGCCGATGTCTACCATGGAGCCATCGAACTCAGGACCATATTGCTGGTTCTCGATGGGATCATACAGCGCACGGCCGTAAGCATCTTCGCTGGTGCCACCGCCAAATCTTTCCTGCACTTTAGGCATGAACGATACACGCGCCAGCTGAACGGTATGGCTTACAGTTACTGTAGGTTTGCCGCTGGAACCTCTTTTGGTTCTTACCAGGATCACACCATTCACACCATCAGGACCGTAGATGGCAGCAGCAGAGGCGCCTTTCAGTACGTTTACGTCCTGAACATCGTTCGGGTTAAGGGTAGTGATATAACTCAGGGGGGTAGGGATATTGTCCACTACCAGCAGCGGTGAGTTATTACCCGTCAGAGAGCGCAAGCCACGCAGGTTAATTTTGGTATCCTCAAATACACCACTGTTCACGGTGGTGATGCTCAGACCAGATACTTTACCGGTAAGACCGTTCTGGAGGTTCACCGTTTTAGCCTGGTTCAGCTCACTGTTACGGATACGCGCAGTGGAGTAACCCAATTCCCGGGCTTGCCGCTGGACACCCAGGGCAGTCACCACCACCTCTTCCAGGTTACCTGTTTTGGTCAGTGTGACATTCAAGACATCACTGGCGCCCACAGTTACTTCGGAAGTTTGTGCGCCTACAGCAGAAAAGACAAGCACGTCTCCTGTGGAGGCCTGAATGCGGAAATTACCATTTTCGTCGGAAGTGACTCCTCGTCCGGAGCTTTTTACGGTTACTGAAGTGAAGGGGATGGGATCACCCTGGTTGTCTTTGATCTGCCCGGTTATAAACCGGGGTTGTGCAAGTGCGGGCACAGTAAATAGTACCAACACTGCCAGCAGTGACAGAATTTTTCTCATGTGACTTGTAATTTTTAAAAAATTTGAACGCGTAAATATAGGAACTTTTCATGCTCCCCAAAAAAATGTTAAAATGGAGAGTATCCTATTTTTAGGTAGACAATAGGGAGAATTAAAATGCTGCGAACTACTGAAAATGTTGTTGAACAAGCGCAACAGTTTTTTTACATACAAGTTTTTCAACTATGAATAATAGATCCTCAAAACATTGATTAATAGATTCTTAAAACCTATCCGTTAGCGGTATAACAGTAGGCGACCAACGAACTATTTTTTTCTATATACCAGCAATTTCAAGATAAGTTTGCAACATTGAACGCAAGGAAAAAAAATTGATTTTCATTTTTTGAAGAGAATTAATTGTGTTTGCCAGGATAAAGGTTCTTGCATTTTTGTGACAGTTCTTCGCTGAAATGCAGGCCCACTGCACATATTACCAGCAATCGTAATCCGCCATTCCATTTGCAGCCCCCTCCTGCTTTTGCCTTTTGCAGTGGATAAAAGGTCGTATCGCAGGTTCAGATAATACCTGATGCCGCCCTGATAAAAACTGCTTACCGTAAAACCATTCATGGCTGCAGGTTCATAGGCAAATAACCTTGCCGCATAGCTATCCGTCTCAAACAAGACCCAGCGCAGCTCCCACCAAAGCCGGCTGCTCTGCTGCTTTTGCACTTCCATAAAACCTGCATATCCTTTTTCGATGACCCCGGTTTGCGTATTGCGTACCCATACCATTTCCAGGCGGCTGCGCAGCTGGCAGCCCGGCTTCCACTGGTACCTCCATTCGCTGCGCCAATGCTGCCGGTTCATGGGCACTACGGGTAACAGGACAGCCAGCCCACTGCTGTCATTGGCTGGCTTTTGTTCTGCCCGGTACCGCATGCTGAGGGTTACCGCCCGCGATGGCTGGCAGGTCAGCTGCAGGAGATAGTCGCTCCCCTGCCCCGGTGCATCCACCCTGTACCGTAACCAGGGAAACCGGAATACGTCTGCATAGACATCCAGCTGCCAGCCAGGTGCAGGGCGGACAACTATACCCGCATACCATCCACTCTCATTGGAGGGTACCACATTTTCAGTGAATGCCCTGCCAAGGAACGACTGGTACTGCGCTGGCAGCCTTCGGTACAATAGTGCAACACCTACCATAGGATCAGGATGGAACAGCAGCCCCTGCAGACTGGCCCAGTGGCCCCGCTGGTCAACCGCCAGCTCACCAAAGCCATGCAGGCCGGCAAAATTGTACTGGTAATCTATACTTGCATTGTTCCAGCGGCTGCCGGCCATCGCAAACAGGTTATAAGGCTGCGCTGTTTCCTGCAAAGGAGAAGCGAACTGGTGCTGTACCCAGTTCAGCCCCCATTGCCAGCCCCTGCCCTTTGCCTGGAAGCTGGCGCCTGCCATCCACCAGCGGCTGTTGTTCCGCCGCTCCAGTTCAGCGATACTCCTATGCAGCCCGTTCACCTGGATGGACCGCAGGAAGCTGCCACTGCTATCCTGCTCCGGGCTGGCAGAAAGCAACCGCCTGCTGCCAAAGACCGTGAGCTGGTAACGGCCCTTTTCCAGGGTGATGCCGGCGCCCCGCAGGAAGTTGAACTCCCCGGCGGAGCGATAAGGTTTTAACACGCCCGCCGGCTTTTGGATCCCCAGCACCTGGCCGCTTTTGCGGAACGACAAACTCTGCCAGTGGATCAGCCCCTGGCCCAGGTTAACGGTATAATCGCCCAAGGCCAGGGCCTTCACCCGGCCCAGCTGCCGGGCGAAAAAATGAGCGGAGTAAAAATCGAATCCTGCCCGCTGGCGCTGCCGGAAAAAAGGTTCACCGGCATCCTTATCGCCCCTGATCCCCCATTGCAGCTCCTGCTGGTAGCGATAGGTATAACGAAGCCCCATAGCCGCAGCATTACCCATGTAGGCCGGCTGATCCCGCGAAGGCTGGCCGGCATACCGTAATTCCAGGGAATGCTCACCAGCACTGAACCGGCTAAAGAGTCCCGTGGCTGCCGGCAACTGCGCTCCTATGTACACATAAGGAAGCAGCTGCCGGATAAGGGCCAGGTCCCAGCCGGGAACAGCCTGCAGCTCGTACAGGCTGATCAGCGGTCCCAATAGCTGGCGGTAACGGGCAAATGCCTGCACCTGCGCCGGACTCAGGAAAGGAAATACCTGCAGCGCTTCCGGATCAATCCTGTTCAGTGGCAGCGGGCACCGCCGCAACTGAGCCAATTCCTCCCACCAGTTCTCCTCTTCCCATACCCTTTCTTCACTGACAAGACTGTTCTCCAGTTGCTCTTCCATCACGGATGATTCCACCTGCGCCTGCACGGCCAGCGCCAGCAACAGGCAACCCATAGTGAGCAGCTTTCTGTTCCACACCCGCCTGTAAAGCCTTTCAGGGTAAGGCCCGAAGGTCTCTATGATGAACTGTCCCTGATCCAGTCCTTTTTTACTGTGCCGGAGCAGGTTGTGTCCCAAGGCCTCCATGATGAGCTTTTCCCTCATAACTGCTTTTTTTGCGGTTGCCAATGCAGGCCCAGCCAGGGACTAAGGCCTAAAGGAATATGGTATTGCCCGCCGGCAGTCACACATATGCCCGCCCATTGCCAGCCCAGGCTGCCATATATGCCGCCCGATCCGGTATACAGTCCCATTGTAGCCAGCAGGGATCCCGCCAGCAGGTAGCGAAAGCCGGCATGCACTTGCGTAGGCCGGCCAGCCTCCCGGATCATTTCCGCCGCCAGCAGGAATGCTGGTGAGAAAGTATAACCCAGGCCTGCGGTAAAACGGGTGGCCAGCTGTTCTCCCTCACCCTTCCACCAGCGCAGCGGCAGGGGATCCCGCCATTGCCAGCCGGCCTGCAGCCTGTCTGTAAGCTGGCAAACGGCGCCCAGGTCCATACCTGCCGCCCTGTTGGTCCCATAGCCCGCCACCCGCCATTCCTGGTAGCGGAACTGAATGCCCAGCCCCACCCTGCCCAGCAACCGGGCCAGGCCAAGTCCTATCCCGGTATGCCGGGCTTCGGCCGGACCAGCAGCCGTTACCGTAATGCCCATCTTACCGGTAGCTACCGGACCGGCAGCTACCAAAGCGTATTGCTGTAGTTCCGGCAGCCCATAGAGCTGCCGGGCCTGCAACCCTGCCTGCCATTGGGTCACCCCGGCCAGGGCCCCGGTATTGTTACGCAATGCGGCCATATCTGTCAGCTGCGGACTGTACTGGTCCAATGTTGGCGGCTCCGGCCACTGACCATAGAGCAGCTGGCTGCCGGCGAGCGCCAGCAGTAAACCTGTTGTTTTCAGCATGGATCTTTTTGGATAGAAACAAGCAAAACCCGGAAGGGTACCAGGCAGGCGCCTCCCTATATTTCCCAAATTTTCAGGGGAAAATTCCCGGTTTATTTTGCGTGTTTACGGCTATTAATGAAGGGGTTACAAAAATTAACGAGAAAATTTTCGAAACGGGGGCGGGGAATTTTACCTTTGCGCCATGCAAATTTTAGACGGGCAACTTGTATCGCAGGCCACCAAAGATGAATTGCGCCTAAAAGTAGGGCATTTGATTAGTTCAGGAAAAAAGGTCCCCCATCTCGCCGCCATCCTGGTTGGTGATAACGGCGCCAGCCAGACCTATGTAGGCGCCAAAGTCCGCACCTGTGAAGAGATCGGCTTCAAATCAAGCCTGGTCCGTTTGCCGGAAGATATCAGCGAATTCAAGCTGCTGAATGAAATTGCAGCGCTCAACCAGGATCCGGATGTAGATGGTATCCTGGTACAGTTACCGCTCCCCAAACATATTTCAGACGAAAAAGTGATCAATGCCATTGATCCTTCCAAAGATGTGGACGGCTTCCACCCTGTCAGCGTGGGCCGTATGGTCCAGGGCCTGCCCACATTCATAGCAGCCACTCCGCATGGCATCATGCTCATGCTGGAACATTATAAAATAAATACCAAAGGCATGCATGCCGTAGTGGTTGGCCGCAGCAATATTGTAGGCCGTCCCATGAGCGTGCTGCTCAGCTCCAATACCAATCCCGGCAATTGCACGGTGACTATCTGCCACTCCCATACCAGGAACCTGTCAGCGCTTTGCCTCAGCGCCGATATTATTGTGGCAGCCCTGGGCAAACCTGAATTTGTCACTGCGGATATGGTCAAAGAAGGCGCCATCGTCATTGACGTGGGTATTACGCGGGTGCCTGACGCCACCAAAAAACGTGGTTACGCCATCAAAGGAGATGTGGACTTCGCCAATGTATCTCCCAAATGCAGTTATATCACCCCCGTACCTGGTGGAGTAGGGCCCATGACCATTGCCGCCCTTATGACCAATACATACCGGGCATGTATGGAGAGGAATGGATAGTTACCTTTGTGATATGATCCACCCGGCGCCACCAATTACGCAACTGCCCGTTATGGAATCCTTTTATACCCTCCAGGGGGAAGGCTACCACCAGGGCAAGGCCGCTTACTTCATCCGCCTCGGCGGCTGTGATGTGGGCTGCGTATGGTGTGATGTGAAAGACAGCTGGGACCGCCATGCGCATCCCCTGCAAAGTATTGAGGAGATTGTAAAGGGCGCAGCCGCCTTTCCCGGCAGGCTGGCCGTGGTGACCGGCGGTGAACCACTGATGCACCAGCTGGATCCGCTGACAAATGCCCTGCACGCAGCCGGCTTCCAGACCAATATTGAAACCTCCGGCGCCCACCCGCTCAGTGGAGAATGGGACTGGATCTGCCTTTCGCCCAAAAAATTCAAAATGCCCCTGCCGGAGATCATGCCCCTGGCCAATGAACTCAAGGTGGTAGTGTTCAATAAGTCGGATTTTGACTGGGCCGAAAAACATGCCGCCCTGGTAAACCCCTCCTGTAAGCTGTACCTGCAGCCGGAATGGAGCAAGGCAAGCCAGATGACCCCGCTCATAGTGGACTATATCAAGCAAAATCCCCGCTGGGAATTTTCCGTCCAGCTGCACAAGTACATCAATGTTCCATAGGCAGCAATTCCTGCCGGCCGGTTTGTTATTGCAGGCGCCCTCACCCATCAAATAAAAATGGTATACTACCGTTTTTAACAATTGAATATTATCTTGCTGCCTGCCATTAACGTCCTGGATATGGTATCCGGACTAAAAACCATCCGATATGGTTATGAAAAAACTCTGTACCATTATCTGCCTCTTATCGATAACCTTATTGAGCTACGCCCAGTACGATCCTGCACGTGTGCCTAAAAAAGCCGTCAAACTGTATGAATCTGCTATACAGAAAGCCCAGGAGGGAGATTTTCCCGGCGGTATCCGCCTCCTGCAGGACGCCGTAAAAACAGATCCCCGTTTCCTGGATGCCTATCTATCTATTGCCGGCATGCACGGAGAAATGAAACAATACGATCAGGCTATTGAGCATTACGAGAAGGCCATTGCAATAGACAGTACCTATGCCCGTGATTATCTCCTGCCTTACTCCATAAACCTGGCCGGCAAAGGCGCTTTCAGCCAGGCGCTTTCAGCCATCAACTCTTTTCTCACCATACCTAACCTGAACGAGCAAAGCCGGCGCAACGGCGATTTCCGCCGCAGAAGCTACCAGTTTGCGCTGGACTATGCCAGCCAGAAACCATTGGGTGAATACAAGTTCAATCCCACCAATATGGGAGACAGCATCAACTCTGCTTTCTCCGAATATTATCCCGCCCTCACCATTGACGGCGAGGAGTTCCTGTTCACCCGCCGGGTGAATGGCATCAACGAGGATTTTTACAGCGCCCTGCGCTCCCCCAAAGGCTGGAGCATAGCGCGTCCCTTATCAGGCGCCATTAATTCGGCCGCCAACGAAGGCGCCCAGAGTATCTCTCAGGACGGCCAGTGGCTGATCTTCACCGGTTGTAATTTCCCCGGTGGGGCCGGCAGCTGCGATCTCTATATATCCTTCCTCACCCCCCGCGGCTGGAGTGAGCCTGAAAATCTTGGTAACCGCATCAATACCGAATACTGGGAATCCGCCCCCTCCCTTTCTCCTGATAAACGCGACCTCTATTTTGCCAGCAGCCGCCCCGGTGGTTATGGCGGCAGCGATATCTATGTCAGCCATCTCCTGCCCAACGGACAATGGAGCGAACCGGAGAACCTGGGGCCCGAGGTCAATTCCGCCGGCAGTGAAAGCTGTCCTTTTATCCATGCCGATAACCAGACCCTTTATTTCACTTCGAATGGGCATCTGGGTTATGGCGGAGATGATCTCTTTGTCAGCCGCAAGAATAGCAAAGGGGGCTGGAGTAAAGCACAGAACCTGGGTTACCCCATCAATACCATCGAAAATGAAGGCAGCCTGGTAGTGGCTGCCGATGGCTATACAGCTTATTATGCCAGTGACCGCAGCGATAGCCGCGGCGGGCTGGACCTCTATACTTTTGAGCTTCGCAGTGATATCCGGCCGGCCCGTACCCTCTGGGTGAAAGGTAGGGTCTATGATCAGAAGACCGGCAAAGGACTGCCCTCGGCGGTAGAACTGACCGATCTCTCTTCGCAGGAAGTGCTGAGCAAAGTGCAGACAGACGCAACCGGCAATTACCTGGTGACCCTGCCGGTAGGAAAGGACTATGCCTTTAATGTAAACCGCAAGGGCTATCTCTTTTACTCGGCCAATTTCTCCCTCAGCAGTGGCGCCGACTCTGTATATGCCATTGATATTCCCCTGCAACCCATAGAAACTAATGCCAGTATTGTACTCAACAATATTTTCTTCGCCACCAATAAATATGATCTGCAGCCGGCCTCCACTTCCGAGCTGGATAAGCTGTACGTGTTGCTGCGCGACAATCCCACGCTCATCATCCAGATCAACGGGCATACGGATAACGTAGGCAAGGCCGAGGACAACCTGGTACTGTCCAATAACCGGGCACAGGCCGTGGTCAATTACCTGGTCAATAAAGGCATTGCCCAGCAAAGGCTCAGCTTTAAAGGCTATGGGGCTACCCTGCCCATTGCCGGTAATGATACGGAAGCCGGAAGGGCACAGAACCGGCGGACTGAACTGAAGGTGCTGTCGCAATAAGCCCGTAAACCCGGGCCTCATCCTTTTTCCTGCGGGCAATATACCCGTTGTATTTTTTTTACATACCTTAGCAGCTAACCTTAACGTATACCCGATGGATCAGGAACTGATTTACCGGCTCGCCCTGCCACGCGTACCGGGGATCGGGCATGTGCATGCCAAAACGCTGGCCCTGCATTTTGGATCGGCCAGCGCCATTTTCCAGGCCAGCCCGCAAGCGCTGGGCAGCCTGGATGGGATTGGCCCTGCCCGGGCCCGGGCGATACTTGGTTTCAGGGATTTTACGGCCAGCGAAAAAGAGCTCGCTTTTTTCCGGCGTTATGGGGTGCAGCCGCTCTGGATCAGGGATGCAGATTACCCGCAGCGGTTGCTGGATTGTTATGATCCGCCTACCCTGCTTTTCCGGAAAGGCAGCGCCGCCCTGAATACGGAGCGGCTGGTAGCCGTTGTTGGCACCCGCCAGCCCAGTGTATATGGCCGGCAGCTGACGGAGCAGCTGATCCGGGCGCTGGCGCCTTATCAGCCCACTATTGTCAGCGGGCTGGCGCTGGGCATTGACGGACTCGCCCACCGGGAAGCCCTGGCCTGCGGCCTGCCCACCATTGCAGTACTGGCGCATGGACTGGCCACCTGTTATCCCGGCGAACATGCCGGTCTGGCCCGGGAAATGATCCGGAACGGAGGAGCGCTGCTGACAGAGTTCAGCAGCAGGAGCCAGCCCGATAAACACCATTTTCCCATCCGTAACCGGATAGTGGCCGGAATGTGTGACGCTATCATAGTAGTGGAAACAGGGCTGCGTGGCGGCAGCATGATCACGGCCGAACTGGCCAACGGCTACCATAAAGAAGTATTTACTTTTCCTGGCAGGACCATTGATACCCGGAGTGCAGGCTGTAACCTGCTGCTGCGTACCCACAAGGCCAGTATGCTCACAGACGGGCAGCAGCTGGCGGAACAACTGGGCTGGGCGGACCGCCCGCAGCCTCCCAACCATCCGCAGCAGGAATTGTTATTTCCCTGTAGTGATGCCGCAGCAACCATACGCCGGGTCCTGCAGCAGGCGGATAGTATGGCCCTTGATGAGCTCTTTTCCCGTAGCGGGCTCAGCAGCAGCCATGCGGCAGCGGCTATCCTGGAGCTGGAACTGAAGCAGGCTGTGGAGGTTTTGCCCGGGAAAAGGTACAGGCTGGCATAAAACAGCACATCACGCAGCAAGCCGCGTGATGTGACAGGTCATTGATTGTTTTAAAGGAGAAGACAAAGGTCTGAACTTCTCCGCTGGCAGACAATACCACTTTCGTGTGAATTTTTTTGGAGGTTATTTATCTACTACCTTACCTTTGCACATGGCAAGAATAAATTCTACTCCCCCGGTAAAATCCCCCTACTCAAGTAAGTTTTTTGGCGAAGGTTACACATTTGATGATGTGCTGCTGGTTCCGGCCTATTCCCAGGTGCTGCCCCGCGATGTAGATATCCGTACCAATCTGACCAAAGAGCTCGTATTGAACGTTCCCATTCTGTCTTCTGCTATGGACACTGTAACAGAAGCCAACCTGGCCATTGCCCTGGCGCGGGAAGGGGGCTTGGGTATTCTCCATAAGAATATGAGCATAGAAAAGCAGGCAGACCAGGTCCGTAAGGTCAAACGCAGCGAAAGCGGCCTGATCCTGGACCCCATTACCCTGCATGACAATGCCAGCATTGGCGATGCCCTCCACCTTATGAAAGAGAACAAGATCGGCGGCATTCCCATTGTAGATAACGGTAAGAAGCTGGTAGGTATCCTCACCAACCGCGATCTCCGCTTTGAAACCGACAAAAACCGCAAGGTAAAAGAGGTGATGACCAGCGAAAACCTGATCACCGCCCCCGAAGGCACCGACCTCAAAAAAGCAGAAAAGATCCTCCGTCAGCATAAGATCGAGAAATTACCGGTGATCCGTAAGGACGGCACCCTGGTAGGCCTCATTACTTATCGTGATATCCACCAGCTGCATGGCTATCCCAATGCCGTGAAAGATGCTTATGGCCGTCTCCTGGTAGGCGCCGCACTGGGTATTACCCGCGATCTCCTGGACCGCGCCGGCGCTCTGCAGCAGATCGGTGTGGATGTGGTTTGCCTGGACAGCGCCCATGGTCATAGCAAGGGTGTACTGGAAGCCCTCAAAGCCGTGAAAAAGAACTTCCGGAAATTACAGGTCATTGCAGGCAATATCGGTACTGCCGCAGGCGCCAAAGCATTGGTGGATGCTGGTGCAGACGCTGTGAAAGTGGGCATTGGACCGGGTTCTATCTGTACTACCCGTATTGTGGCCGGCGCCGGCGTTCCCCAGATCACCGCTATCATGGAAGCTGCTTCCGTTCTCCATAAACTGAAGGTCCCCCTCATTGCAGACGGTGGTATCCGTTATACCGGCGATATGGTGAAAGCCCTGGCTGCCGGCGCCAACCTGGTAATGATGGGCAGTGTGTTTGCCGGAACAGAAGAAAGCCCTGGCGATACCATTATCTATGAAGGCCGTAAATTCAAACAATACCGTGGTATGGGCTCCATTGGCGCTATGAGCCAGGGTAGCGGCGACCGCTACTTCCAGGATGTGGAAGACGACGTCAAGAAATTTGTACCCGAAGGAATTGAAGGACGCGTAGCTTTCAAAGGTCACCTGAGTGAGATCGTTTACCAGTATGTAGGCGGCCTCCGCTCCGGCATGGGCTACTGCGGTGCTAAAGACATCCGGGCCCTGCAACAGGCCCAGTTTGTCCGCATCACCAACGCTGGTATGAAAGAAAGCCATGCACACGACGTGGAGATCACCAGGGAAGCACCCAATTACAGCAGATAAAGCACGGTAGTCCCGGACAACGGAACAACACAAAATAGACTCGGATGAAAATAGCCAGGCTGCTCCTTTTCCTATTGGCGCTGCATTTTACCGGAACCAGCTATGCCCGGCAGGACTCTACCTGCCGGCTGCGCATCAGTCTCCTCACCTGCAGCCCGGGCGAGGAGCTGTATTCCGCCTTTGGCCATACGGCCATACGGGTGGTTGACAGCACCCTTGGGACCGATATCGTATACAACTATGGGACCTTTGACGACAGTGATCCCGATTTCTACCTGAAGTTCACCAAAGGCCTCATGCTGTATGCCCTGTCCGCTTATCCCTTTGCGGACTTTGTACGGGAATACCAGTATTACCAGCGGGGAGTGATTGAACAGACGCTGCAGCTGTCCTGTGCGCAGGCATTGCAGCTGGCCGCCGCCCTCCGAAAGAACAATATGCCGGAGAACCGCTTTTACAATTACTATTTCCATACGGATAACTGTACCACCCGGGCCCGGGATATGATAGCACAGCAGAGCGGCGCCGGTATCAGTTTCAACAATATCCTGGGGGCTACAGCGCCCACCTACCGGGAACTGATCCACAGCTACCTGGATAAGGGCGGACAATACTGGAGCAAGTTTGGGATCGATATCCTGCTGGGCGCCAACCTGGACAAGACCGTCAGCAACCAGGAAGCCATGTTCCTGCCCGATTACCTGCTGAAAGGCGTGGACAGCGCCTTCGTGGAAAATGCACCGTTAGTAGCTTCCAAACAGGTGATCCTCCCGGAAACGCCGCTGGACCAATCCGCCAAAACCCTGCTGACGCCACTGACCTTTTTTGCCGGACTGCTGGTACTCATCGGTGGCCTTTCCCTGCTTCCCAGCAAAGGAGTACGCAAACTGCTCACCGCTTTTGATATTTTCTTTTTCCTGTCACTGGGCATCCTGGGTATCCTGCTGCTCAGTTTGTGGATAGTGCGGGTGGATGATGTTTGTCGCAACAACCTCAACCTGCTCTGGGCTTTACCCACTCATTTACCCCTGGCCTTTATTTTGTGGAGCAGGAAGGAATGGATCAGGCGCTATTTCCGTTTTGTTTTCTTTTTTACCCTGCTGGTAACGGTCTGCTGGTTCTTTTTACCCCAGCAGCTGAACCTGGCGGTAGCGCCCATATTGGGACTTATCCTGGTACGCAGCTGGTACAGGACCAAAGCATAATTGAACTGAATCAACAATAGCAACCATGAGCAGCAAATCAATGATCAACTGGAAAGGCGATGACTACCATTACCAGGTAACAGGAAAAGGACCGGCTATCCTGCTGGTGCATGGCTTTGCTGAAGACAGCCGGGTATGGGACCAGCAGGTGCCGCACCTGTCGGCCGATTTCCAGGTGATCACGGTGGATATCCCGGGCAGTCATGCCAATAGTGCCGATAGTCCTCCGCAGGCTGCCAGCATGGAAGAATTTGCTGAAGGATTACAGGCCATCCTGGACCAGGAAAAAATTGACCAGGCCATCCTCATTGGACATAGCATGGGTGGTTATATCAGCCTGGCCTTTGCTGCACAGTTCCCTGACCGCCTCCGGGCTTTCGGGCTTTTCCATTCCACCGCCCTCTCTGATAGCGAGGAGCGCAAGACCATCCGCCGCCGCGGTATTGAGTTCATACAGAACAATGGCGCGGAAAGATTCCTGGAACAATCTATCCCCAATCTTTTCTCCGAAGACTATAAA
Organism: Candidatus Pseudobacter hemicellulosilyticus; assembly: GCA_029202545.1. Classification (GTDB taxonomy): domain Bacteria; phylum Bacteroidota; class Bacteroidia; order Chitinophagales; family Chitinophagaceae; genus Pseudobacter; species Pseudobacter hemicellulosilyticus. The sequence continues at coordinate 6,686,770 of CP119311.1, forward strand.
AAAGCCAATCCGGCCACGGTGCAGGCCTGCATCCGGCGTTATGCGCCACATTTGCCACCAGCAGCGCTGATCCGCTATTATGAGGCCATGATCGCCCGGCCGGACCGCACAACCGTACTGCAAACCTTCCCCCGCCCCATCCTCTTTGTGCTGGGCCGCCATGACGGGACCATCCCGCCCGACCAGCTATTGCCCCAGACCCACCTGCCCGCTATCTCCGTAGTGGAGATCCTGGAAAAATCAGGACATATGGGTATGCTGGAAGAAACAGAACGGACCAATGCCCTGCTGCACCGCTTCTGCCGTGACCTGGTCCCCAACGCATAGGTCCTGTTTCCCGTATTTTTTAGGGGTTCCCCGCTACTATTCCGGCTATTTTAAAAATCGCATTAAAATCCGCGTGCAAACATCGGTGTGCAACCCTTTCCCTGCCCCGATTGTCGTATTTTCAGCTTTCACCCGCAGGTGATCCCGGCCTGCAGGTGATGGAAGATAGCCGGATGCTGTCAGGAACCAGGGACTAACAATATGATGAGAAAGTTTGCCAGTCTGCTCTGCCTGCTGATGGGATTCAGCATACCCCTGATGGCCGCCCATATCAGGGGTGGGGAGATGTATTACCAATACCTCGGCCCGGGCTCCGGCAGCGGCAGCTCCCGGTACCTCATCACCCTCAAACTCTATATCGACTGCTTCCAGAATTCACCCGGCCAGCTGGACAACGAAGTCCCTTTTACCATCTTTGATAAAGCCACCGGTCAGCAGGTCATGAACGTCAGGGCGCCCATGGTACGGGAACAGATCATCCAGTATGATCCACAGTCCAATCCCTGTATCACCAATGCACCTTTAGATGTCTGCTACCGCCTCCGGTATTATTCCACAGAGGTCACACTGAATAATTCGGCGCTGGGGTATATGATCTCCTTCCAGCGCTGCTGCCGCATTGCCGGTATCCAGAATCTGGTAGCACCCAGCGATAATTTTGGCGCCACCTATTTCTGTGAGATCCCCGGCACCAATGCATTGCCGGATGCCTACCGCAATTCCAGTCCCCAGTTCAACCCTGATGATGCTATAGCAGTTTGTTTTGGCTCTTATTTCCGGTTTGATTTCTCCGCCGTTGATGCCGACAGGGACCCGGTCACCAATCAGCTTTCGGACTCCATCGTATACGTGCTGTGTGAAGGCTATACCGGTGGCGGCCCAGGCCGCAACAGCCAGGGCGGCAGCTGCTTCAACTGTCCCAGCCCTGATCCTGCCGCCCCGCCCAACCCGGCCACCGGCACCTATACGCCCATCAGCTACCGGTCTCCCTATACCGGCAGCGCACCACTGGGCCTCAACGCCAGCATAGATCCCAAAACAGGGCTGCTCACCGGCATTGCGCCCTCCGTGGAAGGTCAGTACGTGGTTACTGCCTGCGCCTATGAATACCGGCGGGGCGTACTCATCAATATCCACCATAAAGACATTCATATCCGCGTAGCGGACTGCATTCCCCTGGCCGCCGCACTGGCGCCCAACTATTCTTTCTGTGACGACCTGCTGGTCACTTTCCGCAATAACCAGGTGAACCCGCCCGGCACCCTGCATATCTGGGATTTTGGGGATGGCAGCAAAAGGGATACGGTGGCCGTTATTGATGGAGAAACCCTGCATCCCTATGCCACAGCCGGCAGCTATACCGTGAAACTGATTGTGGTACTGGCGGGCCAGTGTATTGACTCCACCACTACCATTGCCAATGTATGGCCCGGCTTCAAGGCCGATTTTGACATTACCGGCAGCTGCATCCTGCTGCCTATCCAGTTCACAGACCGCACCACGGCCAGTTATGGCGCCGCCAGTAAATGGAGCTGGGACTTTGGCGACGAAACCAGCAGCAGCGATATTTCTGCTGCGCAGCATCCCGGCTGGAAATATGGCAGCACCGGCCTTAAAACAGTGCGGCTGATAGTGGAAAGTAACAGGGGCTGTATTGATACTATTGTCAAAAATAATATTGAGGTCAAAGACCGGCCCACCATCACGCTGGCATTTGCGGATACGCTGATCTGCAGCAACCGGCCCGTGCAGGATACCCTGCAGCTGCATGCCAGCGGAACGGGCGTATTCAGCTGGACGCCGCTCACTGATATCCTGCATGCCAATACACCTGATCCGCTGGTATGGCCCGGCCAGACCACCACCTACCAGGTAACCTTAAACGAAAATGGCTGTGTCAATACCGCTGCAGTTACCGTTCGGACCATTGATCATGTGAGTTTAAATGCCGGACCAGACAGCACTATCTGCCTCACAGATACAGTCCGGCTGCAACCTGTTACCGATGCTTTATACTTCAGCTGGACCAGCAACCCGGCCAGCCCTATCAGCGATCCCGCTATCCGCAATCCGCTGGTGTCCCCTGTAAGCGCCAGCACCCGTTATACAGTGACCGGCTCCGTAGGCAAATGCGCCGCTACCGATTCCAGGGAACTGTTTGCAGTCCCTTATCCCATTGCCAATGCCGGTCCCGATACTACTATTTGCTTTGATGATACTGCCCGCCTGCATGGTTCTATGGTAGCATCCCGTTTTCTCTGGGCGCCGGCCAATACGCTCAGTTCCGTTGCCGTACTGGACCCGCTGGCCTTTCCCAGGCAGACCACCGCTTATATATTTCGGGTGAACGATGTGCTGGGCTGTCCCAAATCAGTGTATGATACAGTGATAGTAACGGTACGGCCCGAGATCCATGCTTTTGCCGGTAACGATACGTCCATCGTGGCCGGTCAGCCTTTGTTGCTGCAGGGCCGCGGCGCTGAATTCATTGAATGGACTCCTGCCAGTTACCTGAGCGATACCCGCAGCGCAGCCACCATCGCCTCCCTTCCGGATCATTTTACCTATACCATGCGTGCCTTTACCCAGGAAGGTTGCTTTGACCTGGATACCATCAATATCCGCGTGTTCAAAACAGCGCCGGATATTTATGTACCCAATGCTTTCCGGCCTTCAGGAACGCAGAACAACCTGCTGCGGCCTATCCCGGTAGGCATTTCCAGGATGGATTACTTCAGGGTATACAACCGCTGGGGTCAGCTGGTGTTCCAGACCACTGAACATGGTAAGGGTTGGGATGGCCGCCTCAATGGCCAGTTGCAGTCTACCGGCACCTTTGTATGGATGGTGCAGGGCACAGACTATACCGGTAAAACCATCAGCAAAAAAGGATCAGCCGTACTCATCCGCTAAGATTTTGTCTTACTGCCAGCACTTGTGTAGATTGCATCCACAAAATTTATGAGGGTATGTCAATAACAGCACTGATCACAGGCGCTACTTCCGGCTTTGGTAAAGCAATTGCACAGAAATTTGCCGCCAGCGGCTATAGGGTTATCATTACGGGGCGCAGAGCGGAACGACTGGAAGAGCTAAAAGCCTCGCTGGAAAAGGATTTCAAGGCAGCTGTATTGCCCCTCTGTTTTGATGTACGCAACAGGACCGCTGTTATGGATACCATCAGCCAGCTGCCCGAAGGCTGGCGCTCCATTGATGTACTGGTCAATAATGCCGGACTGGCCCTGGGCCGCGACTACTTTGATGAAGCCTCCCTGGACGACTGGGACACGATGATAGACACCAATGTCAAAGGCCTGCTCTATGTCAGCAAAGCCTGCCTGCCTTTTATGCTGCCCAATCAAAAAGGACATATCATCAATATCGGCTCCACTGCCGCCAAAGAAGTGTATGAAAAGGGTAATACCTATTGCGCTACCAAACATGCCGTGGAGTCCCTCTCCCAGGGCATGCGGATAGACCTGCTGCGCCATGGCATCAAGGTGACAGCCATCCATCCCGGAGCCGCCGATACGGAATTCTCCAATGTCCGCTTCAAAGGGGATGATAGCCAGGCCCGGAAGGTCTACGAAGGATACCAGCCCCTGGCGGCTGAAGATGTGGCAGACGTGGTTTTTTATACCACCACCCTGCCCGCCCATGTCTGTATCAACGACCTGGTCCTGACCTGCACCTCCCAGGCCAACTCCATTTACCTCCACAAAAAGGGATAAAATAACCCCATTCCGGCGGCCAATTCCCGCACGGAGACAAACACATTAAAACTATATTTAAAGTAATGGCAGTCTGGCATTTAACGTTGTTTTTCCCGGGGGATTTATTATTTTTGAATTGTACCTGAACATCCAAGAGATCCTTTTTAAAGCCGTTATTCGTATGCTAAGGAAAAGCCTATACAAGATCATTGTACCTGCATTGTTGTTGCTTAGTTCCAGCCAGCTCCGGGCTCAGGGGGATCTTATACGCCAGCAGAATTGTGATATCTCCGCTTATCAGCATGCTATAGACAGCCTTAAAACATTATTTGCCGAAAAGGGGTTTACAGTCCTCCGCGAAGCTTCCATGGCTATGGAAAGCGAATATGAAATGCCTATTGTGCTGCCCATGACGCAGAACACCTGGTACCAGTTCATATTTATCGGTGATCCTACTTCAAGGGTATATGAAGTCCGCATGTATGACTACAACGAGAAAGAAGTAGTGTATAAGAAGAATATGTGGGGAGATGTGGACGGCAATATTATCAGCTTTGACTATGTAGCCAAATTCTCCGAATACCATATCATTAAACCTGTACAGGTTAATAAGAAGAAGAAAAAGTTATGCGGCTACGTGCTGCTGCTGAAGAAAACCGGTCCTGGCGCCGGCGAAAAGGTTGTCACCAAACAACCCTGATCATTCTTTGTTAGCTGCCATCTAAGCTCCCCGCTTAAATAGCAATGTCATCCAGCTCTCCTGCATATAGTGACCTATACAGCTGCAGCCCGTTGCTGCCCACGCTCCAATATTTTTGGGACGAACCTAAGCTGCACGGATAGCAGGTAACTGCCGGACAGTGCTCCCGGGAGCGCCACTATACGGCTTACTGCAAGGCGATCCTGATCTGTACGCCTGCCCTTGTATTGGTGATGGGCGGTGAGGAGGAGATCTTCGGCGTTACTACCCGCTGTTCAAAATACAGCTTGATATTTACCCGGTTGCTGATCACATAATCCACCGAAGGATTCACCATGACCGTCTTGTTACCACTGGTAGGCAGGGCCTGTGTCTGGTCAAGCCGGCTATTGCTGGTGATATCATCCCGCACACTGAGGTCCAGCCGGAAGCTGGCATCATTCTCCAGGCGTTTGCCTTTCCATTTAATGAAGGAGAAAGCACCCCGCTTGCGATAACCCGCTCCAATGGTGAACTGGGTGGAGCGCATTTCCGCCAGCTGGTAATCGATCAGGCTCAGGGTGAGGGTCCTCGACTTCCGCAGCTCAAACTTGGCATTCACCTGGTTGGTGAAGGACATATCAATATTGATCAGCGGGGAGAACTCTTCCGAAATGGTGATATTGGGCACCAGGAAGTAGGGAATGAAGTTATTGGACGAATCTATAAAGCCGGGATAGCCGAAGCGGAGATCATCACGGAACAACAGGGCCGAGGTAAAACTGTTCATCCCCAGGGTGCTGGTATACCCGTGTTCAATGGTGAAATTGGTAAAGATCTTCTCCAGTGCTTTCAACCTGCTCAGACCGGTATAGTTGATGCGCCAGTTGGGTTTGGGCATAATACCGGAGAAGGGGTTGGAACGGATATTCGGGTTATTCTGTTTCACCAGGGCCACATCCTGCGGGTTCTTACCCGTATAGGCGGCTATGAAGGCCGGGATCAGCACATCCTGGGCATAACGGCTATACCCATTGTAATAACCATCCGACAGGAACTTCTCATTATCCGGCAGGGCCTGCCAGTAAGGGTTATTCTCTGCCAGCCGCTTGGAGAGAATGAGCCGGTAGTCCTGGAATTTGGTGAATATAGTAGAGACCTCATTCGGCTGCACTTTGGTGAAGAGGGTCTTGTAAGAAATAAAAGTGACGTTGAAACTACCTGCCGCATAAGGGTTCATCCGCGTAAAGTTCAGGCCGGAACCCGTGGTATCCTTGTACAGCTCGGAGTAGGTCTTACCAAATGTTTTCTCCAGGTTGATATCAATGGTCAGGTCGCGCACAGGGATCAGCTGCGCGTTGATGCGCAGGGTCTGCTGATAATCCTGCCGGTTCTGGAGGTTGAAATTGGAGTCAGCCGACAGCCATCCTTTCTGTGCAAAATTATTGATGAAGCTGGTATCAGGTTGTTTACCGAAGATAAAGGCCAGGCCAGGCGCACGAGAACGCAGGTTAACGCCCATGAGCTGGGTGCTATCCGTGTAGCCATAAATGGTAGCACTGGCATTTTCTGTATAATCTATCTTGATCCGCTTCAGCATAGTCAGCAAGCGGCCGGCGAATTTAATACTGGGATCCAGTTCCAGCGGCTGGCTGCGATCACGCTTCGGCTTACCCTTGCTGGTAGTATCACCCCTGCCTGGAGGTACGGGCGCCCGGTTGACCGGTCCCTCTTCTTCAAAGGCGCGCAGCAGGCGCGACTTACTATACAACCTGGTGAAGTCCAGTTCTGCGGACAGTATCTTCTGCTGGGAATTGGAAATGGTATTTCCCAGTTCGCGGGCTATCAGCGACGCCCCGATCCAGTCATAGGTTGATACATACGATGCACGCACAGTGGTCCAGTCCAGGGCCGGTATCTTGGCCGTGGGCAGCTGGTAGGTGAAGCTGGCACTCTGCTGGTAGGAAATGGTTCGTCCTCCTTTCCAGAAATTTTCCCACATGCGGGTCTTTTCATTTTTGTCCAGCCTGCCGGTATCCTCATCTATCCAGGAGCGGTTGGTGGCAGTAAAGTCCACATTGAAGGAACGGGTCAGGTCCCAGCGCAGGTTATAGAACCGGTCGAAGGTGAAGTATTTGTCGTAGGTTTCAGGAATGCCGCCTTTGGGACCACCCACATTACGGGCGCGATAAGCGCCGAACTGGCGGTTCACATCAGCCCGGAAGCCCAGTAAGGAAGGCAACGGGTTGAGGTTGAAATCCTTCACAATATTCCACCAGGTAGATTTGGATTTGATCAGCCGCTTGGCAGGCTCCCAGTATTTGGGGGAAGACGTATAGTTATAACCCAGCCCGGCCCGGTGCCTGGTCAGCTCATTCATTTCAATGAGGGCGTTATGCTGCTGCTCATTATAATAGGAGTAACTGACATCCACGTTCTCGATGCTCCAGATCTGCTGCTTCTTACCCGAGGTATTGTTCTTCTTCACGTTGGTGAAGTTGAAGGTCTTGATGGTCTTGATGTCCACTGCATCTTCCCGGATGGAATCCTTCTGACTGCCGGGAGCCGCAGCCAGCTTGGCCTTTAGCTTGATGTCCAGGTCATAGGGATCATACTCTGGGGTGATGACGGAGCGGGAATAGCTGGCATAGAAAGGAATGGACATGCCGGCTTTTTCCGGCAGCAGCTTGCCCAGCTCCAGGTTGGCCGCCACGTCAAACTGTTTATAGTCTTCCCGTGAGCGCTCATTGATCCTTTGTTCTATGGTACCAAAACCGGCGCTGCGGGCGCTGCCGGCAATGTAGAGGGTACCCAGGTCGGACAATTCAATATCCACGCGACCGAGAGCGGCCCAGCTGCCTTTTTCATCCAGCTCGCTGAGGCGAAGCTCGTTGAACCAGACCTCTGTACAGGCATCCGTACGATTGCGGTTCTCTACCCCCAGGAAAAAGATACGCACCTCACCCAGGTTGGGATTACCCAATATCGCATACTCTTTACCGTCACTATCCTGCTCCTTGAAATAGGTGGTCACATTACCACTGTTATTACGGCTCACTTTTAACTGCGTGAGCCTTTCCAGGGACAGGTTCAGCTCATTATCAGCTGGCCAGATAGCAGCTGCATCACTGGTACCCCAGCTGGTCATCTTCAGCGGGATCTTTATCTCGTAATAGTTATTGATCAGGTCATTGCCCAGGCGCAGTACGCCATACAGCTCGCCGTCCTTGATATCGCCGCTGGAATTGATGGACTCGGCGTGGATATACATCTGCAGCTTGCCGTATTGACGGAGGTCCAGGTTCATGGTCTTGAACACACCGCGGGAATCATTCTGCAGCAGGTTGCACACGCGGATACTGAGCGACTGCTCATTCAACAGCAGGTTCACGTTGTTATTGCTCAGCTGCTGCTGACGCACCACATCAGGGGGGGTGCGGTATGGTATGGGGCTGCGGGCGTTGTTCTCTTCAATATTCACCGCCAGCTGGTTGAATGTAGTGGGCGTGTTGGCGGGGATAGGATCATAGTTACCGGTGGTATCCAGCTCATAGCTGAAGCGGCGCCACTGGTTGCGCACCAGTTCCAGTTTGGCAAAACGCAGGATCACGGAATCTTCAAAACCGGTCAGGAACATCCGGATAAAGCGGATGGATTTGAAGTCAGGGATATTGCCCACTTTGGATTCGTACTGGGCTACCGGGATCCGGAACAGGTACCATTTTTCATGTGTACCGCCGCTGGGCGTGAAGCCGATACTGTCTGTAATAAAGTTATGGCCAACCCGGAACTCGCTGCTGCGCAGGTCAACCTTATACTGGAAATATTCTTCCAGCTCGTTCAGGGTATTGTCCCGGTTGAACTCTTCCTGGTCGGGATAGAGGGTGAAGGCAGTGACATTGGTCTGCCCGGTGCTCACGGGTGAGTTGCCCTGCGGGCTGTTGATATTCTTATAACGGCCAAGGATACCTGTTTGTGTCTGATCGTAATACCCGTCCCGGTAATTCCGGAAGTCGTCACTGGCAGGGTCTTCCAGGGCCTGCTGGTAAACAGCCGAGTTAACGCCGAAAGTGGCGGCCAGCTGGTTCAGGTAGTTCTGGAATTTTTCGCGTTCGGCATCATTCAGCAAACCATCCAGGCCGGCATCCTGCAGGAGGCGGTCGGCGGGATCATTACTGAAAGCCTGTGTCACCTGGATGGGGTTGCCAGGCACTTTACCCCATTTGGTATCATTATCTTCTAACGCCTTGGTGACTTCACCGCTGATACCGTTCTCAAAAAAGCGTTTACCATCTTTCAGGATGTCTTCGGAGATATTACCGAGGTTGAAATACAGCTGACCGCCGGTACTGGCGGGCGTCATGAGGTAAGGGTCCTGCATCCAGAATTCAATGAATTCCACGTTGCCGGTCTCAAAGTCAACCTGGTCAATACCGCGCATGATACCGCCCCAGCGGTCCTGGGGATCCTGCAGTTTGCCATCGGCATTCACGCGGATAGCGTCAAAATTATAGGGACCACGCTCCCGGGGATAGTAGGCCAGGTCAAAGGTGACCAGTTGCGCCTGTCCGATATCGGGTGTGCGGTTGGGATAGATCTGGGTCAGGTTCACCGGGCGGATGCGGGGGTCCAGCAGGTTCTCATACCCTCTTACCGGGTTATTGCCGCTGCGCCTGTCCTGCAGCACCGGTTCAATATTATACCAGGCGATGCGGGCGCGGTTCTTTCCGTAGTCCAGGGAGTCCATCAGGGTAGCTTCCGGGAACAGGCCATTATTGGCGGGGGTGGAAGAGATGCCCCAGCTCACCAGCGGGAAGCGCAGGTCAATAGCATTCCTGGAACCTTCAAAGTCGTCAATAAAGATGAGCCCGCTTTCGCCCTTACCGATCTGGGAGGGGTGCCCGGGTTTGAGGTAGGCCCCTTCACCATAGGCGGTGATGGTACTCATCCGGGTGGCATTATAAAAAGGTAATTTATCCAGCCAGCGTGTCAGGCGTGGCGCTTCGGTGCGGTAGTTGAAGTCGAGCCCATACATGGTGTTCTTGATAGGGTCCTCGTTGTACAGGGTCTTGGTGAAGAAGGGGCGTTCGCCCAGGCGCACCATAGAACCACCAATGGAAAGGGACTCATGGGAATTTTTGATAGCCTGGTATTCTGCACGCAGGCCCATGAAGTTCCGCTGCTGGATACCGAAACTGGCATTGTTCTCGAAAGATACATTCACCGGCACCCCGCTGTTGAGGATGGCCTGGTTAATGACCTTAACGGAGCCTGCACTATAGTCTACGGTGTAATCCACTTCCTCTACCAGGACCTGGCCGCCGGAGGTAACAATAACGGAACCCTGCGGAATGTTATAGGCGTTGAGGTAGATCTCCGAAGCGCTGCTGCCTTTGGCTGTACCGGAAATGATGTACCGGTCCAGGTTGGCAAAGGTCTTGGCGATCTCTTTAATAGTATCGTATAGCGGGTAATAGATATACTTATCCCTTACGGCAGGTGGACTGCCGTTAAAAGCCACCGAGTCCATGTCCCGCCCAAAAGGTTCCAGGTAAGGAAAGATGATCCGCGCCTGGTTGGAGATCACGGTAAAACCTTCTATATAGTCAAACATCCCATCAGGCATGGGGTCATTCCGGGCATTGAGCCGGTCCAGGTTCAGGAGGGAGATGATGGGCGTACCGGAGCGGGGACCTTCGGGCAAGTATCTTTTCTGGCCCAGGCTGGGTTCTTCATACAGTACGTTCAGTTCAAAATCACCGGGCTGCACGCTGCTCAGGTAGCTTTCATCCTTGCTCTTCAGGGCATACACGTTCTTCATCATCAGGTCCCAGAGCGGCAGGTTGGTCCGCTGGGAAGTGGCCTTGAGCAGTTTCAGGAAGAATATTTTCTGGGTACCGGATTTGGCGGCTGTAGTATCAGGGGTTACATCCTGGGAAAATTCCCCCACCTGGTAGATCCGGCCGTTATAGCTGTACTGGAAGGCTACGCCCAGTACCTCATCCGCCTGCAGGGGTTGGTTGAGGGACAGAAAGCCTACCTGCGGGTTGAAATAGTAATCGGTGGCCGCCAGCTTGCGGGCAAAGGTCTTTTCAAAATCCTGCACCGGGCTGAGGCCGAGGGAGCTCAGCTTGGTGGTGATAAAAGAAGAGTTCCGGCTGGAGGGATCGCTCACGATCCGCTGGTAGAGGTCGTTGGCCTCGTTGAACGGATAGGGCTGGCTGGACAGGCTATTGACACTGGGGTTCCAGGGCTGGGATTCCCCCAGGTCCATCAGGCCTACCACATCACGGGTGTCTGTAGTGGAACCATTCCTGTTGGTAACCCAGACCTCCATACGCAGGATCTGCACTTTGGAGGTCACCACCGGCAGTTTGGACATAGCCGTATTATAGTTGTTCCGGAAATACTGGGAAAGCAGGAAGTGCCGGTTTTCCTCATAGTCATGGGCCTTGAACTCGAAAGCCATATTGGCGGCGCCGCCCTGGAGGGACATGGACTGCTGCTGGGAACGCTGGTTGGCGAGTACGGCGGAGACAAAGAGCTTACCGAACTGCAGTTCCGTCTTGATACCAAACAGCTGCTGGGCGCCGGGGATCAGGGAACCTTTGGAAGAAAAGGACACGTTGCCGGCCTCAATGCGTTTGATGATCTCATCATCCGTACCGGTATAGTCCAGTTTAAGCTGGTTCTCAAAATCCATATTGGCCAACGTATTGTAGTTGATGGGCAATTTCAGCTTATCGCCGATATTACCGATCACGTTGAGGTTGGCGTTCATATCAAAATCAAACCCACCGTTACGGCGGGCCCTTTCCGGGAGGGCAGGGTTTTTGATATTCTGTCCCTGGTAGCCGGCGGTCAGGTTCACTTCACCCTGTGGCTGGATCTCTATCTTGCCGTTGCCGAAGATGCGGTTGAAGAGATTATCTGTCACGGACAGCTGGGGCCGGAGCAGTTTTTTGTTGAGGCCGCTGAGGATATCGGACCTTTTCTTGAAGTAATCGGATTCATCCTTACGGGCCTGGAGGCGGAGAAATTCATCAAAAGTGAGGTAGGTGGGCTTCCTGTAGTAGCGGTTGCCAACTTTTTCTACTATATAATATTGTCTTGTTTTGGGATCGTATTCAATAGAATCAATGATATTGGCCGGATCCCGGAGGCCCAGGGAACTGCGGCCGGGATTGGAATAGCGGTCGCCCCGCCGGTCATGGATAGGATATTTCAATGTATCCTGCGTTCCGGTGCGGGCAGTAGAATCCTGGGCATGGCTTACGCTGGCGGTTGCGCACAGCAACACCAGGGCAGCAGTAAGCACAGCTGCGGTGAACTTATTGTGGTTGAATGTACGGGCCAATCTGTTTTTCTCAAGAATTAGTTACGTAGAGTTAGCGCGATAGGCTTTAGAGTGTTTTTAGAGCTTTCTTAATAATGTCTTCTACTAATGAGAGGCCCGGTTCGGCTTTGAATACCCGTTGAACAGCCTGTTCCGCGGCGGCCCGGGCTATGCCCAGCGCCATCAGAGCATTTAACGCATCCTGTTCCAGGGTATTGTTAACCAATGAAGGAATATTTGCATCTGTATCCCACTTCGTTTTACCCACCTTATCCTTCAGTTCCAATACGATCCTTTCTGCAGACTTTTTCCCTATGCCTTTGATACTTTCCAGCTGCCTGGTATTTCCCTGGGCAATGGCCCTGACAATTTCTTCGGGCCGGAGGGAAGACAACATCATCCGCGCCGTGGAGGCGCCTACTCCTGACACACTGAGGAGCTGCAGGAACAGCTCTTTTTCTATCACTTCATAAAAGCCATACAGGATATGCGCATCCTCACGGATGTGGAGATATGTATACAAAAGTCCCTTTTCCAGGTGCTGTATGGCCGAATAGGTATGCAGGCTGATCTGCAGTTCATACCCTACCCCATTGGCTTCCAGATGCACCACTGCCGGTGTTTTGTGGACATAAGTACCCCGTATAAAAGCGATCATGGCTGCGAAAATAAGGGAAATTTATCATTGGACTCCGGATAGCCAGTTGAGTTATTTATTAAGTATTCTTTTTACTAATTTTGGCGCCTCAGCCAAATATTTTACCCGAAGCAAAAATCGTTTTAAACAGGATGAGCCAAAAAATCACTGCCGCCATCACTGCTGTGGGCGGATACGTTCCCGAAGACAAGCTGACCAATTTTGACCTGGAGAAAATGGTGGATACCAATGATGAGTGGATCCGCACCCGGACCGGCATTGAAGAGCGCAGAATACTGAAGGGCGTGGGCAAGGCCACTTCCGATATGGTAGCGCCCGCTGTACTGGAACTCTGCCGTAAAAGAGGTATCGATCCCCTTGAAATAGACGCCCTCATTGTAGGCACCGTTACGCCTGATATGATCTTCCCGTCCACGGCCAACCTGGTCTGCGACAAGATAGGCGCCAAAAACGCCTGGGGTTTTGACCTGCTGGCCGCCTGCTCCGGCTTTCTCTATTCCCTCACCACCGGCGCCGCCCTGATAGAGAGCGGCCGATATAAGAAAGTAGTGGTGGTGGGCGCCGATAAAATGAGTTCTATTATTGATTACAGCGACCGTGCCACCTGCATCATCTTTGGCGATGGCGCCGGCGCCGTACTGCTGGAACCATCCACCGATGGGGACGGGGTACTGGACAGCATCCTGCGCAGCGACGGCTCCGGAGCCCCTTACCTGCATATGAAGGCTGGTGGCTCCCTGCGCCCCGCTTCCGCAGAGACCGTAGCCAATAAAGAGCATTTCGCTTACCAGGAAGGACAGGCCGTTTTCAAGAATGCCGTGAAGGGCATGGCCGATGTCAGCGCCGAACTGCTGGAACGCAACCAGCTGACCGGCAATGATATTGCCTGGCTGGTGCCTCACCAGGCCAACAAACGTATCATTGACGCTACGGCCGACCGCATTGGCCTTACTTCCGAAAAGGTAATGGTCAATATAGAGCGTTTTGGCAATACTACGGCCGCCACTATCCCGCTCTGCCTCTGGGAATGGGAATCCCGCCTCAACAAAGGCGACCTCCTGGTGCTGGCCGCTTTTGGCGGTGGATTCACCTGGGGCGCCACGTTGATCAAATGGGCTTACTAAATCATTTCTTTATGCGCGTGGCTTCCGCAGCCAGGTAAAGGCGATGAAGTCGGTATTGGGGATCCTCTCCACCCCGGACTGGCGGAGCATGGTGACCAGCTGCCCGCGATGGTAACTGCTATGGTTGAAAGCATGCATCAGGACCTGCCATACCGGTTGTTTGACAGGCTCCCTTTTAGAAGTATGGTATTTCATCACATGCAGGAGGGCCGCTTCGGAGGCCTGCTGTACCCAGCTGCTGATCACCTGGTCCTGGTGCCGGATGCTGGTAGCCAGGTCCTGGATAGTACCGGTGAAACTGTCGCCAGGGCGGATCACGTGCTCCTGTAAACGCACCCGCTGGTACCAGGCGCTCTCGGTATCCCAGATATGCAGGAGGGTGGCGTAAAGGGTGGGAAAACTGGAAGCCAGCGCCTGGTGTGCGGATGCTTCCGGCAAAGCCGTGATGCAATCCAGTATCCGCTGATTGGCCCAGGCATTATAAGCAGCGTATTGCAGTAACAGTTCCTTCATGAGGCGGTGCAGTAGTTTTTTACTAAAAATACTTGTTTTCGCCGTACTATTACAACATGAATATACGCATCAGAAAAGCGGTCCGGGAAGATTGTCCCCGGCTGCTGGAGCTGGTCCATGAACTGGCCGTTTATGAAAAAGCCCCCGAGGCGGTGACCGTATCCCCACAGCATTTTGCCGATAGCGGCTTTGGCCCCCACCCTGTCTGGTGGGCTTTTGTGGCAGAAACCCCTGCTGCCGGTGGCGGTCCCGGCCAGGTCCACGGCTTCGCCCTCTACTATATCCGCTTCAGCACCTGGAAGGGACAACGGATGTACCTGGAAGATATCCTGGTCACGGAGTCCATGCGCGGCCAGGGACTGGGTAAGCTGCTGTTTGACAGGCTCATTGAAGAAGCCCGCGAAAAACAGTTCAGCGGCATCGTGTGGCAGGTGCTGGAATGGAACCAACCGGCCATCAATTTCTACAAAAAGTATACGGAAGGTTTTGATCCCGAATGGATCAATGTCAGCATGGAACTGTAAGGGCCACCCAACCAATGCCCGATTATAACAGTACCTTATAGGAAGGCTGGCAAATAAATAGTAAATTGATAGTGTAAAAACGTACATATGCGATCATCTCTTTTCCTGCTTATCCTCCTGGCAGCCCTGGCGGCTGTCAGCTGCAACAAGAAAAACGACAAAGGCGGCGGTTCCACCTCGGACAAGGACAAGCTGCTGGATTCCTCTCTTTTCTATGCCCGGGAACTTTACCTCTGGTACGACCAGATCCCCACAACTTTCAATCCCCGCAATTATGATGATCCCAATGAGGTCATGGAAGCTATCCGTCCCTATAGCAAGGAAACGGGTTTCAGCAGTGCGGTGGACCGCTGGAGCTTTGCGGTGACCGAAGAAGAATGGAATGATATCAGCCAGGGGATTGCCGGCGATTTCGGGCTGGGCGTCTTTTTCGCCAGCAACTCCGATCTCCGGGTTTCCTATGTGGAAAAAGCTTCCCCGGCAGGCGCCGCCACCATCAAAAGAGGCTGGCGGATCAAAAAGATCAATAACATGACCAGTATCAGCACCAATTATGTGGATGCCATTGTAGATGCTATTTTTTACAGCAGCAACGGAACATTTGTGTTTGGAAGGGATAATAAAGCCGATACTACCATCACCCTCACTGCCACCACTTATGTAGAACAGCCGATCATCCTGGATACTATTTATACCACCGGCAACGGAAAGGCAGGCTACCTGGTCTACAATTCTTTCCTGGGCGATACCACCAGAACCAAACAGGCTTTTGCTGATATTTTTACGGAATGGAGCCAGGAAGGCGTTACTGATGCCATCATTGACCTCCGGTATAACGGCGGTGGCTATGTGCTGCTGCAGGATGAGCTGGCCAATTACCTGGTCAATTCCAGCGGCAATAACCAGGTGATGGAAAAGCAGGTGTTCAATAAAAAACTCACCAGCTGGAACGAGACCACCAATTTCAGGAAAAAGGGCAGCCTGAACCTCAGCAGGCTTTTTGTGATCGTGAGCCAGAATACGGCTTCGGCCAGTGAGCTGCTGATCAACAGCCTTCGTCCCTTCCTGAATGTACAGCTGGTTGGCCCCTCCAATACGCATGGTAAGGCGGTGGGGTACTTTGGCTATCCTGTGGAGGACTGGCTGATCTTCCCCGTTTCCTTCCGGACACTGAATAAGAACAACGAGGGCAATTACTTCGATGGCTTTACGCCCAATGCCCAGGTGGCCGACGGGCTGGACAAGAACTGGGGTGATGTGACCGAGAACTGCCTGGCCGCCGCCCTCCGCTATATCAATACCGGCGTATATACCCAGTCCGTGGGCACCAATGGCAACAGGACCGGGCAAACCGAGATCCGGGAATTGCTGCCCCCCAATAAAGAGCTGGGCAAAACACGTTTCAAAGGCGCTGTGGCCGGTATCCGGCAGCTGCCGTAGCGGGCTTCTTCCTGCAACGGGCAGGCGTTCCCGGGCGGGAAGCTCCTGGTTCGTCCCAAAAAATTGTTTTTCTTCCTATAATAGAAAAGGCGTCCTGTGCAGGACGCCTTTTCTATGGAAGCTTTTGGCAAAGCCTCCTGCAAAGCGGTTATAGCTTAAGCCACTCCTTCTGTGGTAGCTGTTTTATCGATCTTACCGATCAGGCCCTGCAATACTTTGCCGGGGCCTACTTCAGTGAACCGGGTAGCGCCGTCAGCGATCATCTGCTGAACGCTCTGCGTCCAGCGGACAGCGCCGGTGAGCTGGTCTATCAGGTTCTTTTTGATCTCTTCCTTATCCATTACCGCCCGGGCCACCATATTCTGGTATACGGGACAGGTAGGATTATAGAAAGTGGTGCTTTCAATAGCGGCTTTCAGCTCTTCCCGGGCCGGGGCCATCAGGGGCGAGTGGAAAGCGCCGCCTACCGGCAGTACCAGGGCGCGTTTGGCGCCGGCAGCTTTCATGGCCTCGCAGGCCAGTTCAATGCCTTTCACGGAGCCGCTGATCACCAGCTGGCCGGGGCAGTTATAATTGGCGGGAACAACAATCTCCTTGCTTTCAGCCTGTACAGCCGCACAGACTTCCTCTACCCTGGCATCATCCAGTCCCAGCACGGCCGCCATGGTGGAGGGCTGCTGCTCGCAGGCTTTCTGCATGGCCTGCGCCCGGATGCTGACCAGTTTAAGACCGTCCTCAAAACTGAGTACGCCATTGGCCACCAGGGCGGAAAATTCTCCCAGGGAGTGACCGGCCACCATATCAGGGCGGGTGGTGTCAATGCCTTTAAAAGCGATCACTGAATGCAGGAAAACAGCCGGTTGCGTCACCTTTGTCTGTTTCAGCTCTTCTTCACTGCCCTCAAACATAATGTCTGAGATCCGGAAGCCGAGCATATCATTGGCCTGTTCAAAGAGTTTCTTGGCAAAAGCACTTAATGTATAGTGATCTTTTCCCATGCCCGGGAATTGCGAACCCTGCCCGGGAAACACGTAAGCATGCTTCATAAAATAACCTTAGGTTTAGACCGGCAAAAATGCCACAAAGGGATTAAATCTCCAAATGTGGCCGGCCGGTTAATGTAAGCGGGAAGAAATGAGCTTGGTAAACTCACTCCTGGTCTTTTCATTTTTTTCAAATTCCCCGAAAAATGCGGAGGTGGTAGTCACTGAATTCTGCTTTTGCACGCCCCGCATCATCATGCAGAGGTGGGAGGCTTCAATGACCACGGCCACTCCCAGGGGCTGGAGGGTCTCCGTGATAGCGTTCAGTATCTGGGTGGTCAGCCGCTCCTGCACCTGCAGGCGGCGGGAATATACATCCACTACCCGGGCAATCTTGCTCAGACCGGTGATATACCCGTTGGGAATATAGGCCACATGGGCTTTCCCGAAAAAGGGCAGCATATGGTGCTCGCACATACTGTACAGCTCAATATCCTTGACAATGATCATTTCACTCACGTCTTCCTGGAACTTGGCCGAGTTGAGAATGGCATGGGCGTCCAGCTCGTTCCCATGGGTCAGGAACTGCATGGCCTTTGCCATCCGCTCGGGGGTTTTCACCAGCCCTTCCCTTTCCGGATCTTCTCCCAGCA
Source organism: Candidatus Pseudobacter hemicellulosilyticus (assembly GCA_029202545.1). Classification (GTDB taxonomy): domain Bacteria; phylum Bacteroidota; class Bacteroidia; order Chitinophagales; family Chitinophagaceae; genus Pseudobacter; species Pseudobacter hemicellulosilyticus. The sequence goes on from CP119311.1 coordinate 6,704,720, forward strand.
ATACCAATGCTTCCTTATAGCTGGCCATCAGCCCAGCCGTTACGCGCTCATCATACTGCTCTTCTTTTTTATATGCCATGATCTTGCGGATTTAAATTGATAGGGATGAATGGCCCCTGGCTCAGGCAGGGTACTGGACATAGTTGCGCTCTGTTTCATAGAGCCGCACCTGCAGCTCAAAGCGCGGATCTATTTTCACGCGCAGCAGCTCAAAAATGACCACGCAGATATTTTCTGCTGTAGGGTTCTGTTCCTGGAAATACCGGGTGTCCAGGTTCAGGTTGCGGTGATCAAAACGCTCCACCACTTCCTGCTGGATCAGGTCGCTCAGGATCTTGAGGTCCATCACGTAACCGGTTTCCGGGTCAGGTTCGCCCACTACTTTTACTACTACCTCATAATTATGTCCATGGAAATTAGGGTTATTGCACTTACCGAACACTTCATCATTCTTTGCATCGTCCCAGGCCGGGTTGAACAGCCGGTGGGCTGCGTTGAAATGTTCCTTGCGGTAAACCGCCACTTTTTTACTCATAATACAAATTACAAAATTATTATTCCCCGAAATATTCTACAAAGATCCGCTGGGTCTCATATAGTTTGATGCAATGCAGCTGAACCGTGGCAGGCAGGTGCGGCTGCAGCTGCTGCCAGATGCCGATGGCCAGGTTCTCCGTAGAACAAAGTTTGCCCTGCATAAAGTCCACATCCAGGTTGAGGTTGCGGTGGTCCAGCCTTTCCAGCACTTTTTCCTGGATCAGCTGGCTGAGGTCCTTTACATCATATACGAAGCCGGTACCCGGATCAGGTTTTCCTTTAATAGTTACCAGCAGCTCATAATTGTGCCCATGCCAGTGCTCATTGGCGCATTTGCCAAAAACAGCTTCATTCTTTTCCTTGCTCCAGTCAGGGTTATAGAGCCTGTGAGCAGCATTAAAATATTCAACACGGGTCAGGTACACCATAATGGGTGGCGCTTGGTAGTTAAAATTTGCGCAAAGGTAAGGTTCCTGCCATTACTATCCTTTGCACCCGCTTTCCTACCTTTACCGGATGGATCTGCTGCTGACAGCCGCCACGGCTTTTGAAATACAACCCACTATCGACTGGCTGGAACAGAACGGCCGGCGGATAGGCGCCCATACGGTCAATTACCTGATCACCGGGGTGGGCGGCCTGGCCACCAGCTGGGAGCTGGCCACCCACTTTCAGCAAAATCCCCCGGACGCCGCCCTCCAGGCCGGTATTGCCGGCAGCTTCAGCACCAATTATCCCCCCGGTACCGTAGCCCTGGTACGGGAAGAATATACCGGAGATACAGGGGTGGAAGAGAACAACTGTTTCCGGGACCTGTTTGACCTGGGCTTCCAGCAGCCCGGTCAGTTCCCCTATTCAGGAAGGGCCCTGACCAATCCCGCGCTTTCCGGGGATACTTATTTGGGACTGCCCGTTGTCAACGGTGTTACCGTCGGCGAGATCAGCACCCGGCCGGAGCGGATAGCCCAGTTGCAACAAAACTATGCGCCGGTTGTTGAAAGCATGGAAGGCGCCGCTTTTCATTATGCCTGCCTCCGGCAGGGCATCCCCTTTCTTCAGCTGCGGGCGGTGTCCAACAGCGTGGGGGAAAGGGACAAAAGCAAATGGCAGCTCAAACCTGCTATTGAGTTGCTGAACAATACCCTGATCAACCTGCTGGACCAATGGCTCCTGGCATTGCCGGCCGCCCCCCATAAACAATGATACCGATGAGCAAAACAACACTGACCCTTGGCTTTTCCCCCTGCCCTAACGATACCTTTATTTTTGATGCACTGGTCAATAAAAAGATTGATACCGGTGGGCTGGAAGTGGAAGTGGTCCTGGCCGATGTACAGACCCTGAATGAATGGGCCCTGCAGGGCAAACTGGCTATCAGCAAGATCAGCTATGGCGTGCTGCCCCTGATCACAGAACAATATACCGTATTGCAATCGGGCGGCGCCCTGGGCAAAGGAGTGGGACCGCTGCTGATAACCCGTAAGGACAGCCAGCTTACCAACGCCGATATTCGGCAGGCCCGGGTAGCTATTCCCGGTCAGCATACAACAGCCCACCTGCTTTTTTCCCTGGCCTTTCCCCAGGCGGTCAATAAACAGTTCCGGGTATTCTCGGACATTGAAGAGGCCGTCCTGAGCGGGGAAGTGGATGCAGGGGTCATCATCCATGAGAACCGTTTCACCTACCAGGACAAGGGCCTGGCAAAACTGATGGACCTGGGCGAGTACTGGGAAACAGAGACCGGCAATCCCATCCCGCTGGGTGGCATTGTGATGAAAAAGACTTTCTCCCCTGAATTACAGGCGCAGGTAGACCAGCTGATCCGCCAAAGCCTGGAATACAGTTTTGCCCACTACCCCACGCTTACAGATTTTGTACGGGAACATGCACAGGAAATGAGCGAAGCCGTGATGCGGCAGCATATTGACCTCTATGTCAATAATTATTCTTTAGCGCTGGGGGCCGATGGACAGGCGGCCGTGCAGAAATTCCTGGAGATCCATGCCGGTCTGCACCGGCAGGCGGTTCCGGATACATTGCTGTTCCGGTAAAGCACCGGCAGGCGGGTCAGTTCCTCTTCCCTTTAGCGGCCGGCATCTTTTATTTTTCCTTCTTCAATGCTTTGGCATATGCTTCCAGGCAGCGCTTACGGGCAAACTCATGCGCTACTATCGGTTCCGGGTAATCGAAACTCTCCAGCTCCGGGATCCATTTACGGATATACTTCCCGTCGGGATCAAATTTCTTGGCTTGCAGGGCCGGGTTGAAGACCCGGAAATAAGGGGCTGCATCACAGCCGCTGCCAGCGGCCCATTGCCAGTTGCCATTATTGGCGGCCAGGTCGTAGTCCAGCAATTTAACAGCAAAATACGCTTCGCCCCAGCGCCAGTCTATCAACAGGTGCTTGGCCAGGAAGGAAGCCACCACCATGCGTACACGATTATGCATAAAGCCGGTCTCATTGAGTTCCCGCATGCCGGCATCCACCATGGGGTAACCGGTCTGCCCCTGGCACCAGCGTTCAAAATCGGGTTCACTGTATCGCCACTGGATATTATCATAATCCGCCCTGAAGGCCTTGCCCTTACCTACATGGGGAAAATGCCAGAGGATCATCTGGAAGAAATCCCGCCAGATCAGTTCCTTTAAAAAAGTAGCATTCAGGTCCTGTGATCTTTTTACCAGGGCGCGGATACTAACGGTACCAAAGCGCAGGTGCAGGCCCATGCGGGTAGTGCCGCGGATGCCGGGTATATCCCGGGTTTTATCATAATGGGCTACAATATCGGTATCCAGCTGCCTGGCGGGAAAAGGCTTATCCACGGGCGTAAAGCCCAGGGCTTTCAGGCTGGGAATGCGGTGTGGTTTGCTCTGGAGAAAATTGCTATGGTATTTGCGGGTGGGATAGGGTTTAGCGTAGAAATCGGTCAGGGCGGCCAGCCATTTTTTACTGTAGGGAGTGAACACCGTATAGGGTTCTCCATTGTCCTTGACCACTTCCTGTTTTTCAAAGATCACCTGGTCTTTGTAGGTCCGGAAGGCGATGTTCTTTGTTTTGAGGAAATCCCGGATGGCCTGGTCCCGCTCCCGGGCAGCGGGTTCATAGTCGTGGTTGGTGAAAACCTCCTGAACATCGTATGCTGCGGTGATCTTTTCAAAAGCCTGTTGGGGCGAACCATGGATCACCAGCAGGGAAGCGCCTTTTTTGACCAGCTTTTCCTGCATTTCTTCCAGGGCGGCCCGGATAAATTCCACGCGGCGGTCGGCCTTGTCTTCCAGCTGATCCAGGATAGCTGTATCAAAAACAAATACCGGTAATACGGGCAGCTCCTGGCGGAGGGCATGGTATAGCCCTGCATTATCGTCCAGGCGTAGGTCGCGCCGGAACCAGAACAGGTTAATTTTCATATATAAGTTATTGTGAACGCGGGTTCTAACAGTTATTCCCGGGAATGGTTCAGCGGTTGTACAAACTGGTTGAACAGGGTGGTGGCCAGTTGGTTGCCGTAGTCTTTCTGCCGGTAGGATTGTACCCAGCGGATACCGGAGATAGCATTGGTCAGGAAAACCTCATCAGCCTGTTCCAGTTCATCGGGCTGGAGGGGTTGTTCTGTGATGAAGAGGCCGGTACCGGGGCGACCGGCTTCCTGCAGGAGGTATTGCCGCATCACGCCGGCCACGGCGCCTTCGGATAAGGGGGGAGTGAAGATATGCCCATTACGGACCCACCATACGTTGGCGATACTGGCGTCACAGATCCGGTCCCAGGTATTGAGCAGGAAGCAATCATTCAGCCTTTTCTCTTTGGCATAGAGAGCGGCCATGATGCTGGGGAGATAGTTATTGGTCTTGAGGCCTGCAAACACATCACAACTTTTCCGCGCCAGGGAATAGACATCCATGCGCAGGCCATTGCTGTTGAGGACCATCCGGTGTTCTTCCAGTGGCCATGCCTGTATGAGCAGGTTAGGTAAAAGGTTTTCTGCATCGTAGAGGCCGCCATTGCCCCTGAATACGGAGAGGCGGATACGGGCGGCATCGGTGCATTTGTTCTTCTGGCAAAGCCGCAGGATATCTGCTGTAATACTTTCTGCCGAAAAGAAAGCGGGTATATCAAAACGGAGCAGGGAGAGTCCTCTGAAAAGGCGGTCAAAATGCAGGGGAGCCAGCCTGATCTCTCCCCTGATGAGTTTCATCGTTTCAAACAGTCCATCGCCGTAGCGCAGTCCGCGGTTGCTGGCTGACACCAGGGGCAGTTGTTCTTCCAGAATTCTGCCGTTGAAGGACAGGTATTTTCCCATGAGTTAATTCCCTTGCTGATCAATGATCCCGTTCTTGACAGCGTACATGACCAGTCCTGCCATGGATTTGGCGCCGGTCTTGGTCTTGAGCTTATCGCGGATAGCCTCCACTGTCCGGGGACTTATTTCCACAATATCTGCAATTTCCTTGGTGGTCTTCTCTTCACACATGAGCTTGAGCACACGCATTTCCTTATCGGACAGGTTAACGTCCTGTGGTCCGGGTATATCAGTGCGTTTAGTACGCAGTCCGGTCAGTAAGGCTTTGTTGGTCAGTTCGTTGAAGAAGAATTCCTGTTCAAAGCAGGTTTTGATGGCCTGGTAAATAGTTTCGGAATCAGAGTTTTTGGTAAGGTAAGAGTTGGCGCCGATCTCCATCAGCTTGCTGATCATAGAGTGATCATTGTGCATGGACAGAACTACCACCTTGGCTTCGGGACGCAGTTTTCTGATCTCGGGCAGGGTCTGGATCCCGTCCATGATGGGCATCTGGATATCGAGCAGGATTACGTCGGGCTCGATGTGTTTCAGCAGATTAAGCAATTGCATTCCGTTATCGGCCTCAGCGATCAGTTCCACATCTTTCTTTGCGGACAATGCTGTTTTCACACCGGCGCGGAAGAGTGCATGATCATCTGCAATAGCTACTTTAATTACCTTTTCACCGTCTGGTTTTTTCATACCGGTTATATTGTATTTTATGTTGCCAAAATGATCATTTTTCGTGACAAATACTATAGCAGAATTACGAAATTATACTATTTCGGAATATACAGGAAACTATTTATAAACAGGGAATCTACGCGCCTGGCGCGTGTTTTTACGAATTCAATTTCTCATTTTTTACGAACCGATTAGTAATTACTGAAATTTTAAAATGGCGCAATTATGCTCTTGTTAACATAGTTATCCACAGGTATTTTTGTTATAGAAGTTGATTGACGAGGATTAGCAACCTCACACCATCCAATGTCCTGATAATAACCGTCCAGAAAGAATTCTAATATTCTATGAAACCAGCAAAATCCAATGTCAATCAACTTTCTTCTTTTTTACCCGCGCACACCTGAAATTCCACCGATACAAAGCGTTCTGTAAATTTCCTCCATTAGCTTCCGAGCTTTCTCCCATTTTTAAATGGGAAAAATCCCTATAACTTCTGTGCTTTTTCCCCTTTTTACAAACAAAGGGCCGATTATCTTTACAACAGTTCATCTCCCCTACCCCTTACTGTTACCTTCCTTTCTGCCCGGCATACCTGCCGTGGGAGGCGGATCGTTATTAGTAAAACATTCGGACTATGTTAACCAGTTACTTAATGACATGCACCCTTTTCATCCTCTTGCTGAGCGGCTTCACCCTGGGGTTGCTGGTCCGCTACCGGCGGGAGCAGCTGGCCGGGCGGGAGCGCCTGCTGCTGGCCGAGGTGGAGACCCAGGAGAAAACCTACCAGTCAGTGGCCGGCGAACTCCATGACAATATCAACCTGTCCCTGGTCCTGGCCAAAATGAGCCTGGCTACCCTGGACCCGGAGCGGAAGACCGAAGCTGTGCGCAAGCAGGAGAACGCCACCCGGCTGATTGACCAGGTGATGCAGTACCTGCGGGACCTGTCCCATGGCCTGCATCCCCGGCTGCTGAATACCATGGGCCTGGTACAGGCGCTGGAAACAGAGCTGGCCCGGCTGCGGGAAGACAGCCAGCTGATTGTCCGGTTCACACTGGACGGGGAACCCGTTTTCCTGGAAGAGGAGCAGGACCTGGGGCTGCTGCGGATAACGCAGGAAGCCTTCAACAATATCCTGCGGCATGCCCAGGCTACCGAAGTGGCCATCCACCTGGCGTATGGGGAGCAGGACTTAATCCTATCCATAACCGATAATGGCCTGGGCCGCCATGAGCCTGACCAGGAAACCGGTATGGGCCGGCGGCAGATGGAAAAGCGGGCGGCCCTGCTGGGCGGGTACTGCCGTTTCCTGTTCCCGGAAAATGGCGGGACCCTGGTGGAGACCAGCATACCTTATAAAACTTAATACGGATGATAGCAACCAATCCTATTCAGATAGCCCTGGCGGAGGACCAGCGGCTCATGCGCCATGCACTGGTGAACCTGCTCCACTCCTTCGGTAACTGCGAAGTGATCTTTGAAGCGGCCGAAGGCGGGCAGGTGGTGGAAGCCATGAACGCCGGCAAGATCCCGGACGTACTGCTGCTGGATGTCTGCATGCCGGGCATGGATGGATACGATACTATGAAATGGATCAATGACCATTTCCCGGCCGTGCATGTGCTGGTACTGACCATGCACCATACCGAGCCTACCTGCCTGCGCCTGCTGGATGCGGGAGTAACGGGCATACTCACCAAGGCCATCCATCCCAGTGAGCTGAAGCTGGCCATTGAATCCGTGATGGCCACCGGCATGTACAATTCACTGGATATCTGTAAAAAAGTGATCGGCCTGCTGCGGTTCAACCAGCAATTGAAAAGAGTGCGGCAGAATACACTGACCGAAGTAGAGGTGCATTTTCTGCGTCTTTCCTGTTCCGAGCTGACCTATAAAGAGATAGCACTGACCATGTCCATGCCGCTACGTAGCCTGGAGCAGATGCGGGAACAGTTGTTTGTGCGGCTGAATGTCAAAAGCCGGATAGGGCTGGTGCTCTTTGCCATGCGGAGCGGGTTGATAGAACCCAGTATTGCAGGGGCCGAATGACAGCGGGATAATGTCCTGACAGGGCTATAGCGGTTATAAATAACCGCAATTTCCGGAAAGAAAGCTGTGCTACAATAAAAGGAGTAAAGTAGAATGGACCGATAGGCGGTATTTAGTCAATCAGTTTGTTACGCATGCCATACATGATCAGGCCGGCAATGGTCTTGGCCCCCACTTTTGATTTCATGTTCTGCCGGATAGTCTCCACCGTGCGGGGACTCAGGTACACTTCCTTGGAGATCTCCTCGGTGGTCTTGTCTTCCGCCAGCAGTTTCAGGATGCGGATCTCTTTTTCTGAAAATTTGATGGGATTGGGATAGAATTGCCTTACCTGTTTGCGGGTCTGCAGTTTGGAGAGTACCGCTTTATTGACCAGGTCATTAAAGTAAAAGTCTTCGTTCATGCAGGCGAGGATAGCCTGGTAGATCTCTTCCGGATCAGACGTTTTGGTAAGGTAGGCGTTGGCGCCCATTTCCATCATCTTGGTGATCATCTCCTGATCATCATACATGGTGAGTACCACGATCTTTACATCACTGTATTCTTTGCGGAGTATGCCAATGGCATTGACGCCATCTACTTCCGGCATACGGATGTCCATGAGCAGCACATCGGGCTTTTTGATCTGCATCTTGTGCATCAGGTCCTTACCATCCTCAGCTTCCCACAAGATCTGCAGATACTCTTTGCCTTTCAGCGCCATCTTTATGCCATCGCGGAAGATCTTATGATCATCAGCGATGGAAACCTTGATTACCAGTTCAGCACTCATACGGGGCAGGTTTGGCTTTTTGGTTGGGTTAAAATTACGGTTTTACAAAAAGTCAGTTCGTCGCTTATGCCAATGAACAGCTAACCTTTCTATGCTAACATCTCCAGGCTCCCTTCCTAATAATTGACGCCCGCCGGGTACTACAGATCAGGTCTTTCTTCAAGGGCTTTTCATAGCTGGCCGATGGCCTATTCTTAACATGGATAGCTTAGTTGGTATGGTTGAGATCGGAATTCTTCGAAGTTCCGACACTGGAAATTTTACGTGGGCGCCTGTATTTACCGAACTGCGAAAAAAGCGAAACTTTGCTCTTGCCCAAGGCGCCGGATACAAGTAGTTTTGTAGCGAAGTTGATTGATGCGGACCCGCAAATCCCACGTTCAATATCCTGATAACCGTCCAGTAATGAATTTCCAAGATCTTTTGAAAGACCAAAGCAAATCCAATATCAGTCAACTTCTTTCCTTTTCCTCAAAGAGACCTGCCTATAAATTACTTCAGCTTCTTCTTATTGCCAAATCATAATCCCTTGAAAAATTGAAACGGTGCAAAGAGCTGGTATATTAACTGGCTGCCGAAAGGCCTGGCACCCTGTATTGTAGCAAAAATTCCCCGTTTTTGAAATCCGGTATCCCTATTTAATTATCCACAACAAGGTCGGTCTTGTGAATAATTCGATTTGCACTCGTAAGTTTTACAGGCTATAGATGAGATTTTTACGATAGTAAAAATACTGCATTCCGTCCGGGTATCTACGTATTTTCCTCTCGTAATCTTACCTTTTCAATTTCGTAGAACCCTCTACTGGCCTGAATCGCAGGCAATTTAATCCATTTTAGGCAAGTGCGCTACCTGTTGTCCAGCTTTTTTTTTTGGAGGTTTTTTACAGTTCGAACTACTATTCTAAACCTCTAAAAACTTACTACTATGCTGCAAAACGAACTCATCACTAAACGCGACGTCCAGTCTATTGGTGAAGAGATCGGCTACGAGCTCGGCGCTCAGCTGGTTCAAGATTATCAAACCGCACACCCCACTGATGTTCAAAGCTTTATCATTGGCCGCAACATCATTGACCAGATCCTCGCCCAACCCGGTTGCGCTGGTATCCAGATCTACAACGCCTACAATGAAGCTGGTGAAAAAACACTGGTTTACATCGGCCTGGATCAGGAAGGAAAAAGCATTCTGGAATTCACTACCGTAAATACCAGCGGTATCCTGGAAGCGCAGAAAGGGATCGTGGCCGACAAAGTTCGCTCCGGTGGACCTTACCCCAAAACCAACAGGGACGACGAGAGCTTCGATGACGGTTCCTGGTGGAGCAATGACTAATTGATTGATCTCCGGATTAACCGGTTGATTTTCATCAAGGTCATCCAGCTTTTAATTGTTGATATTACTTTCTATATTTGAATAAATTTATCAACTAATTGAAAGTAATTTTAGGTTACTTATCGATCTATTCAGACATAATTCCCGCAATCCTTTACCTTTTTGCTGTTAAAAAGCATCAGGATAAAGGATTGTGGGGTTTATTTTTTCTAAACCTTTACTCCTTTCTCAATAACCTCGTGCTCACTTACTGGCACGAAGGCCTGGGTATCAGCGACTATATCCTGTACCGCCTCTACACCATTATAGGGTACTCACTCATCGCGTTCTTTTTCTACGGGAATATTATCTCTAAAACAGCGAAAAAGATCATCATAGCCTCGTATCTTTTCTTCCTCGCATACGCTATCTACGATTATATCCGGCAGCCACTGGAATCCTTTGACTCCATTCCATCGGCCATTGAAGCCACCCTGATCATCGTATTCTCCATCTTTTACCTGTTTGAACAGATCAAAACCCCCAGGGTCTTTTTTATCTATACCCTGGACAAATTCTGGATCATCACCAGCTTCCTGATCTACTATACCGGAACCTTCTTCCTGTTCATCTTTGCCGAAGCCTATTTTGCCGATCCTGATTTCGGAGACAACTATTCATTTATTAATAGCCTATTTTTATTGCTCAAAAACGTGTTTTTCTGTATCGGCCTGCTGATCAGCAGCAAACCCAACGAGTATCCACCCGATTCCTATCCACCCTTTGAAAATTACCTGGAAAATCGTATCTAACATTATATGCCTAAACCCCATATTTAAACTAACCCATGTTCCTTCTGCAAATTAGTAGCTCCGGCAGCCCTGTTTCCCTCGTCCTGTTCTTCGGAACAGTGGGGATGCTGGCCCTGACGATCGGGTTGATCGTTTTTATCATCTTCCACCAGCGGAAGGTGATCCGCTACCAGATGCAATTGCAGCGGATGGAACAGGAACAGCAAAAAATGCTGCTGAACGCGTCTATCCGCCTCCAGGAAGAGGAAAGACAACGCATTGCCGCCGACCTCCACGATGACGCCGGCCCCCTGCTGGCCACCGCCCGCCTTTACCTGAACGAAAATCTTGTGAACCTGGATAAGACCGCCCAACTCCAAAGCATTTATAACGCCAAGCAGATCATTGATGATACCATCCAGCTGATCCGCAATATTTCCCATAGCCTGATGCCCCCCACCCTGAAGAACTTTGGGCTGGAATCAGCTGTCAATGACCTGTTCCAGAAGATCAGCGGCTCCGGCAGCATGAACGCCAGCTGCCGCTTCCATGATTACCGGGACCGCCTCCACCCGGATCAGGAACTTATCATTTTCCGGGTGATCCAGGAACTGGTCAATAATATCCTCAAACACAGTAACGCCAGCTTTATCCACCTCACCCAGAACCTGGGCGGCAATAAGCTGTATATCCGCATGCACCATGACGGCCGCGGCATCACGCAGACTGATTTTGAAAAACTAAATAAAAGTAATGTTGGTCTTGGCTTGAAGAATATCCAAAGCCGCCTTAAATTGCTGCATGGAAGGATCTTCTTTGAGAAGGATATGTCCCAGACCTATTATAAGGTAACCATCGAAATACCCAGAACAGAAGAAGCTGTAGCATAAACCACTACCTAACCATCAACCTGATCCATTGAACTGAATAAAAGCAATTTTCAGTAAATTTAGTTTGCCAATATCATATACACAATGGGACCCATTAAAGTTGCTATCGCAGACGATCACAAAATTTTCAGGAAAGGAGTAATACTCTCGCTTCGGCCGTACACCAATATCAAGTTCGTACTGGAAGCAGAAAACGGGCAGGAATTACTGGATAACCTTCCCGGCGTGGCCGAACAGCCCGATGTCATCCTGATGGATCTCCGTATGCCCCTCAAGGATGGAATTGAAACCACCAAGATCATTGCCAAGCAATACCCCCATATACACGTTATCGCCCTCACTATGTACGAGGATGAACGCTTTGTCAGCCATATGATGGAGATCGGCGCCAACGGCTACCTCCTGAAAAGTGCTGATCCTGCGGAGATCAAAAAAGCCATCATGGAAGTGATGAGCAAGGGATATTACCTCAATAATTTCGTGAACAGGATACTCCTTAAAAAATCACACGCCCGCCAGAAAGTAGTGCCCACGCTGAACAGCGAGATCACCCTGAGCGACCGGGAGCGGGATGTGATCAAATATATCTGCATGGAATTCACGGCGCATGAGATTGCCCAGAAACTGGAAGTGAGCCCCCGCACCGTGGAAGCCATCAAGGACCGCTTAATGGAACGTTTTGGCGCCAAGAATACCGCCGGGCTCGTGTTCTTTGCCGTCAAAAACAACCTGATCGATTAAACCGTATGATGGGAGCAATACTCAACATCGGCGCATTATGCCTATGCCTTGTCCCTGTGCTGGTGATCTTTTTCCGCCAGGCCTGGCAATCCTCTCTGCAGCCTTACCTGCTGGCCTTCTGTCTGGTCAGCTTTCTGCACCTGCTGATACGTACCCTCCTGCCCTACCCGGAATCCCATTATACCGTTGTCAACACCCATATCATTTTTAACCTGGCAGAATTCCTGCTGATAGGTATGCTGCTCCGTGCCTACCTGCAGACCAACTGGCTCAAACAGGGCTTTACCCTGCTGGCGGTAGCCCTTATTTCTGTTCAGCTCACTGTTTATGCATTACGGGAAAATATAGGCGCCGCCCATCCTTTTGACCTGCTCCAGACCCTGGTGATCCTCGGTATGGGCATACTGGCGCTGGCACAGCTGCTGCGCGAAGCCCCGCTGAATATTTTCCAGCTGCCCGTATTCTGGATACTGGGCGGCATTCTCTGTTATAACAGTATGTACCTGCTGGTAAACCTCCTGCCGGGCGGGAACCCGTTCCAGGACGACGGCGGACCGGAAAGTACGGTCTTCCTGCTGGCCCTGCTCATGCTGCGGGCCATCTTCTTTACCGTGGCCGCCGCATCCGCCAGTAAGCCCGCTACCCGGCCTGCGCCGGGACAGGAGCCCTTATATTAAGTGGCTATCATTACAATTGCATTTCCGGGATATCTCCGGCTATCACCAGCTTACCCAGTGTTTTGGCCTTGATCTCTTCTACCGTTACCCCCGGCGCCCGTTCCAGCAATCTGAAACCGCCGCCATCAGGTTGCACTTCCAGTGCCGCCAGATCCGTCACTATCCTTTTTACACAGCGGACACCCGTCAGCGGCAGCCCGCAGGCCGGCAGTAATTTGGACTCGCCCTGTGGATTGGTGTGCATCATGGCCACAATGATGTTCCGGGCGCTGGCCACCAGGTCCATAGCGCCGCCCATGCCTTTCACCATTTTACCGGGGATCTTCCAGTTGGCAATATCACCCGTTTCAGAAACTTCCATGGCGCCCAGTACGGTCAGGTCCACTTTTCCAGCACGGATCATCCCGAAACTCTCGGCACTGTCAAAGAAGGCGCCGCCCGGCAGCAGGGTCACTGTTTCCTTGCCGGCATTGATGAGGTCCGCATCAATGGCCTCTTCCGCGGGATAGGGCCCCATGCCCAGCATACCGTTCTCGGATTGCAGCATAATGCTCATACCTGCGGGAACAAAATTGGCCACCAGCGTGGGAATGCCGATGCCCAGGTTCACATACATGCCATCCCGCAGCTCCTGCGCAATGCGTCTGGCAATGCCAAATTTATCTAAAGCCATGTTGAAGTAGTTGAGAAGTGAAAGCCCTTATTTTTTTGCGATCTGTACGGTCCGGCGCTCAATGCGCTTCACATAGCCTGCCCCCTGGAAGATCCGGTGTACGTAAATACCGGGCACATGGATATGATCGGGATCAAGCTGGCCGGGTTCCACCAGTTCTTCTACCTCCACAATGGTGATATCACCGGCCTTGGCCATGGAAGTGGAAAAATTGCGGGTGGTCTTCCGGAACACCAGGTTACCCATGGTATCGCCTTTCCAGGCTTTGACAATGGCAAAGGAAGCGTGCAGCGCTTCTTCCATCAGGTACATTTTCCCGTTGAACGCACGGACTTCCTTGCCTTCGGCTATCTCCGTACCATAACCGGCGGGTGTAAAAAAGGCGGGGATGCCCATACCTGCCATCTGGATACGGGTGGCCAGCGTGCCCTGGGGGATAAGGTCCACTTCCAGTTCACCGCTCAGTAACTGCCGTTCAAACTCGGCATTCTCGCCCACATAGGAACTCATCATTTTTTTGATCTGGCGGGTCTTCAGCATGAGGCCCAGGCCAAAATCATCCACCCCTGCATTATTGGAGATACAGGTCAGCTCTTTAACGCCTTTCCGGACCAGGGCATCGATGCAGTTCTCGGGGATACCGGAAAGACCAAAGCCTCCCAGCATAATGGTGGCGCCATCGGGGATGTCCCGGATGGCCTCATCTGCATTGGCAACAACTTTATTCATAAAGCGACAAGCAATTTGTTGAAAGGATAAATGTAGGAAGAATCCGTTTACAGCGACTTGTTCGTTGGCTGAATGGACGAGGCTTTACGGATGGAATCCCTCCTGGCCTTCCGGCGGGCAGCTTCCTGTTTACGGAGCAGCCGGCTGGCCCTGACACGGTCCAGGCTGTCGCGCCGCGCCGTTGCCTTCTCCGCCGGCTTCAGGGCCGTTTTGCCGGTCCTGAGCCTGGCCAGGGAATCCACCCGGTGCAGGGAATCTACTTTGCGCAGGGAGTCCACCTTATGCAGGGAATCCACCTTGTGGAGGGAGTCAACCCTTTTGAGGGAATCTGATCCCGTATGCAGGCTGTCCTTGCGGGCCAGGGAATCCGTCTTCATCCGCTCCAGGTTCAGGGAATCCTGCTGCCGTTTGTACAGGGTATCCTTGAGACGGGTACCCCTGACAGCCATGCTGTCAAACATTTCCCGGCTGAGATCGGGACGGGTAAGATAGAATTTATAGCTTTCAATGAATTCTTCCCTGCTGATATCATGCAATTCGAAGATCTGCTCATACAGGGCAAAATTGGCAGCCCGGATATCTTTTACTGAGGTGTCCCTGACAAGAAAACTGGTGGAAAAACGATCCGCCAGCATCATATCCCAGAGTACCTGCTGCATGCTTTCCTGGTCCAGCACACCCGAAGGCACAGATTTCCGGCTGGTGCAGGCGAGGGTCAGTATTGCGAGAACGCCCGCCAGGAGCCAGTTACGGGATCTTTGTTTATTATAACGGATCAGCGTATGCGATTTTTTGTGCATCATTTCAGTTCCTGTCTGTACAGATTGGCATTGGTGATATCTATCTTGACCAGTATGTCACGGGCCCGGTCCTTATCGTCCGGCGCCGCCTTCTTAAAAATGCGGGCAAACTCATTGCCTTTGCCCTGGAAGAAGAAAGGCACCACCATGGTATTGGGAATATCGTTGTTCAGGGTGTTGATCAGGCTCAGGCTGTTCATGATGGCGGTCCGGCCTTCGCTTTCGTTCTCATACATATAGTCCATGCCCAGCCGGTAAAAGCTGTACAGGATATCGTGTATGGCATTGTAGCGGTTATTGGTGAAATTCTCCATCAGCCAGTAGCGGTTGCGGAGGCCGTCAAAAGCTTTCCATCCTTCTATCTCCCGGCCTTCGGGGGCATTGTTCACAATATTCTGGGCTTTCTGGAAATAGGGATCGCCACCGCGGACGGCATAGGAATCAAAATCCAGTCCCAGGATCACGTACACGTAATAAGCCAGTATGGCGGTCAGGTTGGAGGCCAGCGGGTCCGTGCCGGCCACGCGGTTCTCATTGAACTCCACCGGCTGGAACTCCACGTATTTGAAAGCCACTTTCTCATCCATGAAATTGATGAGGGGCACTTCATAGGTGCTGTTGTAGACGGGGCGACTGGCCTGTACCGTCAGCGTAGCCCGGTAAATATTGGGCGATACCTGCTCGGCAATATTGAGCATGAAATTGCAGTTGATCTTCTCATTGGCCTGGAAGGCCTCATTGGTCCATTTGCGGGTATTCAGCAGGTTGGTCATGGCCGCCTGGAGGGTCTGGAACACTTTTCTGTCCGTCTGCGAACTGATCCGCGCCGCATTGATAGAGACCCTGGCCTGCAGTTCCTGCGCCCGGCCGGCCGTCACAACCGCCAGCAGGGCCATACCGAGTAAGAATACTGATTTACGCATAGAGCATATTTACGATTCTATCAACGATATCCTTTGCTACTTGTTGTTTGGGCTTGCGGTCGTACGCCATTTCCTTCCCGCCTTTCTCAAAGATGGTGATCTTGTTGGTATCATGGCCAAAGCCGGCGCCTTCATCGTTCAGGGAATTGAGGACAATGAGATCGGCATTTTTGCTTTCCAGCTTACCGAGGGCGTACTGGCGCTCATTGCTGGTCTCCAGCGCAAAGCCTACCAGCAGCTGGCCGTTCTTTTTCTGTTGTCCCAGGCTTTTGAGTATATCCTTTGTCCTGGTCAGTTCTACAGTAAAAGTATCAGTGGTCTTCTTGATCTTTTCAGTGGATCGGGTGCTGGGCGTATAATCAGCCACAGCGGCTGACATCACGGCTATATCTGCCGTAGCAAAAACGCGGTGGCAGGCTTCATACATCTGGTCGGCCGTTTCCACCCGCTCGGTGGTAATGCCTGCTTTGCTGACGGAGCCGGAGCCGGGTCCCAGTACCAGGTGTACCTGGGCGCCACGCCGGGCCAGCTCTTCCGATATGGCCAGTCCCATTTTCCCGGAGGAATGATTGCCAATGAACCGTACGGGATCCAGGGGCTCATAGGTAGGACCGGCAGTGACCAGTACCTTTTTCCCTTCCAGGTCCTTCGGCTGGAAATAATGGTCCTGGATGAACCGGAGAATGGCTTCCGGTTCCGCCATGCGGCCGTCACCATGCAGGCCACTGGCCAGTTCACCGTTGCCTACAGGGATCACCTGCTGTCCCATGGCTTCCAGCTGCTGCAGGTTGGCCCGGGTAGTGGGGTGATGCCACATGTCCTCATCCATGGCGGGGGCCACGGCTACAGGGCAGGTAGCGGAAAGATAGGTGGCCAGCAGCATATTATCACAGCCGCCATGGGCCATTTTGCTGAGGGTATTACAGCTCAGGGGGGCAATCAGCAGGAGGTCAGCCCAACGGCCCAGTTCCACATGGTTACTCCAGGCAGCCTCATTAAACAGATCGGTGATAACAGGATGCTTAGACAGCGTGGAGAGCGTGAGGGGCGTTACAAAATCCTTTGCGGCGGGCGTCATGACCACCTTTACTTCCGCACCGGCTTTCACCAGGAGACGGACCAGCAGGATGGATTTATAGGCGGCAATACTTCCGGTAATGCCCAGCAATATCTTTTTTCCCTGGAACATGGGATAAAATTAAGGTATTTTTCTCCGCTTCTGCGTTGGTGAACTGTGAATGGTCAGCAAAAACGAAAGCGGCAGAATGGTTCTGCCGCTTGCATCCGATAAGTTTACTGCTTTGCCGGTTAGCTGAACAGATCGTCTTCGTTCTTACGGTGGTAGATCTTGTCCTCCAGGAATTCCTGGGTAGCCAGCAGGGAGGGATTCGGCATGCGCTCATAGGCACGGGAGATCTCGATCTGTTCTTTGTTCTCGTGGATCTCTTCGAGACTATCAGTATGGCTGGCGAATTCTTCCAGTTTATTATGCAGTTCCTCTTTGAGGGTGATATTGATCTGATTGGCGCGTTTGGCAATAATGGCAATGGATTCATACACATTACCGGTTTTACCTTTGATCACGTTCAGATCTTTGGTTTCTGCTGTATTAGCGGTATTAGCGCTAATTTGGCGTCGTAACTTGCTCATTATTGTTTACTTTATTTTTAGAAAGATTCAGATACTCTTCAACTTGTTTAAGATACTTACTTTCCGGGAAGCGGTCTGAAAAATCATTGCATTCAGTGACCACCTGCTCATAGCGGGCCGGTTTCTTTTCTTCCACACTGTTCTCAGCAAACAGGTAATAGGCCCTGATGACCTGCAGCTTGTACTCATCACTGCGCTGTGAGTCCGGGAAATCGTTCATCAGGCTGGTATAGGCAATAGCCGCTGCGCGGTAATGGCCCATATTGTAATACAGCTCTGCGCTTTTGTATTGTTTGCCCTCCAGTTTCACACGGCAGCCATCAATGATATCGGTGGCTTCTTTTACCCGTGGTGATTCCGGATGGGTATTGATGAAGGTCTGCATCAGCCCAATGGTCTTCTGGGTATTGGTCTGGTCCAGTTCCAGCTTGGGCGACTGACGGTAATAGGTATACGCCCGCATGTATTCCATTTCTTCTGCTTTGGCGCTGGTGGGGAATACTTCAGTGAACTGTTTGAACAGGTTCTCTGCATTCATCCAGTCCCGCAGGTAATAGGAGCAGTAAGCGTATTTGTAAAAGAGATCTTCAAACTGTGGCTGCCCTTTCATTAAGGGGAACAGTTCTTCATACAATTGCTGGGCGAAGTGGTATTTCTTTTCCACGTAATACTTTTCCGCCATCCGCAGTTTGTAATCATAGTCCGTACTCTTTTGCACTTTGGCAAATTTGGAGCAGGAAACGAAGCTGAAAGCCAATAAAAGGGCGATGACCGGTAATCTCATAAAAGTGGGCAAAGTTAGGGTTTTACCTGCAAATATGAAAGGAAACGTTAAGACCCTCAAAAAGAGGTCGTTAATATAAAGTAAAAGATTGTCGGCGGCCAGGGACGGAGAAAGGGCGCCCGGCTCCGGAAAGAACGCTGGTGGAGCGGAAAGGGCTGGCCAGGGAGCATATTGGGGATATGGTCTATGCCGGTCTGCCGGAACCCTGGCGGGGCGGGCAGCAGGCATGTAAAAGCAACGCCGGACAGGCTTCTTGCTGCCAGCCTGGCCAACCAGCTGTCGGCAAGCTCCCGGGCCTGTCCCTGCCAGGTCTGGCAAAGAACAACAGCGGAAACACGCATAAAACAGTTTTGGACGAACCAGCAGGCGCTCTAAAAAATGCGATGGACGCTTTCAGGGATAGCGGATGATAGCCTGACCTGGAGCCGGTAGGTAGAGACCGGCCTGCCGTGCCCCCGATTGTCTGGTCCCCGCCAGGTCTGGCAAAAAACAGCAGTGGAAACACGCATAAAACAGTTTTGGGACGAACCAGCAGGCGCTCTAAAAAACGCGATGGACGCTTTCAGGGATAGCGGCTGGTAGACTGACCTGGAGCCGGTAGGTAGAGACCGGCCTGCCGTGCCCCCGATTGTCTGGTCCCTGTGCGGACTGGCGGTTTGATCCGGCCAGCGGGGACTATAGCTTTTTCCCGAAGTGGCCGGCCGGTTGGTTCGTCCCCCCAAAAAAAAGAGGCTGACCCGGGAACGGGCCAGCCTATGGTATAAGTCATTTAAGTAAGTACTATCTGCTGCGGCGGAGGTTCGGGTGCGGAGCAGGAACAGTAGTAGGTCCTTCTTCGCCAGTACCATCGCGCAGGTCAACGGTGTTGCAATCACCACCGAGTTCACCATATTTGAAGATAAAGCGGTCAGCGCTGATACCTTCTTTTTCTACCAGGTGATTGATCACGGCATTCACACGATCCCAGCTGAGCTGTTGCTCAGATTTGCTGGAAGAGCAGTAGCCAACTACAGCGATCTTACATTCAGAGTTGTCGCGGATCTTCTGAGCTACGCTGGCCAGGAGGGCTTTAGCGTCATTGCCCAGGGTTACAGCTTTAGCCCTGAAAGTGATGCTGGGCAGATCACCGATATTAACAGTTATTGGGTTTCCAGTTAGCCATTTTATCCCGCAGTTCTTTGCAGCAATCAGGCTCAGGGCATTTACCTACGCCATCAGCATCAACAGGCTGGCATTGAGTGGGGGTAATGAGTTCTTTGTCTTTGTAGTCAGGAACGCCGTCACCATCGGTATCGCGGCTAACACCACGGGAGTCAACAGGAGCACCGGCGGGTGTGTTGGGTTCCAGGTCAAACTGGTCAGTTACGCCATCACCATCGGAGTCATCCAGGATGGGTTTGGGCAGCTTCATGTGACGGGGTTTGTTGATCTCGTTGTAAGCGTAATCCAGGGGATTCAGCCACCACAGGGGTTCAACAGATTTACCACCGATAGCGAAGTTCAGACCTACGCTCAGGAAGTTATACAGGTCAAAATCGCGGGTCATGGCAGGATCCTGCACGCTATTCTCCTGGTATTGAACACCATCCAGGAGGTCAGACTTGGTAGCGGTGATCTTGTCTTCGATAGACAGGCTCAGGGTCTTGTTAAGCCTGAACTGCATACCACCACCGAAGTTGAACTGGGGGCGGAAGGGTTTATCGAATACTTTGGGCTGGCTGTTGTCAACCTCTCCTTTAGTTTCATAGTCCCCATCGAAATGATCTTTGAGGGCTTTTCTGATGTCTTTCCGGTCTTTATACTGGAAATTGTTGCCGCCGAAACGGGTGATAACATCATTAAATTCGGTTGTGTACAGTGCGTTTCCGTTAAGGGCAATCTACTTTCACATCATAGATCATACCACCCAAACCTACGAAACCGTAGATATTAAAGCCTGTCTTGGCTTTGTGGAAACGAACGTTGTTTAAAGTGAATACGGCCTGCAGGCTCGCATCATAGATATTTGTCTTGTAGTTGTAAAAGACCGGAGCACCTACTGCATAACCTGCATTTTTCCAAACATCGGTATTTGAGTTTTTTACATAACCGGGTTGAAAATTAAGCCCCTTGGTAGTTCCAAAACCGAAATCACCTCTCAGAGACATAACATAACCCAGGGCTTTGCGAACATGCAGTCCGGCGCCAAGGCCCGGAAAGCGGGAGCGAACGTCACCGGCAATGCTGAAGGCACCACCTTTAACACCAATTTCCCATTGGTTCCGGGGTTTTGAGGGGAATGCATAGTTATTAGCCATGAACTCCGTGTGCTGGGGTAATCTTTTTGAAGGTATAACAGAGGAATCCTGTACATCGTAGCTTCCGCCTATTTGGGCAAACGAGCCAGACGCGAGCAGGCATAGTAAGCCAAATAAACCTGTGTACTTTTTGCTTGCCATAACTAAAATTTATGTGAAGGATTAAGAAAACCAATATCCGAATTAGGTGCAAAAATATTAATTGCAATCTAAATACCAAATTTTTTTAACCAACGTTGCGTGCATTATCTTGCTGTTTTTCATTCAATAAGACAAGGCCAAAACCGGCCATATTACTGCATTACTATAATAAAGCAAAATTGTAATTTGCCGACCATTTCCAACCATGAAACTATCACAGTCAATATTACACGAGGAACTGGCGACTTTTGAAGACAAATTCCGCGACGCTGTCAAGAGCCAGGTTCCACTTCTCGACAGGATCATGCGCTTCATTGTGAACCGTAAAGGCAAGCAGCTGAGGCCCATGTTCGTCCTCCTCTCCGCCAAACTTTGCGGCCCTGTAAATGAATCCACCTATAGGACAGCCTCTTTGGTGGAACTGCTGCATACTGCAAGTTTGGTGCACGATGATGTAGTGGATGAATCCCTGGAAAGACGTGGCTTTTTCTCTACATACGCACTCTGGAAAAGCAAGGTTTCCGTCCTTGTGGGCGATTATCTCCTCGCCAAAGGACTCCTGCTGTCCCTGGAAAACGATGATTTCCGCATCCTCCAGATCATGTCCAACGCCGTTAAACAAATGAGCGAAGGCGAGCTGCTGCAGATGGAAAAAGCCCGTAACCTGAACCTGGATGAGGCCATTTATTTTGAAATTATCCGCAATAAGACCGCCTCCCTCCTGGCTTCAGCCTGCTCCGCCGGCGCCTGGTCCACCACCCACGACGAGGCCATTGCAGACAAAATGAGGAGCTTCGGGGAGAAAGTCGGGATCGCCTTCCAGATCAAGGACGACCTCTTTGACTATGGAAACGAAGCCATAGGCAAACCCACCGGGAACGATATAAAGGAGAAAAAGCTTACCTTACCCCTGATCTACACCCTGAACAATGCTGATAAAGCCACCCGGCGCCGACTGATCTATATTATCAAAAACCATCATAAAGACCCGGAGAAAGTACAGGAAGTGATCCAGACCGTGAAACAGGCCGGCGGGATCGGGTACGCAGAACAAAAAATGATGCAGTACCGGGACGAAGCCCTGGCCATTATACATGAATTTGACAACGCCACTATCAAACAAGGACTGGAAGAACTGGTCCGGTTCACGACCGACCGCAAGTACTGATCCCTTACCAACCTGATCATTCACCGGAAAAAATGCAGAAACGCTGGAAAATACCCATTGCCGACGCCACCCGGACACAGGCCTTATATGAGTCCCTCAGGATCCATCCCGTATTATGCGGCATCCTGGTGAAAAGGGGTATCGACAATTTTGAAAAGGCCAGGGACTATTTCAGGCCCCAGCTGGAGCAGCTTCACAGCCCCTGGCTCATGAAGGATATGCGCAAGGCCGTCAACCGCCTGCAGGCCGCCTTTCAGCAGCAGGAAAAGATCCTCGTGTTCGGCGATTATGACGTGGACGGCACCACTTCCGTGGCCTCCATGCTCCAGTTCCTGCGCAAAGTGTACCAACCCGACAACGTAGATTTTTATATACCACACCGCTACCGCGAAGGATACGGGGTGTCCAAAGCCGGCATTGACTATGCCGCCAGCCAGGGCGCTACCCTGATCGTTTCCCTGGACTGCGGCATCAAATCCGTTGACCTCATCGGTTATGCCCGCAGCATCGGGATAGATTTTGTGGTCTGCGACCACCATACCCCGGATGCCATCCTGCCGCCGGCTGTGGCTATCCTCAATCCCAAACAGGCCGACTGCCCCTACCCTTACAAGGAACTCTGTGGCTGCGGCGTGGGCTTCAAACTGATCTCCGCCCTGACCCAGGAGCTGGGCCGGCCCGATTCCGAAGCCTATGAATACCTTGACCTGGTAGCCACCGCCATTGCCGCCGATATTGTACCTATGACCGGCGAAAACCGGATACTGGCCCATTTTGGCCTGGTCAAGGCCAATGAACAACCCAATTTCGGGATCCGCGCCCTCAAGGAACTGAGCAAGCTGGAAAAGAACCTGTTCATCAATAACCTGGTGTTCATGATAGCCCCCAGGGTCAATGCCGCAGGCCGGATGGATGACGCCCGCAAGGCCGTACAGCTCTTTATTGCCAAAGACCTGGAAGAGGCCCGCTCTTTTGCCGCCATCCTGCATTCCGACAATACAGACCGCAAGGAAGCCGATAAAAGTATTACCGACGAAGCGCTCAACCTGATAGAAAGGGATGCCAGCCAGCTGGACCGCAAGTCTACCGTGGTGTTCCAGCCGCACTGGCACAAAGGTGTGGTGGGCATTGTGGCCTCCCGCCTGATAGATCATTTTTACCGCCCCACCATTGTACTTACCCGGTCGGGCGATTATGCCGCAGGCTCGGCCCGGAGCGTGGCCGGCTTCAATGTATACGAAGCTATTCACCAGTGCAAGGACCTGCTGCTGGGCTATGGCGGCCACTTCTATGCTGCCGGCATGACGCTGGAACTGGACAAGATAGACGCTTTCTGCGCCCGCTTTGAAGAAGTGGTTTCCGCTACCATCACCCCGGAAATGCTGGTGCCAGAAACGGTGATCGATGCGGAAATAAGTTTCAGGGACCTCAAACAATCCTTCTATAATATCATTCACCAGATGGAACCCTTCGGGCCGGATAACCTCCAGCCCCTCTTTGTGGCCAGGAACGTGTATGACTCGGGGTATTCCCGGGTGGTGAAAGACCAGCATATCCGCTTCTCCCTGCGCCAGGACGGGATCCTGTTCAATGGCATTGGCTTCAACATGGCCCATAAGAACCACCTGCTGCAACCCCATAATCCGCTGGATGTGGTGTTCACCGTGGAAGAGAACGACTGGAACAATGAAAAGAACCTGCAATTAAAAGTGGTGGACTTCAGGGCCAGCGGGAGCCTGGCGTAACCAGCCATCAACGCAATAAGAAAGGGTGTTCACTGCTAAGCAGTCAACACCCTTTCTCTTTTACCTATGCTATTGGTTTATCAGACAGCTGTATTCACGCCGGCCTTTTCACCGCCCAGCAGCTCCACGCTGCGGTTGATGAAACTGGTCAGGTCGCCTCCTTTCAGCAGCCCCTGTGATAACAGGGCCAGGTCCGCCAGGTTACGGGTGATCTTGGTTTGCTGCTCTTTATCGGTATTGCCCAGCACCTGCTGGTAAATGGGGTGGTTACCATTCACGGTCAGCGTTACTTCATCCGGCATATTGGCATAGAAACTGCCCATACCACCGCCGCCGCCCATGGCAGCCATATCCTTCATGCGGCGCATGAACTCGGGCCTGGTGGCAATAACAGGCGCAGCGGCAGGACTCAGTCCTTTTACTTCCACGGAAAGTTGCAGACTTTCAGCCTGGAAAGTAAAGAGGTCTTTCAGGCTCGACTGATCCGCCTCGCTGAGCACGGTTTCCGTATTCTCCTGTTTGTCGATCAGGTTATCGGTGATATCTGCATCCACACGGGTAAAATGGATATCGCTCCATTTCATTTCCATCTGGTTGATGAAAGAAGCATCAATCAGGGTATCCAGCTTCACAACAATAAAACCTTTCTCTTCCGCAGCACGGATATAGGCATCCTGCTGAACAGGGTTGGTAGTATAGAGCACCACCAGTTTCCCTTCCTTGTTCTTCTGCAGGGTTTCGGTGGCCAGGCGGTATTCTTCCTGTGTATAGAATTTAGCGGGTTCGCCTGCTTTGGATACGGCTTCAAAAAGGTGGAACTTATTGGCCTTTTCCAGGAACTTATCGTCCGTCATCATACCGTACTTCACAAACAGGCCCAGGTTCTCCCATTTCCCTTCAAAATCGGCGCGTTCCTTATTGAAGATCTCTTCCAGTTTATCAGCCACTTTTTTGGTGATATGGTTGTTGATCTTTTTCACGTTGGGATCGCCCTGGAGATAGCTGCGGCTTACGTTGAGCGGGATATCGGGGGAATCAATAACACCGTGCAGCAGCATCAGGAATTCCGGTACAATATCCTTTACTTCATCGGTGACAAATACCTGGTTGCTGTAGAGCTGGATCTTGTCCTTCTGGATCTCGTAGCTCTGTTTGATCTTCGGGAAATACAGGATACCAGTGAGGTTGAAGGGATAGTCCACGTTCAGGTGGATCCAGAACAGGGGTGGTTCATTATAAGCGTACAATTCCTTGTAGAAGTCCTTATAATTTTCCGGGGTCAGCTCAGAAGGCTTTCTGATCCAGGCCGGCTGGGTATTGTTGATCGGTTTTGTTCTTTCTTCCTCGGGCACATCCTTATGGATAAAATAGATGGGCACGGGCAGGAAGCGGCAGAAACGGTTGAGGACGGTGCTGACACGGAATGCGTCCAGGAATTCCTGGCTTTCCTCGTTGATGTGCAGGACAATGTCGGTACCACGTTCAGCCTTTACGGTTTCTTCCAGGCTGTACTCAGGGCTGCCATCGCATTCCCAGCGAACGGGTGTTGTATCGGGGCGGAAGCTTTTGGTATAGACCTCTACCCTGTCGCTTACCATAAAAGCGGAGTAGAAGCCGAGACCGAACTTACCGATGATATTGTTCTCGTTCTGGCCTTTGTATTTCTTTACAAATTCCTCGGCGCCGCTGAAGGCTACCTGGTTGATGTATTTCTCCACTTCTTCGCCAGTCATACCAATCCCGCGGTCGGAGATGGTGATGGTCTTTTTGTCGGAATCCAGGGTCACTTCAATCCGGAGATCGCCCAGTTCACCCTTCGCCTCGCCGATAGAGCTGAGGGTCTTTAATTTCTGGGTGGCATCCACGGCATTGCTGATCAGCTCGCGGAGGAAGATATCATGGTCGCTGTACAGGAATTTCTTGATGATAGGAAAGATGTTCTCGGTCTGAACGCGTATTGTCCCTTTTTGCATAGTACCGTTATTTTGAAGGCAATCCACCAAAGAAAATGCCAGTGGGCGGCGGCGGCAGGTAAATACGCAAAATTGTCAGTCCGGGTGACCGGCGGGCGGCAGGTATAGCCTGGATCGGCAGGCATGAGCGGTTATTTAAACCCATCTGACAGCCTGCTGTATCCCTGCTGACGCCTGTCCCGGCAAGTGATCCTGGCGCGGGGCGGACAATCCTGCTGCTGAACAAGCCATTTAAAAGGGTTTTATGTCCTGCCCGGCCGCAACACCGCACCCGGACTGCCTTCCTGGTCCTGACAACCAGCCAATTGACGGCTGGGCGCAGATTTTTCTGCTGACCTATTGCCAGATGGCCGGAACACACTATCTTTGCAGCCCCTTAGCCGGATCGCCTTCGGGCGGGCAGCGGGGCCGGGGTGCAGTACACCACGGTATCTCTTAAACAAAAATTTCAAAACAGGGATCATGAACAATTACGAATTGATGGTGATTTTTACCCCTGTGCTTTCTGATGAGGACTTCAAAGCCGCTCAGAAAAAATACACCACTTTCATTCAGGAGAATGGCGGTGCTGTTGTGCACGAAAATCCCTGGGGTCTGAAATCACTGGCGTATCCGATCCAGAAAAAGACCACAGGTCTGTACTGGGTACTGGAATACCAGGCGCCATCCAGCTTCAATGAGCAGTTCAAAATTCAGATGCTCCGTGACGAGAATATTCTGCGTCACATGTTCACTGTACTCGATAAATACGCCGTCGAGTACAATGGTAAAAAGAGAAGTGGTGTACCTACAGGAACCGAAAAAGCAGTGGAGGGTTAATCATCATGGCAAAAGCAAATGAGATAAAATACCTGACCGCCATCAAAACTGAGAAACCCCGGAAGAAATTCTGCCGTTTCAAGAAATATGGCATCAAGTACGTGGATTACAAGGACGCTGAGTTCCTGAAGAAATTCCTGAATGAACAAGGCAAGTTATTGCCCCGCCGCATTACCGGTAACTCTCTGAAGTACCAGCGTAAGGTGTCGCAGGCCGTAAAGAAAGCCCGTCAGATGGCTTTGTTGCCGTATGTAACTGACCTTTTAAAGTAAGGAGGACACCATGGATATTATTCTGATTCAAGATGTAGACAACTTAGGTGCCGCCAACGAGGTGGTGAAAGTACGCAACGGCTACGCCCGCAACTTCCTGATCCCCCAACGCTTTGCTGTAGAAGCAAGTCCTTCCAACCTGAAACAACTGGAAGAAAGGATGAAGCAGGTACGGAAGAAGGAAGCTACCATGCTGGCTGCCATCAAGGAAGTTATTGCCAAACTGCAGGACGGTCCGCTGAAAATTGGCGCCAAGACCGGTACCAGCGGCAAGATCTTCGGCAGCGTAACTACCCTCCAGCTGAGCCGCGCTATCCGTGAGCAGAAAGGCTACGAGATCGACCGCAAGAAGATCAGCATCGTAGAAGAAGTGAAAGAGCTGGGTACGCACAAAGCCCTCATTGAATTCGGCAACGGTCACAGCACCGAGCTGGAATTTGAAGTAGTGGCTGAATAAGTTCAGAACTTTGCCTGAAAGTATATAAAACCTCTCCCCCCGGAGAGGTTTTTTTTATGGGTGTTTTTCCCCTTGCCCGGTCACGTTATGAAGTTATCCCAATGACAACCTGTCGGCCACCCTCAGTAATGAACTTTTGTCCAAAACCTGAATTTCAATGCACTACCTATTACCCCTACGCCTATACGGGAACTTTTCCCCCTGCCGGACCTTCCGGCCTACCCTACCCAAAACAGATGGTAATTTCTGCAAATGCTTGCCAGTAAAAGGATAGCGCAGAATTTTATTTGTCGATTCAAATTATTTCCTATCTTCATGTATGATATATGTACTTAGTTTCTCGTGTTCTGAAGTGTCTTACCTAATATCCTGGTTTCCTCAGTTCATGTAAGCAACTACTGTCATTATCGGTTTTTCAGAACATTTAAACTTTTGTTACAATGAACATTTACGTAGGGAACCTCTCCTGGCAAATGACCGACGAGGATCTTAGAACCTTATTTGAGCAGTACGGTTCTGTTACTTCCGCCAAAATCGTTAAAGACAAAGTAAGCGGCCGCAGCAAAGGCTTCGGTTTCGTTGAAATGCCTGAAGATGGCGAAGCTCAAAACGCTTTAACCAGCCTGTACGAATCCGAAGTACTGGGAAGGAAGATCATCGTTAACGAAGCGCAGCCTAAACCCCAGGGTTCCGGCGGCGGCGGCGGTGGCTTCAAGAAAAGAAGCTTCGGCGGCGGCAGCGGCGGCGGTGGTGGCTACAAGAAAGGTGGCTTCAACCGTGGCGGTGGCGGCGGTTTCAACAGGGATTTTTAATGCATTCGCAAATCATCAATCTCTACATAATCCCCCTGCCTGGCAGGGGGATTTTTTTTGTCCGTATGGAAGCCCCATTTCAACCGCCTTTTGCGGCGCTTTTTCCGGACCTTTCTTTTCCCCCTCTTTTTTTCTGACACTCCTTTTGTCAGGCCCTTCTTCTCCGGCATTCTTTTCCGCCAGCCTGTTGTAGCTTTCCGCTGCAAACAGCGCCCCTCCTGCATTTTATTGTACTTCCTTTTATGTTTTAACCTTCTTTTAATGTGGTTTTAACCTCCATTAAACAATAGAACGCCATATTACAAGACTGTGGCCGAACGACCGGGTTTACCCGGAAAACTATCCACAATTCAGGCAAAATTAATGTTGACAGGCAGGCAGGGCACGGGTTTTGCCCGGTAAGAAAGGCGCCGGAAGGGCTGCCCCGGCAACGATGAATTATAAGAGCAACAGCAGGTTATCTATTTCCTAAACCCCTGAAATTTTAAAAGGAGGTACTTTGTGCTAACTGTTATTATCCCGGTTCTGAATGAAGAAGAGACGATTGCCAATGTAGTGAACTTCTGCAGGCAGCACCCGCTTGTAGGGGAAGTACTGGTGATAGATGATAAATCAGAGGACAAGACACCTCAGATTGCTGAAGCAGCAGGCGCCCGCGTGATCACCAGCCAGGTAAGAGGTAAGGGCATCTCTATGAAAGACGGCATTGAAGCTGCAACCCATGATATTGTACTTTTCCTGGATGGTGATATTGATCCCTATCCTGAGGAAACTATTACCCGGCTGGCCAATCCCCTGATCAATGATGAGGCAGATTTTGTGAAAGGCAGTTTTGCCCGTAATGCCGGCAGGGTAACGGAACTGGTAGCCAAGCCCCTGCTCAATATCTTTTATCCCGGCCTGTCCCATTTCTCCCAGCCGCTCAGCGGCATGATAGCCGGAAAAAAATCCTTTTTCAAAAAGATCGATTTTTTCAATGACTACGGTGTGGATATCGGCATCCTGATAGACATGTACCTGATGAAGGCCCGGGTCAGGGAAGTGAATATCGGGTATATTGAGAACAAGAGCAAACCCTGGCAGGCACTGGGCAAAATGAGCAAGGAAGTATCCCGCGCCATTATTTCCAGGGCCCAGCTCCAGCATCCTGAAGTGATCAGCGAGGAAGAGATCCACAGCCTGGAAGCCATCAACAGCGAGATGAATAAAACCCTCCGGGAAAAGCTCTGTGGTTTCCATAAGATGGCTATCTTCGATATGGACGACACCATCTTCAAAGGCCGGACAATTGATGAATGCGCCAGGCAATTTGGCTTTACCGCAAAACTTGAAGACTTCAGGGCGCAGGAAAAAGATCCCATCATCCTTACCAAACGCATCGGGCTGCTGCTCAAAGGCCGCACCATGGACGAACTGCTGAATGTGGCAGAACGCATGGAAATGGTCAGTGATATCAAAGAAGTAGTCAAAGAACTGAAAGCCCGGGGTTATGTGATAGGGCTGATCAGCAACAGCTATACCCTGATCACCAACTATGTCCGCCAGCAGATAGACGCAGACTTCTCCTATGCCAACCAGCTGGAGTTCTTTGAAGGGAAAGCAACGGGCGAGGTCAATATCCCGTCCTACTTTTTCGGATCGCCGGAAAGTATCTGCGGCCACAGCTACTGTAAGACCAACGCCCTGCAGCATGCCTGTGAAAAATACAATGTGCAGCTGAAAGACTGCATAGCTGTAGGTGACAGCCGGGACGACCGCTGTATGATTGGCCATTCGGGCAAAGGTGTAGCCTTCCGTACCAGGGACGAATTACTGAGAAAGATGGCCGGCACCAATATTATGGAATTCAGCTTCCAGCCTTTACTGGCACTGGCTGAAGAAAACTAATTGTAAACCTTTTAAAAGCGAACCATGCCCAGAACACTGTATAACATACTGGTCCCTGTAGATTTTACCAGCAAGAACAAATGGGCCATTTCAAAGGCCATTGAGCTGGCAAATACCTTCCACTGCAATATTCACTTAGTGCATGTGGTATCAGGTGGCCTCCTCCCGCTGGTTCCCCTGGATATCAGTGGCCTGGTCACCTACGATGCTGCTGATATGAGCAATGCCCGCAAGAAGCTGGAAGCATTGAAAGAAAACTATCGTCACCATCTCTGTGGCGAAGGCAATATTGAGATCAGCCTCCTGAGTGGCAATACCAGCCAGCAGCTGGCCCGTTATATTGAGCAGTTCAGCATGGACATGGTAGTTGTGGGACTGGCCAAATTCAACCTGGTGCACCGCATCTGGTCGGCCGTATCCATCAGCCGCCTGGCCCGCAAAACGAATGTGCCCGTACTGGCCATCCGCTCCAGCGGCCTGATCAGCCATTTCAAGAAGATTGTGCTGCCGCTCCATGATGAAGTGCCCCTGCACCGGATCCGCCTGGCCACTATGCTGGCCCGTTCCTTCAAATCAACGGTATACCTGGTATCCCTTCGTGATGAGAACGAACAGCATGATACCAGCGTTCCCGGCACCATTATGAATACCGCCCTGGAAGTGGTTCAGAGCCTCTCTACTATTCCTGTGCAGTGTTTCCTGCTGGAAGGAAAGAACCTGGCTAAAAGCACCCTGGAATTCTCCAAGCGCATCAATGCCGACCTGATCATGGCCAACCCGCTGAAAGAATTCCATATGCCCGGCTGGTGGAACAGGATCACGCGGAAACTGCTCTCCTATGATTCCAAGATCCCCGTGATCACGGTAGATCAGAAAACGGATACGCCTGCCGCTATCCCGGAATCAGTACCTGCTTCTTAAGACATTTCTTTGCTATAGTTGTGAGGCCCCTTCTTCCGGAAGGGGCTTTTTTGTGCCCAACGGGCTTGTTCAACTTAATACAAAGCCAATCATTTTACGCCGAAACCCGTTAACTTGAATCCCGGTTGGGCCTGCCCCGGCGGCCGGGTCCACCCCCTATTCTTAACATGTAATAAATCTGCCTTCATGAAGAGACGTACTTTTATCAGGAATGCTTCGCTGGCTGCAGGCGGGATCACGATCCTGAACTTTCCTGTCTTTGGGAAGAACGCGCCCAGCAATAAAGTGATACTGGGCGTTATGGGTGTTAACAGCCGCGGCGCCTACCTGGCGGACTGCTTTGCCAAACTGCCCAATGTAGAGATCGCATACCTCTGCGATATTGAAGAGAAAGCCATTGCCAACGGCCTGAAACCTTTTGCCAAAGCTGCCCGCAAACCCACTGTCATCAGGGATATCCGCGAACTGGTGGCCAAAACGGATTTTGATGCGCTGGTAGTAGGGGCGCCTGACCACTGGCATGCGCCTGCTACCCTGCTGGGCGTAGCCAATAATAAACATGTGTATGTTGAAAAGCCCTGCGGCCACAATCCCCATGAAGGAGAACTGCTGGTGGAGGCTATGACAAAATATCCCAATAAACTGATCCAGATGGGCAACCAGCGCCGCTCCTTCCCCACACTGATCCAGGCAGTGAAAGAAGTGCGCGAAGGCATTATCGGGAATGCGTATTTCGCAAAGGCCTGGTATACCAACGACCGCAAGCCTATCGGGTTTGGAAAGAAGGTACCGCCGCCGGCTACGCTCGACTGGAACCTCTGGCAGGGCCCCGCTCCCCGCAAAGAATACCAGGACAACCTGGTACACTATAACTGGCACTGGTTCTGGCATTGGGGCACCAGTGAAACCTGTAACAACGGTACGCATGAGATTGATTGCTGCCGCTGGTTCCTTGGTGTGGACTATCCCACCCGCGTTACGTCTGCCGGTGGCCGTTATGCTTATAAAGACGATTGGGAAACACCCGATACCCAGGTGGCCAGTTTTGAGTTTGCCGGCAATAAAGCCATCACCTGGGAAAGCCGCAGCTGCAATAAATTCCCGGTGGAAAAAGCCGGCAGGGGCTTTGCCATTTACGGTGAAAAAGGCACACTGGTGAATGGCGGCGATGCTGATTATAAGATCTATGACGCCAATAATAAGCTGGTGAAAGACGTGAAGTCCGATGTTAAAGGCGATCCCAACAACCCTGTCAGCGCCAGCGGCAACCTGGACCTTTTCCACCTACAGAACTTTATTGATGGTATCCGTGGGGAGGCCAAACTCAGTTCACCGATCGATGAGGGCCATAAGAGTGTCTTGCTCTGCCACCTGGCCAGCATTGCCCAGCGCACCGGCTTAACCCTCAACTGCAATCCTGCCAACGGCCGTATCAGGGAAAAACAAGCTATGAAGCTCTGGCGCCGCAGCTACGAGAAAGGCTGGGAACCTAAAGTATAAGGCATTTGATATATACCCTGCTATCGCAGGGGTACTGCCCGGAAACCAGCCTGCAGGCTGATTTCCGGGCTTTTTGTTGCATAAGCAATTCCTGCAGGAATAATGCAGGAAGCTTCCTGGTTCGTCCAAAAATGTCTTTAAAATGTTGTTCTTACCAGGGTCAAACCTTTCAGCCGCCTATCCCCGGTTCGTCCATAGCAGCCTTAAGAAACTTCCTTTTTCAACAGGCAGCCTGTCTTTGGTTCGTCCCAAAAATGTTTTCAAATGGCTTATCCTTCCAGCGGGCCCAGCAGCTTCACAGCATAGGCGGTCCGGTAAAACTCATAACCCCGCTCCTGCCACTCCGGTATATACCGGTCGCGATACTGGATAGCGCTCAGGTCTTCCACCAGGGTGAGGTCAAAACGGGCAAGGTATTCACCCAGGGTCTCGGGATCAAAGCCAAAGGTCCAGGGCTCACCGATCTCGGCCAGGTCATTCAGGAGCTTGTCGCCCCCGTAAAAAGAGGCAGGGTCTTCCAGGATCAGCCGGTCGATATAAGTAAATATGATAGCGCTGCCTTTGGCAAATTGCTGCACAAAGGCAAAGGTCTGGTCAATGGCCTGTGGGGTAAGGTAATTGGTGACGCCTTCCCAGATGAAGGCAGTGGGGAGGGAAAAATCCAGGGAGCGACTGACAGCCAGCTGGTCCAGGCTCTGCTCATTCAGGTCCAGCTGGTAGTAGCGCACATTGGCCGGCAGCCGGCCCAGCTGGCTTTGCAGGGTGCCTAATTTGAGCTTGGCGGTGTTAGGGTGATCTATTTCAATAACGGGCAGCTGTTGGAGGAAATCGAGCCGCAGGGATCGCATATCAAAACCGGCGCCAAGTATAATGACCTGCTGCACGCCTTCCCGAACGGAACGATGCAGCAGGTCATCTATATACTTTGTACGGGCCACACCGGAGGAGAAACCTCCGGGCATCCGTTTATGGATCTTGCGTTGAATGAACTTCCGGCCAAAGGGAAAGCGCGCCCAGCGCACTGCCCGCTTGTAACCGTTGTCGAGGAACAGGACCGCATAAGGGTCCGAGAACAGCCTTTTGCCCGAGGACCGCACGGTCTCCAGCGCCCGGAACAAGGCCATGTACTGGGCGGTCCTGCTTGCTTTATCTACTCTCATAGTGCAGTTTTTGGATGGTCAATAAAAATGTTGGACCACCTGACTACAGCCGCAAGCCTGGCCGCCCGGTAATGAACGGGCTATTTCAGCGTTTTAATCTTAATGCTCCGGAAGCTGACTGCGTCTCCGTGATCCTGTAATAATATATGACCTTTTTCTGCTTCCCCAAAATTCTTCCATACCTTATGCTTGCTGAGGGCTACCAGGTCCCGGAATTCCTTGGATCCTCTTTCATATTCCAACACCTTGACGCCGTTGAGGTAATGCTCTACGTGGTTATTGGGATACACAATCAGGCGGGCAGTGTTCCACTGGCCGGGCTGGTGTACAAAACGTTCATTTTTGGTGGAGGTCTTCAGGTCGTACAGGGAAGCCAAAGTCCTGTTGCCGTCACGGCCCAGCTTGGCGTCAGGATGCACTTTATCATCCAGCAGCTGGTATTCCAGGCCGATAGCAGAACCTTTATTGCCTTCGGAGAGGGTCACAAAATATTTCACACCGCTGTTGGCGCCGGTGGTGAGCTTGAAGTCCCAGGACATATCAAAAAAGCCGAACTCTTCAATGGTAACAATATCGCCGCCGTTGGTAGATTCAGCGCCGCCGGATTTCAGCACGGACAATATGCCGTCCTTCACTTCCCATCCTTTTTCGGGAAAACCGGGTTTGTAAGCGCCTTTCCAGCCGGTAGTACTGGTACCGTCAAAAAGTAAACGCCAGCCTTCGCCTTTTTCATAGTTCGACAGGTTATTGGGAATGGTATTGTAGACATACACATTCTTGCCGAAAGCGGTGGGCTTCAGGTTGGTTGTTTTGATGCGGATATTCTTCCAGTAAATTTTCTTACCGGCCTGTTCGGGCCCTTTGATGCTGTGCACCTGCAGGCCAATGAAGCCCTGTGCATCCAGGGTATCTATCACATAGGCAGCGGGTACGCCGTTGACCCATGTTTTCAGTTCATGACCAATGCATTCAATGCGCACTTTGTTGAACTGACCATTCTTGAAAGCGTTCTGTGCAGCGGAGTTGAGCGAGAGCGGGTAGAGCCAGTCGCGACGCGCTTCATCATAGATACCGCCGGTCCATTTGCGGGAGCTGGGGTCTACTTCAAACTGGTAGCCGTACACGCGGCCGGTACCGTTATTGCCTTCGGGATTGAGGTGGCTCCTGAACTGGATACCGGAATTGGAAGTGGTGTCCTCCATTTTGATCTCCAGCTCCAGGACAAAGTCCCCGTATTCCTTTTCTGTTACCAGGAAAGTATTGGGTGATCCGGGGATGGTAGTGCCGGTGATGGCGCCATTCTCAACTTTGTATTCGGCCTGGCCAGACAATGTTTTCCAGCCGTTGAGGGTTTTACCGTCAAACAGGTTGGTCCAGCCTTTCGATTTTTTTTGTGCAGTGAGCCCTAAGGTGGCTATCATCGTTAATGCCAGCAGGCAGGTCTTCTTCATGGTAACAATCTATTATTATGAAAAATTATACTTGTTCTTCCATTCCTGGATGGTATGTGTTTCAGCGGCTTTATTGGCCAGGTGTACACAAACGGAGGTAGTGGCGCCGGTGATCACGTTGGAAGCCGGCTTTGTTTTTTCGGTAATACATTTATGAAAATCCTGGAGTGCATACCAGGTGCCGTCTTTCTTGGGTCCTTTGAGAATGGGCATGCCGCCGTCCTTATCCCATTCAATTTTGGTGGCGCTGCTGACGCCATCCACGGTTTCCAGCTCTTTCTTCATGTTGGGCTCGGGGTAAAAGATCCCGTCGTTCACCAGCAGGGCCACGGTGCCGCGGTCGCCTTTGATCTTGAAGATATAGCCTTCGCGGGAATTGGCGCAGGTGGCGCCGAAATTGCCGATCATGTTGGCCTTGTTATAGCGGAGTACTACCTGTACATTATCGAATGTTTCCCGGCCGTCCTTATAGAAATCGATCCCGCCGGTGCCCACCACTTCATCGGGGTGGGTATCAAAGGCCCAGTTGATAAAGTCCATCTGGTGTGAGAGCAGCTCAGCTACCAGGCCACCGGAATATTCTTTGTACATGCGCCAGTTCACCTGTTTGTCGGTACAGCCGGCGGGCACGGATCTTCTCCAGCTGCCATTACGATCCCAACGGCAATCAATATGCGTTACTTTACCCAGGAAACCTTCTTCAATCATTTCCTTGACCCGGAAATACAGTGGTACGTAGCGGTACTGGTGGCCTACCTGGATCACCTGGTTGCTATGTTTTTTAGACAGTTCCACCAGGCTGATGGCCTGGTTGATATCGTAGGTCATGGTCTTTTCCAGGAACACATGCTTACCGGCGGCGAGGGCTGCGGCGGCTATGGGATAGTGCATATTGAGGGGCGTGGCAATGACCACGGCCTGGATGCTTTTATCGTCCAGCAGTTTACGGTAGTCCTTGTATTCGGTTGCCTGTCCGCCGGTGATCTTGTTGCGGGCTTCGGCCAGCCGGAAATCGAGGACGTCGCAAACGGCGCTGAGCTGGAACTGTTCAGGGAAACTTTTCAGGGTATGGGCAATGCCCTGGCCGCGGTCGCCGCAGCCGATCACCGCCACATTGATCTTTTCATCGTTACTGGAACGAAAAGCGGCGGAGAGCTGTTGGTGCAGGAGCAGGCCTCCTGTAAACAAGCCTGCCTGGTGTATGAATGTTCTTCTACGCATAATTCAAGTTTTCAAGGGCGTTGGGTGTTCCCGGTGATGGCATAAAACCTGCTGCTGGCGGTGTCTGCAATGCTGCCGTCCTTTTTCCGGTAGATGCAGTAGGCGGCCAGGAGTGGATGGGCTTCGGTGAATGCGAGGGCTTTTTCCAGTCCCATAGCCATCAGGGCATTGTCAAATGCATCTGCCATAAAAGCTGTGGGCGCCAGGACCGTCACGCTGATCAGTTCATTCTGGGCAGAGTAGCCGGTACGCGGGTCCAGGATATGCGAGATCTTTTTGCCATTGCTTTCCACAAATTTCCGGTAACTGCCGGAAGTAGTGATGGCGCTGCTGTCAGTGATCTGAATGATCTTCCTCAGGGACCTGGGTTCAAAATCATATTTAGCGGGGGCTTCAATGCCTACGGTCATCGGTTCGCCGGAAGGTTGCCTGCGACCTTTAACCCGTAGCTCGCCACCCAGTTCCACCAGGTAATCCCTGATCCCTTTCTGCTGCAGCAGGCTGGCCATTTCATCTACACTGTATCCCTGTGCTATCCCGTTCACATCGATCTTCACGCAGGGTTTTGCCTTTTTCAGCCAATTGCCTTCAATTGATAAATATCGGGAATCCACGCATGCTTTCAATGCTAAAATAGTGAGCGAATCTGGCATAGTATTCAACTCTTTTGTACCGAAACCCCAGGCCTGAACCAGGGGTAGTATTGTGACGTCAAAAATACCCTCCGTCTGGCGCCAGGTGTCCAGGGCGGCCACCACTACGGTCCGCAGGTGTTTGTCCATGATGACCCCGGTATCCGATCCGTTAAAGCGGTTGATGAGCGACCAGGGTTTGTAAATACTCAGGGAGCTGTCCAGCTGGTCCAGCAGGTCCATGATCTCCTGGTGGCTGACAAGGCTGTCGGCGGCATAGTAGGTCAGCTGCCAGGTGGTGCCCTGTGCTTTGCCGGAGAGGTGAAAAGGGCGGAGCGTTTGCTGTGGCCCTGCTCCCAGTAAGGGCATCAGGAACAGAAGGAAAAGCCAGCGATTCATGGTACAAAGGTAGGCGCTTGCCGGCAAAAGGGCGGCGGAACCTATTGCCGCTGGTTGGCCAGGAATGCAGGCAAATTGGCGGGAATTGCTGTTGCAGCACCAAGCCGGAACCCGCTATGCCAATGCATTACAAAGAGCAAGGCCCGTTCACCAGGGGTGAACGGGCCTTTATAGTGAGACTGTAAGGTACTGTTAAAAAGTCCAGCCGATGCTGAGGCCGGCGGCGCGAACGCCCAGGAAGGGGCCGTCCACATTGCCCCGTACACCAGATTCAGTGACATTGACCTGTAGCATTTTTTTGTCGTTGAAAGAGGGGGCCAGGTCGTTGATATCATCCTGCATATCCTGCCTTTCCTGTGCGGTCATGCTGCTAAGATCGGTGATGGCGTTGGCATCCCCGTTCAGTTTGCCGTAATGAGCGCCGATGATGTACAGGTCCACCACTACTTTTTTGGCAATATTGAACTGACCGCCCAGCAGCAGGCCACCGCCGAAGCCGTTGGTGCTTACCTCGATGGGGAATTTGTAGTTTTTATCGCTGGAGGAAGTATAATCATAGGCGTAGTAGGCTTTCAGGTTGGTATAGCGGCCGTAGAGTTCTGCATAGAACCCTTTGGCGCCAGGCCTTTTACCGGTATAGAAGCGAACGCCCAGGGTAAAAGCATTGCTGGAGGCTTCAAGGCGGTCGATATCGTCCTGGTCGTCCCGGTCAATATCCAGCTGGTCTACCAGTTTCTCTCCTATGGTAGTGGAGCTCAGGCCGGTGCGGGGCATGGTCTTAAAGCCACCGGTGATGGAGATCTTGCGGGTGAGCATGCGCTCGTAATAAAAGTTGTAGCTGTTCAGTACCAGGGAAGAGACATTCATTTTGACCACATTCTTAGGGTAGCTGCTCAAGGGCTTGTTGGCTATGGGCGCTGTGGCCGTTTCCTGAAGCAGTGCAGTAGAGTCAACAGCGGGGATGGTACCGGGGGCACTCTGGGCAAATACGGACATAGTGATGCCGGCCAGCAGGAGGGTCAGGATAAATTTCATACGTGTATTGTTGGTTTTTAAAGGGATGCGGGTATCTGAAACGCAATAACGCGCTGTGTCTTTGTTTATTATGACAATAGACCGGATACGGGCACGCATTGCTGCCTGCTGTGGGCGAAAAGGAGTAAAATAGATATGGGGCGAACCAAAGTAGTGGTTGCCTGGGTAGGTGGATGTGGGAGGGGGAAGTTGGGAAGAAGCAGTTTTTTGGGACGAACCGGGGGCGGGTTTGTACCTACGGATGGTTGAGGCGGAAGCAGCAGCGCTGCCTGCAGGGTTTCAGGGGGGAGAGGGACTTTTGGGTCGAACCTATGTAGTGGTT